>JBMNPE010000007.1:0-32892 GCA_050943435.1 Oscillospiraceae bacterium | reverse complement strand
TGTAAGCGCTGGATGAGATGTGGGCAAGCTGCGAAGTGTACGCGATAATCCTGTCGTGGTCTTCGGGAGTGGTGAATGTCAGCCTTGCAAACCCTATGCCGATAAAGAATTTCTTGAGCTTTTCAAGAAGGGGAAGGCTTGTGTGCCTGTCAGGGGTGAGGATCATCGAAGCTCCGGAAAACAGGTCCGCAGAGGAGTTTTCGAACCCGTTTACTTCCTTGCCCGCCATCGGGTGGCCTCCGATATATGAAAATCCGTACTTCTCTGCCACAGGCGTTATTTCGGAAACGACCTTCCTCTTGATTCCGCACAGGTCAATGACTACGGCATCCGTGCTTATAAGGCCTGCTTTTTCCCTGACCCAGTCTACAGCCGCTCCGGGCCTCACGGCAAGGAGGATGAGCGAGCAGGACGGGATGCTGTCGTCGTCGAGGACGGCGTCAACTGCCCTGCACATGATTGCCATGTCGAGAGTCTCCTGGTCGATGTCAAATCCCAGTACCCTGTCTTCCGCCTTCTGCTTTATGCTTCTTGCCATCGAGCCGCCGATGAGCCCGAGGCCCACTATGCCTACATTCATTTCAGTCTGCCTCCGGTACCGGCCGCCCCTTGATGAATTCGTGAAGGGCGATGAGATTTCCAGCGAGAGTCTCGAAAGTCCCGGGCTTCAGGGACTGCCTTCCGTCGCAGAGTGCGTGCTGCGGGTCGTTGTGCACCTCTATGAGCAGACCGTCGCAGCCCGCTGCGACTGCTCCCATTGCCATCGGAGGGACCAGCTCCGATCTCCCTGTGGCGTGGCTCGGGTCGATAATTATCGGAAGATGGGTGAGGGACTTGAGAACGGGAATGCAGGAGAGGTCAAGAGTGTTTCTGGTGTATGTTTCAAAGGTTCTTATTCCCCTCTCGCAGAGTATCACGTTCTGGTTTCCGCCGGACATGACGTATTCTGCGCTCATCAGGAGCTCCTCGTATGTCGCGGCCATCCCGCGCTTTATCATTACGGGCTTGTCCTGTTTTCCGACCTCCTTGAGGAGGTCGAAGTTCTGCATGTTTCTCGCACCTATCTGGATGACGTCCACATCCTTGAAGAGCGGCAGCTGATTGATGTCCATGAGTTCCGTGACAATCGGCAGCCCGGTCTCCTGCTTGGCGGTCTTGAGGTATTCGAGACCTCTCTCCCCGAGGCCCTGGAAGGAGTACGGGGACGTGCGCGGCTTGAATGCGCCGCCCCTCAGCATCGTCGCGCCTGCGGCCTTTACGGCCTTCGCTATCCCGACAACCTGTTCTTCGCTCTCCACTGAGCAGGGGCCCGCCATGATTGTGAGCCCGCCGCCCCCGATGCAGGTGTCTCCGACGCGGACGACCGTGTCATCCGGGTGGAACTTCCTGTTTGCCTTTTTGTAGGGCTCGGCGACCCTCATTACCGATTCGACTATGTCGAGGGCGGATATGAGGTCAATGTCCAGCGATGAGGTGTCTCCCACGAGGCCGAACACCGTCTTGTCCTTTCCGATGCTCTTGTGGACGGTAATGTTCTTGTCCTCGAGCCACTTTACGAGCGCCTCCACCTGTGCGGGATCCGGATTCTGTTTGAGAACGACTATCATCATGTGCCTCCGATAAAGCAGATAAGAAAAGACCCGCAGCCGATCGGCTGCGGGTCCCTGAATGACTATACTGTGGACTCAGAACTTGGTAATTTCAGCCGGATCGGAATAAACTCTGCCAAAATAATAGGCAAAGCCGTAAAAATATCCGTATCCGAATGTATAAGCCGTGTTGTTCATGAGTCTTCCTCTGCTGTTTTGATAAACCATAACATTATTTCGCAGGAAATTAAAGGTCAAAATCAACGAATTTAAAAATTCTAAGCCTGCCCAATCTGTCTAATTGCACCTCCTGCCAGGGCTGTTCAGGCATTCCGATCAGTTCGTGTACTTGTAGCCCCTGTAGCATCTGTTGAGCACTTCGCAGCCATCTTCGGTCACAAGCACGAGGTCTTCTATCCTGACACCGAATTTTCCCGGCAGGTAGACTCCGGGCTCTATCGAGAATATGTTTCCCGGGACGACCTCCTTTTTGTCGGAGGAGCTCACGTCGTCGCATTCGTGGTCCTGCAGGCCTATTGAATGTCCGAGCCTGTGGTTGAAGTATTCCCCGTATCCGGCCCTGTCGATGATTTCCCTTGCCGCGGAGTCGATGTCGCAGAAGCGGACCCCGGGGCGGATCATCTTCTCGGCTGCGAGGCCTGCATCGTTCACAAGCCTGTGGATCCTGAGCCATTCCGGGTCTTCCGACTTCATGCAGAACCATGTCCTTGTCATGTCGGAGCAGTACCCGTCCTTGGTGCAGCCTATGTCGAGCACAATGCAGTCCCCGCGCTTGAGCAACGTGCCGTCAGGCTCGTGGTGGGGATCGGCCGCGTTGGCCCCGAATGAGCAGATTGGCGTGAAAGAGGGCCCTTCTGCGCCGTTTTCCCTGTAGAAGCGCAGCACCTCTTCAGCGCACTCCTTTTCGCTCATGCCCTCCTTTATGAAGGAGAACATGTGGTCGGTGCACGCGTCGTTTATCCTGGAGGATTCCCTCATCTTTTCGATTTCGGCAGAGTCCTTCACGGCCCTCACTGAATCGACGCAGTCTGAGGAGTTTACGAACCCGATGTCGGGATGGGCCTTCATGATGGGGAGGAGGAAGCGGGCCCTCAGGTCCTTGTCCACGCCTAGGTCGGAAGAGCTGTCGACAGCCTCTGACGCCGCAGCGGCAGCATCGTCAGTGTCAGAGAGCCAGACTTCCTTAAGGCCAGTCTCAGGGACGGTGAAGAGATTGTTGAGGAAAAGGGTGTCCCCGGAGGCGTCCGGGGCAACATACAGCGCAAAGAACCTCTCGAACGGCTCTATGCGGACTCCTGTCAGGTAGTATATCGAGAGCGGGTCGCTCACGAGCATCTGTGTCAGCCCCTTCTTGGAGAGGGCTCTCCTCACGTTTTCAAGTCTGTTAAGGTGGATTTCGTCCATGTCATTTCCTCAATTCTTTTTTATCAGCCGGAGGGCTTCGTCTTCCGGAATCCTTATGCTCACGCTGTCAAAATATTTTCCGCCTGTGCTGGCGAGACTGTATGTGTATTCCCCGAAGAATTCCTTCTTTGAATCAGGATCGACTTCCTTTTTCCTGAGGCATTCGAGGATGTCTCCAAGGGATTCAATAGGCTGGGTGCTCTCGGAGTGGGAGATGAGATATTCGTCTACGGGGAGCCCCATCGCGTATTCAAGCGTCTTTTCGAGCACATCGAGGGTGCTGTGGTTGAAGGCGAACATCCACATGTCCCTGCTGAAGGCGTCTCCGCTCAGAAGAAGGCGCTCTTCCGGTATCACAAGGCCCAGTTCTCCCTTTGTGTGGCCCGGAAGCCTCACGAGGTAGGGATGCATGTCCCCTAGGTCAAATGCTTCATCCCCGCGCAGGAATCTGAGGGAAGCCTTCGGCCTTGAGGCAAACTCGTCAATTCTGTCCTCAGCGAGGTCCCCCTGGGCCGCAAGCCTCACCGCATTTTTCCTGCGCTGCCCCGGAGCATTCGCGTCGTCGTAAGCAGGGAGGTCGTCTCTGCTCATCCAGGCCCCGTCAAACTGCCAGGCCCCCTGTGTGTGGTCCGGGTGGCCGTGGCTCAGAATCACTGTATAAGGCCTGTCAGTGAGACTCTCTATGAATCTCCTGTTGTCGGACGGTCCGTGTCCGGCGTCGAAAACCAGCGCTGATTCGGATCCGGTGATGAGGGTAATATTTGCGTGAGCTGAATCCCTTATCTGCAGAACGTTCTTTCTTATCTCGAATGTCTCGTGCATGTCTTGGACTCCTTTTCTGGAAAATGCATGACACATGCGGCACATGCTGACAATATTACATTATAATATTCTACATTATACCCGGTGCTGCCTGTGGAACGAGAGCCGCTGAATTGCGAGGCATCTTTCTATAAAACCCTGCAGCCCTGAGGAGAGTGATACTTTTGGCAAGGCAGCTTGAAAAATACCAGCTCATTGAGAGAAGCATAATAAAAAAATACCGGAGCGAGCTCTGGAACCCGTTTATCGCCGCGATAAAGAAGTACCAGCTTCTGGAAGAGGGCGACAGGGTGGCGGTCTGCATCTCCGGGGGGAAGGACTCCATGCTGATGGCAAAGCTGTTTCAGGAACTGTCGAGGCACAGCGACTTCCCTTTCGAGGCGAGGTACCTGGTTCTTGACCCCGGATACAGGCCGGAGACGAGAAAGCTCATAGAAGAGAACGCTGAGCTCATGAGGATCCCCATAGAGATAACGGAGTGCGGGATCTTCAGGGTGGCGGAGGATATGGCCGGGGACAAGCCATGCTATATGTGCGCGAGGATGAGGAGAGGGGCACTGTACAGCACTGCCTCAGGGATGGGGTGCAACAAGATAGCCCTCGGCCATCATCTCAATGACGTTATAGAGACTGTCCTCATGGGAATGTTCTACAGCTCAGAGCTCCAGACCATGCTCCCAAAGGTGAAAAGTGAAAACTTTGAGGGAATGGAGCTCATAAGGCCGCTCTACAGGATAAAGGAGAGGGACATAATAAGGTGGGCCCGCTACAACGGGCTCAGCTTCATAAAGTGCGCGTGCAGTGTCACAGAAAAAATGGAAGACGGTTCGTCCAAGAGGCAGGAGGTAAAGCAGCTTATAGAAGTGCTCAGGAAAACCAACCCCGGAATCGAGGACAGCATTTTCCACAGTCTGCACACGGTAAACACCGATCTCTTTCCGGGATTCAGGGCTGGAGGGGAGGAGCATTCCTTCCTCGAGCGGTATCAGGGCAATTAAAAAAGCGGACCTCAGTCCGCTTAAGTCATTTGTTGATGTGTCTTGAAAGCAGGGCCAGCGAAGACGCAAGGTTTTCGTTCTGCACGAGCGTGCCTTCCGGGACGTTCAGTATCGTCTGGGCGAAGTTCCATATGGCTTTGACTCCGCCGCGGACCAAGGCGTCTGCAACACGCTGGGCTGCGCTGACAGGTGTTGTGATGATTCCTATCGGTATGGAATTGTCCGTGCAGTATTTTTCGAGATCCTCGACAGGGTAGACTTCTATCCCGTTGATCTTTCTTCCTATCACCGCGTCAGAAACGTCGAATGCCGCTACTATGTGTATCCCGTATTCGGAAAACTCGCTGTTGCCGAGCAGTGCCCTTCCGAGCGATCCGGCGCCGACTATAACTGTCTTCTTCTCATTGTTGAAGCCCATGTAGTCTTCTATATCGCGGATGAGCGGGGCCACTTCAAACCCTGCCTTTGGTTTTCCGCTTCTCGTGGAAACTGCAGCGATTTCCTTGCGGACGAGTACGCTGTTCATCCCGAGCTCATCGGCAATTGTGACGGCAGATATGGTTTTTACACCCCTGGCTTCCGCCTTCTGAAGCACCTGAAGATAGTACGGCATCCTCTGAAGGGTGTGTATCGTGACCTGAGAGCTCTTATCCAATATAAACACCATCCTTGATGCGGGACAGATAAATAATACAGAATTCCCGTTAATTCAGTATAATTATAGCGTTATCTTGCCGGCTTATCAACATCGCCGGAATATGCATGGACCACTGTGGAGGAATAATTGAAATATTTTTTTCTGTACATCGCTGCAGTCAACATAATATCATTTGTGCTGTTCGGCGTGGATAAAAGGCGGGCCGTATCAGGAGGATGGAGGATAAGCGAGAGGACTCTTCTGATTTCTGCCGCGGCCGGAGGCGGCATAGGAGCCCTCGCCGGGATGTATTTATTCCACCACAAGACAAGAAAGCGCCGGTTTACTCTTGGGATTCCGCTCATCATCCTTGCCGAGTCTGCGGCAGCAGCTCTTGCCTTTCTGTATCTCTTCTGAAACAGCGAAAAAATGGAACTGCATCCCCTCTGGCAGGGATGCAGTTCTCTGAACCCACATCTGGTTATTACTTGAGCGCCGCTATTGCGCTTCCGATAAGGTCGGCATTGAGGACCTGCACGATGCTCAGGTGCAGCCCTCTCGGAGTCATATACCTGGCTATGCAGGAATCGAGCTTTCCGGGGAATATTGCACTCTTGGCATATGCCGTTCCCTCAACAGTGATGCACACGGGCATCAGGGGATCATATCCCGTCCCGGATGACTCCATCACTGCAGTGAAGCATGCGGCTGTCATCTTCGCAGCCCTCTCATACAGTTCGTCGATGATGAGATATGCGGCGAGGGAGTCGTCGTGGCTCCCGCACACTCCCGCGAGCCTGCTGGTTGAGAGAGGATATATTATGAAGTCATCTATTTCCTTAAGTGAGAGCTCATCCATGGCGAGGATCATCTCTGCAGCCTTGTCGGAAAACAGTCCGTCCCCGGCAGCCTGCTTGAGAGTCATTGTGATGAGCCTCCCCATATATGCCCCGGAGAACATCTTTTCGAACACATGGCTCCCGGGGGCCAGTGATTCTGAATCCAGGCGGCGGTCCACGACGCCGCGCTCAAAGCCGTTGTACTCTCCTATCTCGGTGTTGATGGCCATGACATCCGGTATACCGGGAACCCCGGAGGGGAGCTTGCCGATATTGCCGGACTTTTCCCCGTATGCGAGGTTTATTCCGGTTCCGTAGATGAATCCGAAGTAGTTGGAATACTGTCTTTTGCAGTTCTCCGATATTCCTGCCAGCATTGCGGCTACAGTGTCGTTGAGGACTGTTATTTTCTTGCCTTCAATGCCCAGCTTTGCGAGGGATGCGTTAAGCCCTTCTCCGAGCATCCTGCCCTCGGCTCCCGTGATGAGCACGTCCTTATTGAAGTTTATTATCCTGCCGTCCCTGTTTGGATATATTTCCGACGGGAAAGAGAAGCAGAATCCGATTCTGTCGGTCTGTGAGCAGTACGGGGCAATATAACCGGCAAGCCTGTCAAAAAATTCGTCGGCTGTGACGGAATATCCCTCTTTTCCTATCATCGGATGCTTTTCAAAATCGCTTATAAGGGCCTTGCCGAAGTCATTGAATGTGACTGCCGCAGTCCGGAGGTTGGATCCGCCGGCATCTATCACTAGAACCTTCTGGCCGTTTTTTACTGTCCCGTCGACCGGAATATAAGTCGGTATCATCAGCAGGCTTTCAGGGCTTCCGCTGAGGCCGTCCTTCATCTGCCTCCTGATGTTCTGCACGTTGGATTCGAAGTCGATTGAAGAGGAATCCATGCCAAGGCTTCTTAGATAATTGAGAATTTTGCTCCTGAGGGAGTCGATCCGGTCACGGTTCATAGATAAATCCACTCTCTTAACAAAAAAATATTGAAAACTACTAAAAAGAACAGCCCTATCATTATATTTTAACGGAAACTTTTTTTCCACCGGAATTGGCATTTTTGTTGCCGGATCTGCCGATTCTGTGCATTTGCTTTCACAGTTTTCAACTCAGGGTAAATAATTTGAGTAATATGACGAAGAACTTCTGAAAACCCCTTAAGATTTGTATTTTACATATAAATATTAAATGTAAAACGGGCCTCAAAAAAGCCCGTTTTACTTTACGTCGATTTTACATTACCCGGATAATTAATTTTATCATTTCCACATACGATGAAGCTGCATTTAGAGAAAGGATGTGCAGAAATTCATGAAGAAAATCAAGAGGATTCTGGCTACAATTGCAGTCATTGCCTGCGCCGCTCTCATGTTTGCGGCATGCGGCGGAAACAGCACGACAGATTCAAGCACTTCAACGTCTACATCAACATCGACTTCCAGTTCGTCTGAACTGAGCGGTACCGTTTCCACGAACGGATCGACTTCCATGGAAAAGGTCATCGGAACTCTTTCAGAGCAGTTCATGGCTGACAACCCAGGTGTGACGATCACATATGATCCGACCGGATCAGGCACGGGAATTGAAGCAGTCAGCAACGGAAGCTGCGACATCGGACTTGCTTCCAGGGCACTCAAGGATGAGGAGCTTTCTTCCGGACTCACAGCCACGACCCTTGCCCTCGACGGAATTGCCATCATCGTCAATTCAAGCTGCGGCGTGGATGACCTGTCTGTTGAGCAGATAGCCCAGATTTATACGGGCGAGATCACCAACTGGTCAGAGCTCGGAGGAGCGGATGCAGAGATCGCCGTCATCGGAAGAGAAGCAGGTTCAGGAACAAGGGACGGCTTTGAATCCATAACCGGAACAACGGACGCATGCCAGCTCGATCAGGAGCTCACCTCCACAGGTGCTGTCATCGAAGCTGTCAAGGCCAACGAAGCGGCCATCGGATATGCATCCTATTCAGCTGTTGAAGGACAGGACGGTATCAAGGCCCTCACAGTCGGCGGTGTAGAGTGCACCGAGGAGAACATCTCCAGCGGAACATACGTAGTGCAGAGGCCGTTCAACCTCGTGACAAAGGACGGAGTCGAGCTCAGCGAAGCTGCACAGGCGTTCTTCGACTACATGCTCTCCAGCGATGCAGATGACCTGATCAGGCAGGCCGGTGCAGTTCCTGTAAACTGACTTCAAGCAGAAATACTGAAACATGCCAGACAATCAACTAGCTAAAAAGAACAAAGCACGCATAGTTGAAGAAGCACTCCACATATTGTTTTTCATATGTGGAGTGCTCGCTATAGCGTTTGTTCTCGGGATATCCGTCTACCTGATAATAGCCGGTGTCCCGGCCATAAGGAAAATAGGACTTGTAAACTTTCTCTTCGGCAAGGAATGGAGCCCTACGGCAACCACAAAGGAGCCGCAGTACGGGATACTTCCTTTCATACTTACCAGCGTCTATGGTACTGCCGGGGCAATTATAATCGGGGTCCCGATCGGCATCATGACGGCTATATTCATATCAAAGGTCGCCCCTCCCAAGGTGGCAAAGGTCATGAAGACAGCTGTTGAGCTTCTTGCGGGGATACCGTCGGTCGTTTACGGACTCGTCGGGATGATTGTGCTTGTTCCCCTTATCCAGAGGACATTCGGGCTGTCTTCCGGTGCCACGCTACTGGCGGCCATACTGGTCCTCTCCATCATGGTGCTCCCGTCGATAGTCAACGTCTCCGAAACGGCCCTCAATGCCGTTCCGAAGGAATATGAGGAGGCATCGATAGCCCTTGGGGCCACAAAGCTGGAAACTTATTTCAGGGTGTCGTTCCACGCGGCGAAGAGGGGAATTGTCACGGCAGTGATGCTCGGCGTGGGAAGGGCTGTGGGAGAGGCAATGGCCGTGATCATGGTCTCCGGCAACGCCTGCAATATGCCGGGACTCTTCAAGTCGGTGAGGTTCCTCACGACAGCAATAGCGTCCGAAATGTCATATGCGGCAGTCGGATCGCTTCACCGCCAGGCACTGTTTTCCATAGGGCTCGTGCTGTTCGTGTTCATCATGATACTGAACGTGATCCTCAATGTCCTGACAAAGAAAGACAGGCAGTGATTTATGGATACTGTAAACAGCTCTGTTAAGGTCAAGGTCAGGGAAAAATCCGGAGGGCTTTCCTCCAGGAGGAGAATCTGGAATGCGGCTGCGAAGTTCGGTCTGTACTTCTTCGCGGCCCTGACAGTGCTCATTCTCGCATTCATCATCGGGTACATATTCTACAGGGGAGTCCCGAACATCACCTGGGAGCTTCTCTCTACACAGACGAGCTACCTTAATGACACCATCGGGATACTGCCGAATATAGTCAACACCATCTATATAGTGTTCATATCGATCGTGATAGCCGTCCCCCTCAGCGTAGGGGCCGCCCTGTATCTCACGGAATATGCCAAGAACCAGAAGATAGTGGGGCTGATGGAGATGGCTTCCGAAACTCTTTCCGGCATACCGTCCATAATCTTCGGACTTGTCGGAATGCTCGTGTTCATAAATCTGTGCGGGCTCAAACAGGGGGTCCTCGCAGGATCCCTCACGCTGGTCATCATGATCATGCCGACGATAATCAGGACAACTCAGGAGAGCCTGAGATCCGTGCCTCAGAGCTACAGGGAAGGATCCCTCGCGCTAGGTTCCGGAAAGTGGCACATGATCAGGACAGTCGTGCTTCCAAACGCAATTGACGGAATAATAACAGGCGTGATCCTCGCCATAGGGCGTGTGGTAGGAGAATCCGCAGCCCTTCTGTTCACCGCAGGATTCGGCCTTGTGCTCAACAGCTTTGTCGATTCCCTGCAGTCTTCATCCGCAACGCTTACAGTTGCACTGTACGTGTACGCGAGCGAGAGGGGCGAGACCGGGGTCGCATTTGCAATTGCAGTGATCCTCATGATTATCACGTTCGTGCTCAACTGGCTTGCAAAGGTCATAGGGAAAAAGCTCAGCAAGACCTGACTGGACAGTGCACTGCTAATAAATCTAGATAAATAAGAGGAAATTATGGACGATATTCTTCAAGTCAATGACCTGAACCTGTGGTACGGAGACCATCAGGCCCTGAAATCAGTATCGGTCAACATACCCAGGCACAAGGTCACGGCTCTGATAGGACCTTCCGGATGCGGAAAATCCACCTTTCTGAAGACCCTCAACAGGATGAATGACCTCATACCTTCGGTGAAGATAACCGGGAAGGTGCTCTACGACGGCCTCGACATATACAGCGACGATGTCGATGTCAACTGGCTCAGGAAGAGGATAGGAATGGTCTTCCAGAAGGCCAACCCGTTTCCGATGAGCATTTATGACAATATAGCTTACGGACCGAGAACCCACGGGGTGCGCGGGAAGGCAAAGCTCGACGAGATAGTGGAGAGGTCCCTGAGGGACGCGGCTATATGGGATGAAGTCAAGGACAGGCTTAAAACGTCAGCGCTTGGCATGTCGGGCGGGCAGCAGCAGAGGCTGTGCATTGCAAGGGCACTTGCAGTCGAGCCGGACGTGCTTCTGATGGACGAGTCCACTTCAGCCCTCGACCCGATATCCACGGGCAAGATCGAGGAACTTGTTACACAAATTAAATCAAAGTATACTGTAGTAATGGTTACACATAACATGCAGCAGGCAACAAGGGTGTCAGATTCATGCGCGTTTTTCCTTCTTGGCGAACTCGTTGAATTTGATACCACTGAAAAGATGTTTTCAATGCCCAGGGACAAGAGGACAGAAGATTATATCACGGGGAGATTCGGATGATGCGTACGAATTTTGATGAACAGCTCGATACGCTTAACAGAGAGATGATCACGATGGGCCTCATGTGCGAGGATGCCATCTCAAAGACGGTCTATTCCCTCGTGAACAGCGACTACAAGCTTGCTGAAACAGTTCCCCAGCTCCTCGAGAAGATAACAGAGGGCGAAAAGAACATTGAGAACATCTGCTTCAAGCTGCTCCTCCAGCAGCAGCCTGTGGCCAAGGATCTGCGCACAGTTTCCTCTGCGCTGAAGATGGTCACCGACCTGCAGAGGATAGGAACCCAGTCTGCCGATATCGCTGAGATAATTCTCACGAGAAAAGTGGTAAACGGCAGAGAGCTCAAAGAGATGAAGGGCATGACGGAAGCGGTGATCAACATGGTCACCGAGAGCATAGATGCCTTTGTAAAGAAGGACGAGGACCTTGCGTTCGAGGTGATCAAGTCGGACGATGTGGTCGATGAGTACTTCAACAAGATAAAGGCCATACTCGTGAGCGAACTCAAGGAACCTGACGCCGACGGGGAGAACGTTCTCGATCTGCTGATGATAACCAAATATCTGGAAAGGATCGGCGACCACGCCGAGAACATCGCCAGATGGGTTCTGTTCTCCATCACCGGCAAACACTACACGAAGGGTGACAGGATATGATTTATTGCGTCGAAGACGATGACAGTATCCGGGAACTTATGGTGTACACCCTGAAGGCTTCAGGTTATGAAGCGCAGGGTTTTTCAAAAGCCGAGGATTTCTGGACTGCCGTCCAGAAGGAAAAGCCGCAGCTAGTTCTCCTCGACATCATGCTGCCGGACGAGGACGGCATGTCGATACTCAAGAAGCTGCGTGCAAATCAGGCGACAAGAAACATCCCCGTGATACTCGCCACGGCAAAAGGCAACGAATACGACAAGGTGCTCGGGCTTGATTCCGGTGCGGACGATTATCTGGCCAAGCCGTTCGGGATGATGGAGATGGTCTCGAGGATCCGCGCTGTGCTGAGAAGGACTTCTCCCCAGGGGGATTCCGATATAATCTCAGTTGGGGATGTCACGATAGACGCCGTCAAGCACCGCGTCACGTGCTGCGGGAAGCCTGTTGAACTTACACTAAAGGAATTTGAGATTCTCAGGCTGCTTGCATCCAATCCGGAAACGGTGTTTACCCGGGAGATGCTCCTCGAAAACGTATGGAGCATTGATTATGTAGGCGAAACAAGGACAGTGGATGTCCACATGGCAACCCTGAGGTCCAAGATGGGGCCGTGCGGGGGCATGATAAAGACCATACGCGGGGTAGGATACAAGCTGGAGGATAAGAAGTGACAAAAAGGATATTCAAATCAATATTGTGGGCATCGATTGCGGTGCTTCTGATCTCACTGGTCATGATATTTGGATTCCTTTACAGTTATTTCAATTCCGTATCCCTCAACCAGGTCAAGATAGAATCGCAGATCGTCAGCAAGGGAGTCGAGGACGAAGGGATGCAGTTCCTCGAAGGCCTGGACATTGACGGTTACAGGATCACATGGATAGCTTCCGACGGGACAGTTATCTACGATTCCACAGTTTCGGATGTCAGCACGATGGAAAACCATCTGGACCGCGAGGAAGTACAGGAAGCCATGGAGACCGGCTACGGCGAGAGCCAGAGGCTTTCCTCGACGATCATGGAAAAGTCCATATACTGCGCGAGACTCCTCGATGACGGAACCGTCGTCAGGGTTTCCGTGACGCAGTATTCCGTGCTTACCGTACTGCTCGGAATGCTGACCCCGGTCATTGTGGTCCTGGTCATAGCGGTCATACTGTCCCTGGTCTTTGCAAAGAGCCTTTCAAAGAAAGTTGTAAAGCCCCTCAACGATCTCGACCTCAATCATCCGCTAGAGAACCAGAATTTTGATGAGCTTGCCCCGCTGCTCAGAAGAATCAATTCACAGCAGGTGCAGCTTGAGGAGCAGAAGGAAGAGCTCAGCCGCAGGCAGGACGAGCTTGACACTGTCCTCGGCAGCATGAAGGAAGGCATCATCCTCTTAAAGGGCAAGGGACAGATCATGAGCATAAACGGCGCGGCAATGTCCCTCCTCGGCACCGATGAGAGCTGCATCGGAGAGGACATGCTCACTGTCAACAGAAACTACCGCCTTCAGGAGATGATAAATTCCGGGCTCAGCGGGAAGAGCGTGACGGACAACCTGTCGATGAACGGCAGAATATACCAGACGACAGTGTCCCCGGTTGTCACAGGCGACAGCGTCGCCGGAGCTGCAGTGTTCCTGATGGATGTGACCGACAAGGTCCACGGCGAGGAGATGAGGAGGGAGTTTTCTGCGAATGTGTCTCATGAGCTCAAGACGCCTCTCCAGTCCATATCCGGATATGCCGAGCTTCTCATGAACGGCATGGTGAAGAAAGAGGATATAGAGCCGTTCGCATCAAAAATATATGACGAGTCACACAGGCTCATGCAGCTGGTGGAGGACATAATAAGCCTGTCGCACCTGGATGAGGGCGGCAGCAGCCTGAGCTGGGGAAGCGTGAGCCTCCTCAAGACTGCAGAAGATGTCAAGAAGAGGCTTGTCGACAAGGCTTCCGAAGCGCAGGTAACGCTCGACGTCTCCGGCACAGATGCCGTAATAGAGGGAGTTCCGCAGCTCGTCGAGGAGATCATCTACAATCTGTGCGACAACTCGATAAAGTACAACAGGCCGGGCGGAAAGGTCTGGGTTAAGATAAGCGAGGACGAGGAGACCGCCTCCATATCCGTAAGGGACAACGGCATAGGGATCCCCGAAGGCGAGAAGGACAGGATATTCGAGAGATTCTACCGGGTAGACAAGAGCCATTCCAAGGCTGTGGGCGGCACCGGACTCGGGCTTTCCATAGTCAAGCACGCCGTGATGATACACGGCGGCGAGATAGCTGTGACGAGCAAGGTCGGAAGGGGGACCGACATGGTCGTTACCCTCCCGAAGAAGAGGAAAACAGAACAGTAAAAGCAATACGCATGAGCGCGCCTGTTATGAGGCGCGCTTTTTTGACGGCACGTGAAACAGGTGTTTCAGCCGCTTTGAACGTACCGCCTGTGAGGAACGGGATTATTCTGGTATAATTTTTTATGTTTCTGTCGAAACCAGCATAAATATAGGAGAGCGGTAATAAACCGCAGGGAGATTGCCATGAGCAGAATCAGAATCGTGACTGCAAACAAGGCTCAGCAGACTGTAGAAGAGCTCTACAAGGATATAGAGCGCCGGATACAGGCTGCACAGCCCGGACTTTGCCCGGTCGATCTTGCCGCGACATTCCTGCACATCAGCCATTCGCAGTCGTGCGGGAAATGCGTCCCATGCAGGGTCGGTCTGGGACAGCTCGAAAAGCTGATTGACTCGGTGCTTGACGGCACCGCCACGCTGGAGACCATCGACGTGATCGAGAAGACGGCCGAATCGATATACGTCTCTGCCGACTGCGCCATAGGGTCAGAGGCGGCGAGGATGGTCCTGAAGGGGCTCAAGGGATTCAGGGATGACTATGAGGAGCACATACTCCACCACAGGTGCATAGCCCTTCAGAACCAGCCGGTGCCATGCGTGTACCAGTGCCCGGCTCACGTGGACATTCCAGGATACATCTCCCTCATACACGAGAAGAGATACTCGGATGCGGTCAAGCTCATCAGGAAGGACAATCCACTTCCTGCCACATGTGGACTCATCTGCGAGCATCCGTGTGAGACAAGGTGCCGCCGCACCCTTGTCGACGACCCGATAAACATCAGAGGGCTCAAGAGGTTTGCAGTTGAGCACGAAGGGGAAATAGAGATTCCCAAGAAGGCCGACACGACCGGAAAGAAGGTCGCCGTGATCGGCGGCGGTCCAGCCGGGCTGAGTGCGGCATATTATCTGCAGCTGATGGGCCACCATGTCACCATATACGAGCAGCGCAGGAAGCTCGGAGGGATGCTCAGATACGGCATTCCGAGCTACAGGCTGCCGAGGGACATACTGGACAATGAGATAGAGGGCCTCAGGAGGACCGGCTTTGACGTCAAGACGGAAGTCAGCGTCGGAACCGACATATCCCTTGCGGACATCAGGAAGCAGTACGATGCCGTATTCGTTTCAATAGGGGCCCACACCGGGAGAAAGATAGGAATAGAGGGAGAGGACGCCAAAGGCGTCATTTCCGCTGTCGAGATGCTCCGCGCGATAGGCGACGACGAGATGCCCGATTATTCCGGGCTCAACGTAGTTGTCGTCGGAGGAGGCAACGTCGCCATGGATGTGGCGAGGTCTTCCGTGAGGCTCGGCGCAAAGACCGTCACAATAGCGTACCGCCGCAGGAAGGACGACATGACAGCCCTGAGGGAGGAAGTCGACGGAGCTGTCGCCGACGGCTGCGAAATACTCGAGCTGCACGCTCCTCTCAGGATCGAGAAGGACGGGGAAGGAAAGGTGGCTGCCATCTGGGTTCAGCCCCAGATAGTGGGGCCGGTTAAAAACGGCAGGCCTGCCCCTGTCGACGCCTCTGTCGATCCGGTAAGGATCCCCTGCGACAGGGTCATTGTGGCCATAGGACAGGGCATTGAGTCCAACCACTTCGGAGAATTCGGGATACCGATATCTAGGGGAAGGATAGCAGCCTTCGACACGAGCGGAATAGAGAACAATGAAGGCATATTTGCCGGGGGCGACTGCGTGACGGGGCCGGCGACGGTCATCCGCGCCATAGCAGCCGGAAAAGTGGCAGCTGCGAACATTGACGAATACCTCGGCTTCAACCACGAGATAGAGAGCGATGTCGTGCTCCCGAGAATAAGGTTCGACGACCATGAACCGCTCGGACGCGTGAACATGAAGGAACGCCCGGCATCTGAGAGGAAACACGACTTCAAGCTCATGGAGTGCGGGATGACCGAAGAGGAAGCCCTTCAGGAATCAGGCAGGTGCCTGCACTGTGACCACTTCGGATATGGCATCTTCAAGGGAGGACGTATTGCAAAATGGTAAACGTCACTATAGACGGGGTTAAGCTGCAGGTCCCCGAAAGAACCACAATACTTGACGCGGCCCGCATGGCCGGCATCAAGATTCCGACCCTCTGCTACTGGCGCGGCCTCAACGAGATAGGCGCCTGCAGGGTGTGTGTCGTTGAAGTGGAGGGATTCAACCGCCTGTTCACGGCATGCAACAACACTGTGGACGAGGGAATGGTCATCAGAACCAACAGCAGGAAGGCACTTGAAGCCAGAAAAACCAATGTGGAGCTCATACTCTCCCAGCACAACAGCAACTGCGTCACATGCGTGAGAAGCGGCAACTGCGCTCTCCAGAAGCTGTCAAACGACCTCAACATACAGTCCATACCGTACGAGAAGGATATTCCTGAATCGAAGGCTGAGGATTTCCCCCTCGTCAGGGATTACACCAAGTGCATAAAGTGCATGAGATGCGTACAGGTCTGCGACAAGATACAGGCCTCGCACATCTGGGACGTCGTCAACACGGGCTCAAGAGTCACCGTCGACGTGAGCGGAGCATATTCACTAAAGGAGTCCAACTGCGCTCTCTGCGGCCAGTGCATCACACACTGCCCGGTCGGGGCTCTCAAGGAGCGCGACGACACTGACATGGTCCTCGAAGCAGCCAGCGATCCGGAAAGGATCACTATGGTCCAGATAGCCCCGTCCATCAGGACAGCGTGGGGCGAGCCCTTCGGGCTCACTCCGGAGACTGCCACTGTAAAGAGGCTGGCGGCAGCGCTCAGGAAGGCCGGAATAGACTACGTGTTCGACACCGACTTTTCAGCTGACCTCACTATCATGGAGGAGGCAAGCGAGTTTCTCGAGAAGCTAAAGAACAGGGACAAGAACAAGTTCCCGATGTTCACGTCTTGCTGCCCGGGGTGGGTGAGATTTGCAAAGGCCCACTATCCGCAGTTTGTCGACCAGATTTCTACTTCCAAGTCCCCGCAGCAGATGTTCGGGGCCATAGCCAAGAGCTACTGGGCAGAGCTGCTCAAGGTGGATCCTTCCAAGATTTATTCGATTTCAATAATGCCGTGCCTCGCCAAGAAGCACGAATGCGCGATACCTTCCATGAACGACGCCTGCGGAGATCCTGATGTCGACGTGGTTCTCACTACAAGGGAAGTCGTCAGGCTGCTGAGGGAATGCAACGTCGATCCCTCTGTCCTCGAGGACGAGGAGCTGGATATGCCTCTCGGGGTCGGCAGCGGGGCCGGAAACATCTTCGGTGCTACAGGAGGCGTCATGGAGGCTGCCCTCAGGACCGCCTACGCCTTTGCGACCGGGAAGAATCCCGATCCGGATGCGTTCAAGGACGTGAGGGGCATGCAGCCCTGGAAGGAAGCCACTTTCGACGTTGCCGGGATCAAGCTGAAGGTAGCCGTCGTAAACGGCTTGGGCAATGCCGACAGGCTCTTAAAGGAGCTCGACGCCGGAAAGGTGTCGTATGATTTCGTGGAGGTTATGGCGTGCCCCGGTGGATGCGTCGGAGGAGGCGGCCAGCCCATACACGACGGTACGGAAATGGCCCCTGAGAGGGCACCTGTGCTGTACAGCCAGGACAGGCAGAACACTCTCAGGTTCTCGCACGAGAACCCGTCCATCAAGGCAGTGTACAGGGACTATCTCGGAGAGCCTCTTTCGGAGAGGGCGGAGCATCTGCTCCACACTGATCACCACAGCTGGAAGATGCCGGCTGAAGAATAGGGCGTCTGCAGAATTAATGTCAAAGGGCATCGGTCCTCGAGGCCGGTGCCCTTTGTAGAGGAGAATTATATGAAAAAGACCAGGAGGATCTTTGCCGCACTGATTCTGGCGGCATTTGCCGTGGCTGCACTTGCCGGATGCGGAGGAAGCTCCGGAGACACCACTGAAAGCGTGGAGACCTCGGTATCGTCTGACTCGGCTGATGCATCTGCAGAGAGGACTTCCGTCAGGATCGGGGCCCTCAAGGGGCCGACGACAATCGGAATAGTGAACATGCTGCAGGATTCCTACGAATCTGAATCCAATGACTACGAATTCACGCTTGCCACCCAGGCTGACGAACTGACTTCCGCCATGGTTTCCGGGGACCTCGACATCGCCCTGGTTCCTGCAAATGTGGCCAGCATACTGTATACAAAGACGGACGGGGGGATATCCGTTATAGACATCAACACCCTCGGGGTGCTTTACTGCATCACAGGAAATACAGATGTGAAGTCGATCTCCGACCTCGCCGGGAAGACTGTGATAACGACGGGGCAGGGAACTACCCCGGAATATGTCCTGAGATACCTTCTGGACAAGTACGGCGTCGAAGACGTCACCCTCGATTTCAGGTCTGAGTCCACGGAAGTGGCTTCTGTGCTTCAGGAGGACCCTAATGCGATAGCGGTTCTCCCGCAGCCCTTCGTGACTGTCACAGAGGCAAAGAATGATGCTGTTTCCACTGTGTTTTCACTCTCTGACGCGTGGGATGAGGTCTCGGACGGGTCAAGGATGGTCACGGGAGTGACAATTGTGAGGAACGAATTCCTGAATGAGCACCCCGAAGCGGTGGAATGCTTCCTCACGGATCACGCCGCAAGCGTCGAGATGACGTCATCGGATCTCGACAGGACGGCTGAGCTCGTGGTGTCATATGAGATCATCTCTTCTGTGGAAATTGCAAAGAAGGCAATACCCGAGTGCAACATAGTCTGCATCACGGGAGAAGAGATGAAGACTTCCCTCAGCGGGTACCTTGAGGTGCTGTTTGACCAGGATCCGGCCTCCGTCGGAGGCTCAATGCCTGGCGATTCTTTCTACTATCTGGGCTGACGCCCTGAAGTGAGGCTCAAGTGAAGAAGAAACTGGCCATAGCCGCTGTCTGGATACTGATATGGGCGGCTGCGGCGTGGCTCATCGGGAATGACATACTTTTTGCAGGGCCGGCAGCTACTGTCAGGGCCCTCATTGAACTTGTCAGGACAGGGAGCTTCTGGCTGTCAGTCCTCAATTCACTGGCCATGATCGCGCTGGGATTCCTCATCGGGACAGCACTCGGGCTTGTACTCGCCCCTTTATCATACAGATTCAGGACGTTCGGGGATTTCCTGTCCCCTGCGGTATCGTTCCTGAAGGCCGCCCCTGTCGTGAGCTTCATCATAATTGTCCTCATCTGGGCGGGGAGCAGGGCGGCGTCCATGATAATAAGCGCCGTGGTCGTGTTCCCAATTATCTATATAAGCGTTCTCGGAGGGCTCAAGTCGGCTGATCCCGCCATGAAGGAGATGGCTTATGTGATGAGGATGCCTCTTAAAAACAGGGCACGGTTCATTTACTGGCCGGCAGTCAGGCCCGGCTTAAGTTCGGCTCTTTCCCTCGCGTGCGGAATGAGCTGGAAGAGCGGAGTGGCAGCAGAGGTGATAGGGCAGCCGCTTTCCACAATAGGAAACGGGATGTACAGGGCAAAGATCTACCTCGACACCGCACAGCTCTTTGCTTGGACGATTGTCACAATCGCCCTTTCGTGGCTGTTCGAAAAAGCGGTTTCTGCAGCCGTATCCGGTAAAAGACGGGGGAGGCGCAGGAATGCCGATAGTTGAGCTCAAGGGAGTTTCCAAGGCTTTTTCCGGAAAGCCTGCCATAGAGGGCATTTCCATGGCTGCCGAACCCGGAAGCCTTTGGGTGATCACCGGGAAGTCAGGTGCGGGCAAGACCACGCTTGTCAGGATCATCCTGGGACTCTTAAAGCCCGATGAAGGGACGGTTCAATATTCAGACGGGAAGGCCCCTCCGCTCTTCGCAGGCACGGTTTTCCAGGAAGACAGGCTCTGTGAAGGCCTTGATGCAGTCAAGAACATTGTCATTGCCACAGGGAATGCGGATGAATCAGTTGCAGGGGACTGGACCGATGAGCTGCTGGGACCCGGCAATCGGGGCAAGCTCGCGGGCGAGCTCTCCGGGGGCATGAGAAGGCGCGTATGCATACTGAGGGCACTGATGTCGGAGGCGGACATACTCGTGATGGACGAGCCGTTCAGCGGAATGGACGCGGAAACGAGGGAGAATGCTTTCGAGTTCATAATGCGGCACAGGAACGGCAGGGCCCTGATCATGACATCCCATTCCGGAGCCGGATTCGGGGAATTCCAAGAAATACGCCTCGGACCTACCGGGAAAAATTAATTTCCCGGATTATCAAAAATACTATTGCATTTCACAGAAGGATAAAGTATTATACTCGAAGATTTTTAAATCGGTACTGAGATGCCGGCAAGATTAGAGCAGATACATGGGAAAAATATGTACTTATATGACCTTGCCGGATCCTCATGCGGCAAGGCTTTTTTAATGCCCGCGGAAAGGAGGACCATGAAATTCAAGGCTGACCTTATGGACGGAAATGCAGTCCACAGAACACTTGTAAGGCTTTCACACGAGATTGTGGAAAGAAACAAGGGAGCCGAGAACGTCGTCCTCGTAGGCATAAAGAGGAGAGGCTATCCCATAGCGCTTGAACTCGCGGATAACATAGGCTCGATAGAAGGAAAAAAGCCTGAATCCGCGGCACTTGACATCAGGTACTACAGGGATGATCTCACCCGTGTGAGTGAGGCACCGGTGGCAAAAAATGCAGAATTCCCATTTGACGTGACCGACAGGGATCTTGTCCTTGTTGATGACGTCATTTTTACGGGGAGAACCGCCCGAGCTGCGATCGAGGCGGTTTTTTCATGCGGAAGACCGAGGACGATACAGCTCGCAGTGCTTATCGACAGGGGACACAGGGAACTGCCGATACGTCCGGATTACGTGGGAAAGAACATCCCGACGTCCAGGAGCGAAGTGGTGGAAGTAATGGTGCCAGAGTTCGACGGACAGTGGGGTGTCAGGCTTATGGAAAACGTATAGTCTAGGAGGGACTACAAATGGATCTGATTTACGGAATCAAAGACAAGCCAAAATTTAACCAGGTGCTGCTCTTCTCGCTGCAGCAGCTGCTTGCCATCATGGCGGCGACGATAGCGGTTCCGGCTGTCGTCGACAGCGGGACGGGAGCCGAGCTCTCTGCTTCTGCGGCACTGTTCGGGGCAGGATGCGGAACATTCGTGTACCTGCTGTTTACAAGATCTTCAAGCCCGGTGTTCCTCGGCTCGAGCTTTGCATTCATCGGATCGATGATGTCCGCCTTCTCAGGCGCTGCTTCCATGGCAGTCGGATATGTCGGACTGATCATAGGAGCATTTATGGCCGGACTCGTCTATGTGATCCTCGCGATCATAGTAAAACTGTGCGGCGTGGCCTGGATAGACAAAGTTATGCCCCCTGTGATCATCGGACCCACGGTGGCAATCATCGGGCTCAGCCTCTCGGCAAACGCCGTCGGCGACCTGCAGTCCTCCAACGTGGAGGGAGGCAGCACATACATTGCACTGCTCTGCGGCCTGTTTGCACTGTTCATCACAATGATAGCTTCCACATACGGCAAGAAGATGGTAAAACTTGTGCCGTTCATAATCGGAATCCTATCCGGATATGCACTTGCATCGATATTCGCACTCATTGGAAAGGCAACCGGCAACGCGGCCCTCATAGTCATCGACTACAGCGCATTCACAAACATGGGAAGCATCTTCTCCTTCCCGAAGTTCACCTTCCAGCTCGCATCCGGCGGCCTTCAGGATGTGACCGGTTCATATCTCCTCACACTCTTCACGGCATATGTTCCTGTGGCGTTCGTCGTCTTCGCGGAGCACCTTGCAGACCATAAGAACCTTTCAAGCGTAATCGGCGTAGACCTCACCAAGAACCCGGGACTCGACAAGACCCTCCTCGGAGACGGCGTGGGATCCATGGTCGGGGCTTTCTTCGGAGGCTGCCCGAACACCACATACGGCGAATCCATAGCTACAGTGGCAATCACGAGGAATGCTTCCACTGTAAGCATCTGGGGTGCAGCGGTAATGTGCATCGTGTTCTCCTTCATCACGCCCCTCATGGCCTTCCTCGAGACAATACCGAGCTGCGTCATGGGCGGAGTGTGCATTGCACTCTACGGATTCATAGCAGTGTCCGGATTCAAGATGATTCAGAAGGTTGACCTCAACAAGAACAGAAACCTCTTCGTCACATCGATAATATTCATAACAGGAGTCGGCGGACTCGTGGTGTCCTTCGGTGCGGTGGAGCTAAGGACCGTCGCATGCGCTCTCATCCTCGGAGTCCTAGCGAATGTGATACTCAGCAAGGAAAAAGACGAAAGCAGCGAAAAGGACAGCAAGGAGAAGAACGACTGATCCCCTGCAGGACTGAAATTAAAAATAAGCGCTTCGGCAGTGTGATGCCGAGGCGCTTTGCATTTTCAGAGCTTTTATTATCTGATTCTGTCACCAGTGGCTTTGTCGAAGAGAAGCAGTTTTTGAGGCATGAGGGAAAGGCCTGCCCTGCTGCCGGTGGAGAGCCCGGATAAGTCGAATTTCTCAGTGCTCATCACGGAAGTGATACTCGTCCCGCAGGAGGAAAATGTCACGTTTGCCGAGGCTCCGAGAATTTCAACTTCAGAAACCGTGCCCTGCAGCACATTGGCAGAGTCTCCCGATACGGCCACGCTGTCAGGCCTCACGCCGAGAACGGCGCTGACGCCTTCGGAGAGCCCTTCCGGAGCGGGACAGCGCACTTCAATGTCCCCCCCTGCCGTCCTGAGCCTGATGCTTTCCGGGCCGGTGGAAAGGACCGTCACATCCAGGGTATTGATGGAAGGAACTCCCATGAACCCGGCGACAAAGAGATTGGACGGGTCGTCGAAGATTTCCCTCGGGGCCCCCGTCTGCTGCATGGATCCTTCGTTCATGACGACAAGGACGTCTCCCAGGATCATGGCCTCGGTCTGGTCGTGGGTCACATAGATTATTGTGGTTCCGAGCTTCCTGTGAAGCTCGGCTATTTCCGACCTCAGCTGTACCCTGAGTTTTGCGTCGAGGCTTGAGAGAGGCTCGTCCATCAGCAGAATGTCAGGATTCCTGACGATCGCCCTTCCTATTGCCACCCTCTGCTGCTGCCCGCCGGACAGTGCCCCGGGCAGCTGGTCGAGGTAATCTGTTATGCCGAGCCTGTCGGCCGCTTCTGAGACTTTCTTTGATATTTTGTCCTTCCCGAGGTGAAGGGCCCTGAGAGGGAGCTCGATGTTTTCCCTTGCCGTCATGTGCGGATAAAGTCCGAAGTCCTGGAAAACCATGGCCACGTTCCTGTCCTTCGGGGGGATGCCGTTCATGAGCTTTCCGCCAATGTAGATTTCCCCGGACGTCGGCTCCTCAAGCCCGGCTATCATCCTGAGCGTCGTGGATTTGCCGCATCCGGAGGGACCGACAAGCACCACAAACTGGCCGTCGTCTACTGTGAGATTCAGGTTGTTTACTGCGCTGTCGTGGCTGTCTTCACTGTGCCTGCGCTTCTTTTTGGGGTATATCTTTGTGAGCCCCGATAACACTACCTGAGACAAGTGCTGCTCCTTTCGTACCTGGCACTGATGTCCGCTATCTTCCTTGAAAGGCTGCGGGAAAGCTGGCCGGGAAGTATCCTCCAGGTCCAGTTTCCTCCCACTGTTCCCGGGAGGTTCATCCTCGCCTCATCCCCGAGCTCGAGATAGTCCTGCATCTGGGCAATGAACAGCGAGGCGCTGGATTCCATCCCGCCTCTTATCAGTCCCCAGGCGGTGCCCTCCTCCTTGTTGAGCCCGAAGTACTTCCTTGCCCTCTCAAACTCCTTCTTCGGGACGCTGCGGCTCCACCCTTCGGCCGTCGAGTTGTCGTGGGTGCCGACGTAGCAGACGCAGTTTTCCGTATATCTGTGGGGCTGGTAGTCCCCGGGACCGGGAGATGAAAATGCGAATTCGAGAACCTTCATCCCGGGGAGACCGGATTCCTCCAGCATTTCCTTGACTTCAGGAGTGAGGATCCCGAGGTCTTCAGCTATGAACTGCACCCCGTTGAACCACTGTGTGAGCATCGTGACGAAGCTGAGGCCTGGGCCTTTTTTCCAAACCCCGTTTTTTGCGGTCTTCTCTCCCGCAGGAACCGCCCAGTAGCTCTCGAGGCCCCTGAAGTGGTCTATCCTTATGGCATCGTACCATCTGGACGCACCTTCTATTCTTCTTATCCACCAGCCGTAGCCGTCGGATTTCATCCTGTCCCAGTTGTAGAGCGGGTTTCCCCAAAGCTGACCGTCCTTTGAGAAATAATCCGGGGGAACTCCGGCGACCGACACCGGCCTAAGATCGCCGTCCAGCTGGAAAAGGCTGGGATCCGCCCATACGTCAGCTGAGTCCATCGATACGTATATAGGCACGTCCCCGATTATCTTTATGCCCTTACCGCGGGCGTATCCCCTGAGCACAGTCCACTGCTTCGAAAACAGATACTGCACGAACACATGATACCTGATCTTGTCTGCCAGTTCAGACCTTGCCTTGGAGAGGGCAGGCTCCCTGCGCATGCGGATGTCGTCGGGCCACTCGGACCATGCCCTCATGCCGTACTTTTCCTTGAGGGCCATGAACAGTGAATAGTCCTGGATCCATGCCTGCCGGGAGGCAAAATCCCCGGCTTCTCGCTGCACTGAATCCCATCCCCTCTGGAAGGCCTTCCAGAGCACTTTCCCCCTGTTTGCATAGACTGCCCCGTAGTCGACTTTTGACGGATCTGAGCCCCAGTTGACCCAGTCTGCCTCGCTGTGCCTGAGCAGCCCGTCCTGGACCAGCATATCGAGATCTATGAAGTACGGATTTCCAGCAAATGTAGAAAAGCTCTGGTATTGGGAATCGCCGTATCCTGTGGGGCCTATCGGGAGAATCTGCCACCACGTCTGTCCCGAATCGGCCAGAAAGTCGATGAACTTGTACGCCGCCTTCCCGAAAGTGCCTATCCCGTGCCTTGAAGGCAGGGATGACACCGGCATCAGTATTCCACAGCTTCTCTCCATTATCCGTTGTCCTTTGGCGCAAACCTTGCGATGAATTCGTCCTCAGAAATGACTGGAATTCCTAGCCTCTGTGCTGCCAGGTTCTTGGCAGACCCGGATCCCGGGTCGTTTGTCACGAGGTACGATGTGGATCTGCTCACGGACCCGGTCACTTTTCCTCCCTGGGATTCGATGTATTTCTTGAGCTCGGAGCGGTTCCTGTACCTGCTGACCTCGCCGGTTATCACGAAGGTGAGGCCCTCGCAGAGGCTTCCCTTGTCTTCCGTACCGCTCTCGGTGAGTGTTATCTCATTCATGAGCCTGTCGAACATGCTCAGGTTCTGGGGGTCCTTAAACCATTTTACTACGGATGCGGACTTCTCAGGCCCTATGCCGTCTATCACGGAGAATATCGATTCATCATCTGCGGATGCTGCAGCGTCCCTCAGCTCCCTGAGAGAATATCTTGAGAGGAGCCTTTTCGCGACATCCTGGCCGCAGAGCGGTATGGACAGGCTGTACAGGACCTTTTCCGGGTCCGCGTTCCTGGATCTCTCTATTGAGGCGGATATATTGGCGGCTGATTTTTCACCGAACCCGTCCAGAGCGCTTATCTCCTCCCTGTGGGAATCGAGCCCGAACAGATCCGGCAGGGACTTTATCCACCCCAGGTTTATGAACCTTGAGAGGGTCTGCTCAGAGATTCCGTCCATGTCCATGCCGGGCTTGGATACAAACCTGGCGAATTTCTTGAGCTGCTTGGCAGTGCACGCCGGATTGGTGCAGACGAGCGTTTTTGTGCCGCTCGCCGGGCTCACCCTCACTTCGGTAGGTGCACCGCAGACAGGGCATTTGTCCGGAATTTCAAATTCGCCCTGCTTTTTCGTGACCTTAATGACCTTTGGAATGATCTTGTTTGCCTTGATGACTGAGATTTCCGTGCCTTTTCCACCGATTCCGAGCCTCTCGCACTCGCTTATGTTGCAGAGGGAAGCGCGCTTGACAGTGCTGCCCTCCAGTTCGACAGGGCTGAAGACTGCCACGGGGGAAATTACCGAGGCGGCGCATGACCATTCTATGTGGTCCAGGGAAGTGTCCGCCGATTCGTCCTGCCACTTGAAGGCATATCCTCCGCGGGTTGCGTGATGGCCAGTGACAGACCCGGACGAGGCGTAGACGGTGTCGTCGTAGGTTATGACGAGGCCGTCGACAGGATACGGATTGCTCCTGTCGAGAACCCTGGACGTCCACCTGTCGACAGCATCCGCAATGGCCTTCTCCGTGGGGTCTTCCAGTTTTTCGTGGTCTACCGGAGAGAATCCAAGGTCCGCAAGATGGTCCATCCTCTCCCCCCAGGAGACGATTTCGTGCTCTGAATCGTTCACAAGCGTGAACGGTATCCAGCGGATCTTCCTGTGTTTTACTTCCTCGGGGTCCTTGAGTGTGAGGGATCCGGAGGCCAGATTCCTCGGGTTGGCGTAGTCCTCGCCTGATTCCGAGAGGTAATTTTTAAAATCGGCATACGAGATCACGGCCTCGCCCCTTATCACGAGGTGGCCGCCGTGGTTTATCTTTCCCGGGATGCCCTCTATAGCGCCTGCCAGGTGGGTGATGTTGGTGCCCATGTGACCGTTCCCCCTGGTCAGAACCTTGGTAAGGGATCCGCCGTCGTATGTAGCTACGAGGGTGAGGCCGTCGAGCTTCCACGACATCCAGATCGGCCGGCCTCCCGCCCATTCGACAAGGTCGGGGATCTTTTTTGTCTTAGCGAGCGACAGGGCCGGGAATTCGTGAGGCTCCCTGCGGCCTGCGATGTCGTCCTCGGAAACCCTGGACGTCGGGCTGTCGGGGAACACGAACCCGGATTCTGCCTCCAGCTTTTTGAGCCTGTCAAAGCCGGCATCCCATTCGTAGTCCGTCATGAGCTCCGGTTTTCCGTTGTAATAGGCATCCGAGGCAGCGTTGAGCTTGTCTATCAGCTGCCTCATCTCCTGCTTGAAATCAGCCATTTTCTCCGCCTTCCACGTAAAGCCCCCTGAGGAGCGATATCTCAGATGCATACCCGGGAAGCTCGTTCGGGGTCTCGAGTATGAACGGAAGATTTCTCAGGGCAGGGTGGTTTATTATCCTTGAGAACGCCTCGGTTCCTATGCTTCCTTCCCCTATCTTCTCATGGCGGTCCTTATGGCTTGAAAACGGATTCTTGGAATCGTTGATGTGCACCGCCTTGAGGCGTTCGAGCCCCACCACGTCGTCAAAGTGCCTCAGGACGCCGTCCAGGTCGTTTACTATATCGTACCCTGCATCATAAACGTGGCACGTATCGAGACACACTCCGAGCCTGTCGCTCAGGGACACCCTGTCGATTATTGCCCTCAGTTCCTCGAATGTCCCTCCGACCTCGGAGCCCTTTCCTGCCATTGTCTCGAGCAGCACAGTAGTGTGCATGCCCTCAAAGAGCATGCTGTCAAGGGCAGAGGCGATCATATTGACGGCTGCATCAAATCCCTGGCCCATGTGGCTTCCCGGGTGGAAGTTGTAGTAATTCCCCGGCAGGTACTCAAGCCTCTTCAGGTCTTCCTGCATGGCCTCCAGCCCGAACTGCCTCACGTGCTCCTTGTCTGAGCAGAGATTAATAGTGTAGGGGGCGTGGGCTACAAGAGGCGCAAATCCCTTTTCCGCAGTGAGGGAGGCGAGAGCGCCTATATCGGCCTCGTCAAATGGCCTGGCTCCTCCACCGCGCGGATTCCGGGTGAAAAAAGCAAAAGTGTCAGCATCTATTGAGAGGGCCGTCTCGCCCATCTTGAGATACCCCCCTGAAGCGGAGAGATGGCAGCCTATATGAAGCATCCTCAGAGTCCTTTCAGGATAAAAAATATTTTTCTACTAAATAATATCAGACCGCGGCAAACTATGACAGCACATATTCCGGCCTCAAAAAAGGCCCCGTTTCACTTGTGGGCATATGCTCATGCGGACTATAATTGACGAAGCATGGAAAAGAATCATCGACTGATGCGGCGGGAGATATTACCTATGACTTTGGACCAGCTGAAAGAGGGGGACAGTGCCCTTGTGACCGATGTGGGCGGGGAAGGCGCACTGAGGCAGCACTTCCTCGACATGGGCGTAATTCCGGGACAGGAGATAACTCTCATCAAATTCGCCCCCATGGGCGACCCTATAGAATTCAGGATAAACGACTATGAACTGACGCTGCGCGTCGATGAGGCAAAGAGGATAACCGCTGTGCCTGCGTCCCTGCCTGAGAAAACCCAGTCGGGGGATAAAAAAGCAAGGCACCAGACCGGACACGCTGAGCATCCCGGGCTCGGCGAGGGCGGAAGATATCACGTGAAGGCCGGCGAACACCCGCTCCCTGACGGGACCCTGCTGACCTTTGCACTCGCGGGCAACCAGAACTGCGGCAAGACTACGCTTTTCAACCAGCTGACAGGGTCAAACCAGCATGTCGGGAACTTCCCCGGAGTGACGGTCGACAAGAAGAGCGGGCCCATAAAAGGACATCCGGACACGGAGATAACAGACCTGCCCGGAATCTACTCCATGTCCCCGTATACGAGCGAGGAGATTGTATCGAGGCAGTATATTCTAGAAAACAAGCCAACGGGCATAATCAATATCGTCGATGCCACCAACATCGAGAGGAACCTGTACCTCACAATGCAGCTCATAGAGCTCGATACGCCGATGGTTCTCGCCCTCAATATGATGGACGAGCTTACAGGCAACGGCGGGTCGATAAAGATAAACGAGATGGAGGACCTTCTGGGAATACCGGTGGTCCCGATATCCGCCTCAAAGGGAGAAGGAATCGCTGAACTCGTGGACCACGCAATCCATGTGGCCCACTACCAGGAAAAGCCCGGGAGGCAGGATTTCTGTGACAAGGACGAGGACGGAGGGGCAGTGCACAGGTGCCTCCACGCTATAATGCACCTCATAGCCGACCACGCAGAAAAGGCCGGGATCCCAGTGAGGTTTGCCGCCACAAAGCTCGTGGAGGGGGATTCCGACGTGGAATCCAGGCTCAATCTCGACCAGAACGAGAAGGAAATGGTCGAGCATATAATCGTCCAGATGGAGAAGGAGAGGGGCCTGGACAGGTCTGCCGCCATCGCGGACATGAGGTTCGACTTTATAAAGAAGCTCGTAGCACAGACAGTCACCAAGCCGAGGCAGAGCAGGGAATACCTGAGGAGCCAGAAGATCGACAAAATACTTACCGGGAAATATACCGCCATCCCGGCTTTCATAGCGATAATGGCCCTCGTCTTCTACCTGACCTTCGACCTTATAGGCGGCTGGCTGCAGGAGCTTCTGTCGGAGGGCATCGCTGCGCTGACGGCATCTGTCGATGCCGCGTTCACGAGATGGAATGTGGATCCCTCGATTCACTCGCTCGTCATAGACGGCGTGTTCGAGGGGATAGGGAGCGTGCTCAGCTTTCTGCCCTTAGTGGTTCTGCTGTTCTTCTTCCTCTCAATACTTGAGGATACGGGGTACATGGCGAGGATCGCATTCGTCATGGACAAATTCCTTAGAAAGATAGGCCTTTCAGGAAGGAGCATAGTGCCGATGCTCGTCGGCTTCGGGTGCAGCGTCCCCGCTGTCATGTCATCCAGGACGCTTCCTTCCGAGAGGGACAGGAAGATGACCATCATGCTCATACCCTTCATGAGCTGCACGGCGAAGCTCCCGATATACGGGTTCTTCACCCAGATGTTCTTCCCTGACTACAGCGCGCTCATTATGATAGGCCTTTATGTATTCAGCATCCTCGTCGGCATCCTGGTGGCCGTCATCACGAGAAAGACCATCTTCAAGGGCGAGCCGGTCCCGTTCGTCATGGAGCTGCCGAACTACAGGTTCCCAAGTGCAAAGAATGTCCTGCGGCTCATGTGGGACAAGGCCAAGGATTTTCTGCACAGGGCCTTCACAATAATCTTCCTTGCGAGCATAGTCATATGGTTCCTCAGGAGCTTCGACTTCAGGCTGCAGCTCGTTTCCGATGAATCCGCCAGCATGCTGGCGGTAATCGCAGGCTACATCGCCCCGATTTTCAGGCCGATGGGATACGGCGACTGGAGAATATCAACAGCTCTCATAACTGGCTTCATGGCAAAGGAGAGCGTTGTGGCCGTCCTCAATGTCCTCTTCGAGGGCACATCGCTCACATCAGTGCTTACACCTGCATCCGCGATGGCAGTGCTTGTCTTCTGCCTGCTCTACACCCCGTGCGTCGCAGCCATAGCATCGGTCAGGAGGGAGCTCGGAAGGGGATGGGCCCTGGGAATGATAGTCGTACAGTGCGGCATTGCCTGGATAATGTCGTTCCTGGTGTATGCCGTCTGCATGATCTTCTGATTAAAACGGACCGGGAACTTCTTCCCGGTCCTCTTCATATCCGGCTCTCAGACGTATCCGTAAAGCCCCCTCACGGAGACCTCTCCGAACCTCACGTGCCCCGCTGTCCCGTCGTCGTACTCTACTATCAGCCCGAAGTCGTCGTCTATTCCGACGGCTTTTCCGGTGCGCTCTTTCCCCCCGCCGACGACCTTCACCTGCTTTCCCACGGTGATGCAGTCCTTCCGGTAGAGCCCGAGGTATTCCGGTTTGTTGTCAGGCCATGACGAGTACATCCTGTCGAGCTCTGATATGAATGATGCGGCGAGCCTGGCCCTCTTCACGGGCTTTCCGGTTGCCATGTGTATTGACCCAGCGATATCGCTGAGCTCCTCCGGAAAATCCCCGGGATCCTGGTTGCAGTTGATGCCTATTCCGGAGATGATGTACTGGATTGATCCGGTCTCGACTTCCGCGCCGAGCTCTGTGAGTATTCCAGCTACTTTCCTGCCTCCCATGACGGCATCGTTTGTCCACTTTATGCCGGGCCTCATGCCGCATGTGCTTTCTATGGCGCTGCAGAGCGCGACAGCGATGAATGCAGTGATGTTCTGGAAACCCAATGGCTTCGAGGCGGGCTTCAATATGACGGACATGTATATTCCTGTCCCCGGAGGGGAGAGAAAGCTCCTGCCCCTCCTCCCGCGGCCTGCGCTCTGGCTGTCTGCTATTACCACCGTGCCGTCTGGCAGGCTGTCAGAGTTGGCCTTGAGATAATTGTTTGTGGAATCAATGGTGTCGAATACCATGAGCCTTCTGCCCACGGCGGATGTGCTGTAGAACGGGTGTATTTCCCCCCAGGACAGGATGTCCGGCCCTGAGACTATCCGGTATCCCCTGTTCTGGACAGACTCGATCTCGTAGCCTTCACTCGAAAGGGAGGAGACTGCCTTGTTCACCGCAGCCCTGGATACCCCGAGCTCACGCCCTATGTCCTCCCCGGACACGTATCCATCGCGCGAATACAGTATATCTAGAGTCATCTGCTTTGTATCCATTTAAAACACCTCGCAGACTATTGTAGCTGTTTGGCCCTGGGTGGACAATCGGTCCTTTACATGGCGGCCCGCAGCTGTATAATGTAAACTTAGATTTATCGGAGGTTTACATTATATGAGGAACAAAAAAATCAGGAATCTTGTGCTGATAGCGATGTTTGCAGCCCTGACTGCAGTGGGTGCGTTCATAAGGGTTCCCACGCCGTGGTCATCGTTCACCCTCCAGGTGCTGTTTGTGCTGCTGGCAGGAATCCTGCTAGGACCTGGTCCGGCTGCAGCTGCAGAGGCAGTTTATATGGTGATAGGACTTCTCGGAGTACCGATATTTACTACAGGCGGGGGATTTGCAAGCGTGCTCTCGCCGACATTCGGGTTCATCATCGGATTTATCCCGGCAGCAGCTGTAACGGGACTGATATGCGGGCATTCAAAAACACTGTGGAAGCTGATCGTGGGGTGCGTTGCAGGACTCGCAGTAATCTATGCCATCGGGCTTCCTTACATGGCCATGATCCTCAACGGGTACCTCGGGAAGGGGATGGATTTCATGCAGATTATGTATGCGGGGATGATACCGTTCCTTCCGTACGATGCCATTAAGATAGTGTTCTGCATTGCCCTCGCAATACCTCTCGAAAAGGCTCTCGAAAAAGCCGGCCTGCAGACTGCCTGAAAGCCTGTCCGAAGGGATATAATAGTAGTGCGGCTCATTGGTAGCCCGTTTCTTTCTCTTTCAACAAAACTGTAACATTGTCTAAATTAAAATCCTGAAAGCGATGTTATAGTGTTGTTATAGCGAAAAACTAGCGGATCTGGAGGAAAAAAATGGAACAGAAGAGAACTTTTAAGGAAAGCGCGAGAGCTCTCGCAGTTCGCGAAGTGCTCAAGTATGTTGAGAAGGATCCTGAGAAGAATCTTCCCAAGCTTTTTGACTGGTTTATCGAACACGATACTGGAAACGGAGTAACAAGGGAAGTCAGGGACATCGCCAAGGCATTCTCTGATCCGGATAACAACTGGAGGCATCTCATCCTCAATATATTCAGGGATGTCAATTACGATGAGATCAATCACCTGATTGAAGCGGCAGTTGTCAACGGAAGCATGATAGGCTCCCCGAGACAGAAGGAAATGAAAAAGAAATACAACTGCAATGTGCCGTGGTGCATCCTCATGGACCCCACCAGCGCGTGCAACCTTCACTGCACTGGATGCTGGGCGGCAGAGTACGGCAAGAAGATGAACCTGACTCTTGAGGAGCTCGACAGCGTCATCCAGCAGGGCGAGGAGCTCGGAATCTACATCTATCTGTATTCCGGCGGCGAACCGCTTGTCCGCAAGAAGGACCTCATTACGCTCTGCGAGCGCCATCCTGAG
>JBMNPE010000006.1:0-33018 GCA_050943435.1 Oscillospiraceae bacterium | reverse complement strand
TTCCGCGGACATATACATCAAGGGATATTCCACCCATCCCGGAAGCGCAAAGAACAGGATGAGGAATGCCATAAGAATAGCCTTTGAACTTGATTCAATGCTGCCGATGGACGAGCGGCCGGAAAATACGGAAGGCCACGAGGGCTTCTACCATGTCGACGGAATCCGCGGAACCGTCGAGCACACGGAGATAGGCTACATCCTGAGGGACCACGATTACGCAAAGCTCGAGCAGAAGATAGAAAAAGTGAAGGAGGTTGCGGCTAAGCTCAATGAGAAGTACGGCGCCGGAACCGTGACTGCCGACATCAAGCACACGTATGACAACATGGAAAAGGCCCTGAGGCCGTATCCTCAGCTCATGAAATATGCAGAGCAGGCCGTGAAGGCCGCCGGAGGAGAGGTCATTAAGGTCGCCGTGAGGGGTGGTACAGACGGATCCAGGCTTTCATACATGGGACTACCCTGCCCGAACCTCGGGGCAGGCGGGTATGTCGCCCACAGTACCAAGGAATTCGCGTGCTGCGAGGAGATGGAGAGCGCGTCCGACATGCTGGTAAAACTGGCGGAGCTATTCGCCGTCAATCACTGATATCCGGAGGAAGACATGGAATACATCTCGTGCGGAAACATAATGTCAGATATGGTCGTGGAGTCTGTCGACAACAGCGACCCAAATGAAATCATGAAGAACACGAGGCTCTCCATAGGAGGGCCGGCGCTCTACGCCCTTTCCGGGATACGCCTGTGGACAAAGGACTGCAAGCTCGTGAGCAACACCGGGGCCGATTACGTCGACGACTACAAGCCCTGGATGGACAGGAACGGGCTCTCATGCGAATCAATCCATCCCCTGCAGGAGCACGTGATAGTGCACGAGCTTAGCTACGACAGGGCAGACGGCGGATACAACTTTGCATCGAGATACGGCGCTGAGCATCTCGGATACCTCAAGACGAGGCCTTCGGACATAGATAAGGCAGCAGAGGGCGGAAGGGTAAAGGGCATGTACATGGCCCAGGACTGCGACCTCGTGTGGTGGAAGCAGTTTGCCGGGGTAAAGGCAAAGCACGGGTTCAAGATGATGTGGGAGATAGAGTACAACCCGAAGTCCTCCAAGACCCCGAAGCTCGACAAAATACTGGAATGCATGCAGTACGCCGACATGTTCTCCTTTAACCACAACGAGGCGTCCTTGATATTCGGGATACCGAGGGAAGATGACGAGGCCATCATTAACGAGATAATGAAATTCCCCGTGGAGCTCACGCTCTACAGGGTCGGAAAGAGGGGTTCATATGCTGTAACCCCGGATGGAGCATGGTTCTGCCCGGCAATAGACCCTCACGGGCCGTCAGTCGATCCCACCGGATGCGGGAACAATTCCACCGGCGCTGCGATGTATGCGCATGTCTCAGGGCACGACCCGCTGATGACGGCAGTCATGGCCAATGTGGCCTCCGGGTACAACGCTATGCAGTACGGCCCCTATCCGGAGTACACAGATGCGGTCATGAAGGAGGCCGCGGAGCTCGCCGACAGTACTTATAAGAAACTGGCTGCAGACAAATAGACTCGAATAGGAGATTAAAAAAATGGCAAAAATGTTCGAAGAAAACAAAGGAAAAAAGCTGATTTTCGGCCTCGTCCACCTGCTTCCGCTGCCGGGAACGCCGTTCTATGAAGAGGGGCTTCTCCAGAAATCCCTCGACAAGGCCCTGAGGGACGCCGAAGCACTGCAGAAGGGCGGAGCCTCAGGATGCCTCGTGCAGTCAGTCGACAGGGTATTCGGGAACACCGACGAGACAGACCCGGCCAGGGTCGCCGCGATCACCATGATAGCCTCGAAGGTGAGGGACCTCGTAGGCCCCGACTTCAAGGTCGGAGTGCAGCTCATGTGGAACAACATCACCCCGTCCCTTGCGGCATGCAAGGCAGTAGGTGCCGATTTCACGAGATGCACCGCATTCATCGGCTCCACGATTTCAAAGTTCGGACCGATTGAGGGCAATCCTCTCAAGGTCATGGAATACCGCAGGAAGATCCACGCCGAAGACATAGCAATGATTTCCGAGGTGTCCGGCTACCATCACCTCGGTGAATACAACAAGGCTGCCCTCCAGGACCTCGCCAGGTCCTCGATAAACTGCGGAGCTGACGCCGTCGAGGTAATGAGCAGGGACGAAAAGATGAACGAGACCCTCTGCAGAGACATCAAGGAGACCGGATTCAGGGAGCCCGGGGACATCCCGATAATCCTCGGGGGCGGTACAGACGTCGAAAACTGCCAGAGAAGGCTCAAATACGCAGACGGTGCCCTCGTCGGAAGGGCATTCGAGGACGGCAACTGGGGAGGAAACATCGACTCCAGCACTGTTGCCAAGTACATGGAAAAAGTCCACGCAATGGAAGGCTGAAGGCAATAAGCAGACGGGGAAGACCGCTGAAGGATCTTCCCCGTTTTTCTTATAGGCTGCTCTTATTTTTTCCCGAAGGAAAGGCAGCTCTCGTATATGAGCCTGCAGAAGCGCTCGTCGTCGAGGTGCCAGAGCACCTTGGTGTTTGCATGGACCTCTCTGCGGTAGTACATTCCCCCGCATCTCATGCCGACTGTGGCTCCGTATGACTCGCGGCCGCTCGTGTCGACCCTGATGTATTCGTCGTCGCTCACTGTGATTATTGAGGGATCTATCATGTAGGCTGCCGCTATGGCGTCGCACATCACCGCGCCTTTCCCGCCGGAGTGCTGTTCGCGCTCTGAGAGGAGTTCGGCTGCTGTCACTGCGACGGGATTCCCGATATCGCGGATTTTGTCTATCCAGGGCTTCCTGATGCGGGCCTCGTCGCAGATTTCGAGGCCGGCCATTACTATCGGCACGCCGCTCCTGAACATGATGTCTGCTGCATGAGGGTCTGCCCAGACATTGAATTCTGCTGCAGCGGTCTGGTTGCCTCCGTGGATAGCGCCTCCCATTATTACGATCCTGTTCAGAAGAGCTGGCAGGTCGGGGTACTTGATCATTGCAGTGGCTATGTTGGTGTAGGGCCCTACAGCCAGTATCTGCAGCTCGCCGGGATATTTGACTGCCATCTCATGGATGAAATCCCATGCATAGGTTTTTTCTACTTTCTTCCTGGGCTCCGGAAGGACGACGCCTCCGAGGCCCGTCTTTCCGTGGATGTCCTCAGGCACGCGCCTCTCGCGGAACAGGGCCTTGTCAGCGCCGTGGAAAACAGGTATGTCCGTCCTCCCTGCGAGTTCGAGGAGCATGCAGGCGTTCTTTTCGGTCTGCCAGAGTGATTTGTTCCCGTCTACGGGGCAGACTCCCAGGAAATCAAATTTGTCCGAATTTCCGAGCATCATGAAGAGGGCGATGGCGTCGTCTACGCCGGGATCGCAGTCGAAAATCACAGGTATGCCGTTTCTCATCATTCCGCCTCCCTGAATGTCTCTTCGAGAATGTCGAAGTATTTTGCCCGGTCAAGGCCGGTGAGGACCTTTACGTTCTTCTTGAGGCTTCCGTCGTTGTGGAAGAACGGGGGCCTCGTGTCGCATATGGACATTCCGGCGGTCATGGGAGAATCGATCTCTATAGTCACATGTGCGTCTTCGTACGTGAAGATCTCCGGGTGGAGTGCGTATACCGACGGAAGGCTGTCGTACATCTGTATGGCAGGTTCCCCGACCAGCTGCTGCATGTGGAAGCCGTAATTCTCTATTCCATATTCACAGAGGCTGTAGAACACCTTTGCCGGCTTCGTGCCGATGTCCTTGAAGCGCCTGTTGTCCTCTGCGGTTATATAGGCCTTCTCGCAGACGTTGAGCCCGGCCATAACTATAGGCATTCCGAATGAAAACACGACAGCAGCAGCCTCGGGATCCGCATAGAAATTGAGCTCTGCTGCAGGGGATTCGTTGCCCCAGCCCATGGAGCCTCCCATGATTATTATGTCCCCGACCTTTTCCTTTACGAGGTCCGGCTCAAACATCATTAGCTTTGCAATATTCGTAAGTGGAGCCAGCGGGATCAGCGTGACCTTCGTGTCGGATTCGCGAAGCCTGTCGGCGATGAACTCCCAGGCTTCCTCCTCCACCGGCTTTGAACTGGCCTCTTTGATCCCCGGTATCGGAAGGCGCCTTTCCTCTTTCGAGCCCACCCAGAGCGGTCTCCAGAGCGGGACGCTGCTTCCCTTCGCGACGGGGATGTCTGCCCCGAGATAGTCGACAAGCTCGAGGGTGTTCCTCAGAGTCTGCTCAAGGGACAGGTTTCCGAAATTCGTGGTGATGCCCAGTATGTCTATGTTCCTGCTTGCGGCCCCGATGGCTATGGATGTCGCGTCATCCCCGCCGGTGTCGCAGTCGTAAATTGCCTTGATTGCCAATGGAGTTCCCCCTTCGCAGTTAAATTCCAGTAAATTATATCATTCCGGATGCAATTTTCTTTTCGGTAAAAGAACCATTATTGGACGCCGTGATTGGTCGGCTTGTTGAACAACAGGTGTTCTGCTATAATCCAAATGCTTAATAATGTTTATAGAAGGTGCGCAAATGAGCGAAGAATGCAATCATGACTGCAGCAACTGCAGCCAGAACTGCGAGTCTCGCGAGAACGCCTCGTTTCTCAAGGATCCGCTTCCGGAGTCTAGCGTCAAGCATATAATCGCCGTCATGAGCGGGAAGGGCGGGGTTGGAAAGTCATTCGTCACTTCCCTGCTTGCAGTGACTATGCAGAGGCGCGGGCTGAATGCTGCCATCCTCGATGCGGATATAACCGGGCCTTCGATCCCGAAGGCCTTCGGCATAAAGGACAAGTGCTACGGCACCGGAGAGGCCATAATGCCCGTCAGGACGAACACCGGGATCCAGATAATCTCGCTCAACCTTCTTCTGGAGAACGAGACTGACCCCGTGGTGTGGCGAGGACCTATAATAGCCAGCATGGTGACGCAGTTCTGGACGAGCGTCATCTGGAAGGACGTCGACTACCTGTTCATAGACATGCCGCCGGGAACCGGGGACGTGCCCCTCACCGTATTCCAGTCCATCCCGGTGGAAGGCGCAGTGATAGTGACATCTCCCCAGGAGCTCGTCGGGATGATCGTGGAAAAGGCCTACAACATGGCCAGGCTCATGAACATAAAGACTGAGGGCATCGTCGAAAACATGTCCTACTTTGAGTGCCCGTCATGCGGCACAAGATACGAGATATTCGGAAAGAGCAGGGTGGACGAGACCGCCGCAAAGCTCGGCATAGAAAACGTGGCCAGGATACCCATTGACCCCGACATCGCGGGCATCTGCGACAGGGGAGAGATGGAGCTCATAGGAGGGGATTGGCTCGACGAATTCGCCGACAGGCTCGAAAAGATGCCGGAGAAATAACCGGCTCCAGAGGGACGGATCCCGAGGCCGTGGTGCTCCGGGATCCGTCTGGCTATTTGGCTAAAAAGGCCTGAAATAGGCCCTTCGGCCCGCAAAAATTCTCATTTTCGTAATATATGATTAATAATTGCAAATTAGAATTTGACTATCGATAACGGGCCGGCAGGTCCTCTTTAGAGATGGAGAAGGAAGCTTTGAGGTACAGAGGCGGATTCAAGGATATGATTATGGCGGGGAGGTACGGCTTCGACGAGCTCTCGAAGCTGCTGCTCATAGCTGCGGCGGTGTTCTTTGTGCCGTCGCTGTTCCTTTACGGCAAGCTCTCCGGTGACATCCTCAGGGTGCTCGCCCTGGCGTCTGCCTTCTGGGGCCTCTACAGGGCTTTTTCGAGAAACTTCGAGAAGAGGTCTGCCGAATACAAAAAATACATCTCCTTCAAGACCAAACTGTTCCGCAGAAGCGGAAAGGACGGCACAAGGGTGCTTGACCGCAGGGATTACAAGTACTTCAAGTGCCCGGGATGCGGAGTGACCGTGAGGATACCCAAGGGCAAGGGAAACGTGAGCATAACGTGCCCTAAGTGCAGCACCGAGTTTGTCAGGAGAACCTAGTGTATGTTCGGTTACGTGATAGCCAACACCGATTCCCTGTCGGAGGAGGACAAAAAGAGATACAAGAGCATGTACTGCGGCCTCTGCTGGACGCTGAAGGACAGGCACGGGGAATTTTCAAGGATTTCAATCAACTACGACATGACATTCCTCGCGATCATGCTCTCCTCCGTGTATCATCCTGAAGAGGAGAACGGATCCAAGCGCTGCTTTGTGCATCCGCTCAAGATAAGCAGATACACGAGAAGTCCCGTTCTCGACTATGTTGCGGACATGGACGTGCTGCTTGCAATATACAGCTGTCTTGACGGATGGAATGACGACAGGAATGTCGCCATGCTCACTACCTACAAGATGCTGCTTCCGCAGAAGGAAGAAATCTGCAAAAACTGGCCGAGACAGGGCAATGCGGTGGAATACTGCATAAACAGGCTGACGGAGCTTGAGAAGAACGGGACGCACGATCCTGACAAGGCTGCGGACTGCTTCGGGAGCCTTCTCGGGGAGATTTTCGTCTGGAAGGACAATGACAAGTACGCTCCCATGCTGAGGGAGTTCGGACGCTATTTAGGGGAATTCATATATACGATGGATGCATTCTGCGACTACGAAGAGGATAAAAAGAAGAACAGGTACAATGCCTTTTCCGAGATCGTCGAGAACGGCGGCGACCAGGAGGCCATCCTGACCATGCTCATATCGACGGCAACAGACATATTCGAGAGGATGCACCTAAAGTACGACTATGAGCTCATGAAGAACATCCTTTATTCAGGTGTGTGGACCAAGTGGCGCCAGAAGGGGAAGAAGCTGGCAGCTGTATGAGTGATTACAGAGATCCATATGAAGTGCTCGGTGTCTCCCCTTCCGCAAGCGAAGAGGAGATAAGGAAGGCATACCTGAAACTCGCCAAGAAGTACCATCCCGACCTCAACCCCGGCGACGAGACTGCAAAAAAGAAAATGAGCGAGATCAACAGCGCCTACGAGCAGATAAGGAGCGGCCAGGCAGCCTCGAGGAGCTCCTATCAGAGCAGCAGCTCCTACGGAAGCGCCTATGCCGACACGAGGCCGCGCTCTGACTATTACAGCCCGTTCGGCGATTTCGGGCCTTTCGGGTTCAACTATACATACAGGGACGACTACGGGTCCACCGGAAGCTACGGCTCCACATACAGCGGTCAGTACTCCTCGGGCGGGAAATACTTTTCCGCTGCAAGGAGCTACATAGCAGCCAAGAGGTATTCCGAGGCACTCAATGTGCTTGCAGGAATAGAGAACAAGACGGCGGAGTGGTATTACCTCAGCGCAATTGCAAACGCCGGGCTCGGCAACAACATAACTGCCCTTGACCACGCCCGCACGGCGGCAAAGATGGAGCCGAACAACGTAAATTACGTGCACCTCTACAACGAGTTTTCGCGCGGCGGAAGGTCATATGCAGAGACGGAGCGCGGGTACGGCAATCCCAATCCCGGCACATTCGGCGGGATATGCCTCGGACTCCTGCTCGCGAGGCTGTTCTGCGGCTTTTTCGGCTGCTAGGACTGTATCCAGAGGAAGCCCTCATCTGATATAATTCTCTCATGAATAAGGCCGGGCTCTTGTGTCCGGAGAAATACAGCGGAGGTTGAATTATGTCTCAGAAGTTCTTTGACAGGTCCAGGTATGTCGGCGACAGGGCCGATGACGTGATCGATGACGACATCAGAATCCTCGAGATGCTCAAATGGCCCGAGAGGAAAGTCGACGTGGTCATTGACACAGATACTTTCAATGAGATCGACGACCAGTACGCCATAGCATATGCCCTGAGGTCCCCGGACAGGATGGCTGTAAAGGCCATCTATGCGGCTCCTTTCGACAACGAGAAGAGCGGCGGACCCAAGAGGGGCATGGAGCTAAGCTACAACGAGATCATGAACATACTGAGCTTCATGGGCGAGGACGAGCTCAAGAAGAACGTCTTCAAGGGGTCCGAGATGTTCATGGAGGAAGGCAGGAGAGAACCTGTGAAGTCCGCCGCTGCGGACAATCTCGTGGAGAGGTCCAAGAGCTACAGCCGCGAAAATCCCCTTTATGTCATAGCTATCGGGGCAATAACAAATGTGGCCTCTGCGATTCTGGAAGACCCTTCCATAGTTGAGAGGATAGTCCTCATCTGGCTCGGAGGACATTCGTTCGAGTGGAACTCCTCCCACGAATTCAACATGCTTCAGGACGTGACTTCCGCAAGGGTCATATTCGACAGCAAGGTTCCGCTTGTGCTGCTGCCCTGCATGGGAGTCGTATCAGGATTCTCAACTTCCCAGCCGGAACTCGAGCACTGGATGAAGGGAAAGAGCCCGCTGTGCGACTACCTCGTGGACATCACTATCAAGGAGGCCGCACAGTTCAACAAGATACCTACATGGACCCGCTCCATCTGGGATGTCACGGCTGTCGCATGGCTCGTCGACAAGAGCTTCGAGTCGGACAGGATAGAACACACGCCAATAGACGAATACGACGACCACTATGCCGCTGACCATTCCAGGCATCTCATGAGATACGTATACGGGGTCAAGAGGGACAAGATCTTCTATGACCTCTTCACAAAGCTTGCAAAATAAGGAATAGATGAGAAGAAAAGGGCCTCCGGATCATCCGGAGGCCCTTTCTTGTTACTTACTGTCCTCAGTGTCTGTTTTGTCACTGCCCTTGGGCTCTCTGTATAAAATGAACTTCTTTGCTGTGAAGTTCCACAGGTATCCAACTATGCCTGCACACACCTTTCCGACCATGTAGTAGTATCGGACCGGGATCAGGCTGCCGAGAGCCCCGGTCTCTGTGAGCTTCCTGTCAAACAGCCATATCACAGCACTGTTTATCCCTAGTCCTACGGCTGAAATCGCAAGGAAGATGATGAAGCGCTTTACCCCGTTGTCGACATTTGTGCTCGCGTAGGCCCAGTTTGTGCTCAGGTAATAGTTGAGCGCCGTCCCAAGGATGAATGAGAGGACGGAGGCAGCGAGTGCATCAGCACCGAAGGCCTCCTTGAGCAGTGCCAGTACGCCGAAGTCGACAAGCCATGACGTGACGCCGACGATTATCGAACGCAGGAACTCGATTAAAAGGCTGTCCGCCTTTCCGGTGAATAATCTTTTGAAGAATTTCTTCATGAACCAGAGTCCGCTTTGGAACTGATCCTTTCGGCAGTGATGGTGGGGGAGATGACCTTGGTGAGCCTGTAGTCGAAGTAGTCCGGGTCGAGCTTTGTGTTTATGAACCCCAGGGTCTTTGTGAGGAAGCCCTCCTCCATGCTGTTCACGTAGTCCTTGATGAAATAGTATCCCGGATTCTCTGAAAACTGCATTGAGATTCCCGTGTCCGTGAGGGTTATCTTGATCCTGCGGGAATTGACGGTCTCGACCGGCCTTATCTCGACGATCATGATCGGGACATTGTCCTCGTTGAAGGCGAACCTGCAGAGCCCTGACATCTTATAAGGTTCTCCGTAGTAGTTTACTGTACTGTACTGGACCGCCTTGATGCCTGTCGGTATTCGCAGACTGTGCCCGTTTTCATAGAAAGTGAGGACCGGGCCTTCAGGGGCTTCTTCAATGGTGATCCTGTCCGTCCCCCTTGTGAAGTTGTTCTGCATGACCTGGACCAGGAACGGCATAACGCTGAGCGACCTGCACTTGAGAGGATCGAGGGCATACGTCCCGCATATCCTGTCGCGCATCTGGTCCTCGGACATCCTCTGGAAAATTGTGTTCTCAACTGCCCTTTCAGAAACCCTGAGCTTCTTCTCCTGTGCCCTCAGGCCGTGCACAGCGAGGGCATTTCCGGGAAGACTCTGGTCAGAAGGCTTGAAGTCGTCGTTCAGGAAGTATTTTGACAGTATGGAGAAATAGCTGCTCGTCTGGAATGCTTCGTTGTTCCCGAAATTTGAGCAGATAATCATGTTCTTGTCCCTGAGTCCGATGGCATTCTGGCCGAAAAGGCCGTTCATCAGGAAGGAGTCCGAATATCTCCCGACCCAGACCTGGTAGCCGTAGTCGAAGAGGTCCGAATTTGTCCCAGAGAAGGAGTGCTTTGCAGTCATCGTGTCAATCCATTTTGAGGACACGACCTGCTTTCCGTTCCAGACTCCTTTGTCCATTATCATCTGGGCTATCTTGGCCATGTCCTCTATCCTGAGGTACAGGCCCATGCCGCCCTGCTCTATGCCCTCGGGAGACACTTCCCAGAGGTAGTCCTTTATCCCGAGTGGTCCGAACAGCCTGGGATCCAGGTACTGGCGCAGCGTCATTCCTGTAATCCTGCAGACTGCCGCGGCGAGCATATAGGTGTTCATGCTGTTGTAGTCGAACTTTGCCCCGGGCTTGAATTTGAACCCGGAGGCGAAGAAATCCTCCACCCAGTTGTCGCTGCAGCAGACCCCGACCTCGTTGAAGCTTGCACCGCTGCGCATGCCGAGAAGGTCCCTCACTGTGAGCGGGCGGTCGCGGCCTATGATGGCAGTCGGCCTCTTTTTTCCGAATATCTCGAAGACAGATTCATCTAGGCCGATCTTTCCCTCGTCCCACAGTATCCCCACTGCGAGCCCGGTGATCGTCTTTGTGAGCGAATACTCTATGTGCCAGTCGCGTGTTGAATAGGGGCCGAAAGAAGCCTCTGAGATTACCTTTCCGCTGCGGATGATCATTATCGCGTGCGGGTCCAGGGTCTTGTCATTGTCGATCTCTGTCAGGAAATCCTTTATATACTGGGACTTTATTCCGACTGATTCAGGGGTGGCACGCTTGAAGGGCTGCTCTATGTCGGTGCCTGCAGGCATGGCGGTCTTGACCGGTCCTGCCTCTACTACCGGCTCGGTGGAGTGCATCGGCTCTATGACCTGTGTCAGCATCCTCGCTATGCGGGTCTGCATCTTTATATCCATTTATTTCCCTCCGAATTAACAGGGCTTGCTTCGTATGACAATTATATCAACAGGCCGGTGCTGTTGAAAAGAACGGCGGGGCAGTGAAGGAATGAATATAAAAAATGCCTTTTTTCATGCCCCGTGAGTTGAAAATGTTTGTGAAAATCGACATTTATGAAATTTATAGTTGACAATTCTGCACAATGAAAGCATAATTATGCAAAATTCAAGTTTCAGAAAACAGACAGGAAATTTTCAGATGTCTCAGTTCATCAACGTCATTATAGTACTGCTGGCAGTCGTCGTAGGTGTAGTTATTATACGCGGCGGCAGAGTTCTGGCGTACTCAGACGAAGGCATGAAGATCTGAAAATAAGGGTAAAGAGATAATCAGACGGCCTTTGGCAAAACGCCAAAGGCCGTCTTTTTATATCCGTCAGAAACTCTATCAATGAAGGAGAGAGAAATCATGAAAGCAAAGCGTTTTCTTGCAGCTGCGATGGCAGCCACAATGGCCGCGTTGATGTTTGCAGGCTGCGGCGGATCCGGCACGACTACCGGATCCGATTCAGGGACATCTACAACCAGCGGATCTTCCGGGGATGAGATCATCGTAGGGATTCTCGGACCGTTTACCGGGGATCTGGCACAGTACGGCCTCGCTGTCGACAATGGTGCAAAACTCTATTTCGACCAGGTCAATGAAAACGGCGGAATCAACGGCAAGACGATAACCTACATCGAATATGACAACCAGGGCGACGACACCCAGGCAGTAACAGGGTACAACTACCTGGTAGAGCAGGGAATGACAGCCCTTATCGGCGACGTCATCACGAGCAACACGCTGGCCGTCGTCGCGGAGGCATACCCGGACAACATGCCTATGATAACTGCTTCCGCCACCGCTGATTCAGTCACCTATGACGCAGAGACCGACACCGTATACAGCAACGTCTTCCGCTCCTGCTTCACAGACCCGTTCCAGGGGACAAAAATGGCTGATTTCGCAGCCCAGGAGTTAGGTGCAACGACTGCTGCGGTCATCTACGAGACAGGCAATGACTACGCTGAGGGACTTGCGGACGCATTCATCGAGGAATGCGCAAATGTGGGAATTGAGATCGTTGAGGAAGTCGGATATGCAAGCGGAGACGTCGACTACAACAGCCAGCTCACCAACATCATGGCAGCCGATCCTGACGTGGTATTCGACCCGAACTACTACACAGACGTCGCTATGAGGCTCCAGCAGGCAAGGGCAAGCGGACTCGACTGCTACTCCCTCGGAGGAGACGGATGGTCCAGCGTTTCAGAATATGTTTCTGATCCCACGTACCTCCAGAACTGCTATTACTGCTCCGGATATGCACCGGGATCCACCGACGCAGTCAAGGAATTTGAAGCTGCTTATCAGGAGAAGTACGGCGAGGACGTTCCGAACATGTTCGCACCTCTCGCATACGATGCGGCAATGATCCTCTGCAATGCACTGGAAATAGCTGAAAGCTCCGGATATGAGACCGGGAGCGACGAATACAAGCAGGCCGTCATCGACGCTATCAGGGATGACAGCGGAGATCTCGAGGGAATCACAAGCGCAAGCGGCTACACTTTTGACGAGCACAACAACCCGGTAAAGGATGCCAACATCATCACCTACGATGAGAACGGACAGGATATCTTCTACGAAGTATTCTAATAGGAATTCCTGACCATAAATTACAGCGCGGGGAGGGAGCCCTCTCCCCGCGCCTCAGACATCCGAAGGGAGGAAGCATGTCCACCTTTTCACTGATAATCAGGCAGTTTATAAACGGACTGCAGCTGGGGTCGATTTACGCCCTCGTCGCGCTGGGGTACAGCATGGTCTATGGAATCATGAACCTGCTGAACTTCGCCCACGGGGACATCATAATGGTCGGCGCCTATACGATCTGGATTATGACGACTCAGACCGCAATGCCGGTGTGGCTGTCAATCATCCTCACGGTAGCAATGTGCATGGTCTTCGGGATAGTTATTGAGAAGGTGGCATACAAGCCCCTGAGGGAATCACCGAGAATCTCCCTCCTCATTACTGCAATAGGAGTTTCATATCTCCTCGAGAACCTGGCCCAGCTGTTGTTCGGGGCTGATACCAAGAGCATCCCCCCGTTTATAAGCAACCGCCAGATAAGCCTCGGGGAGATTACTGTATCTTCCGTATCCATTGTGACCATCGTGACAGTTGCCGTGACGATGGTTGTGCTCACATTCATAGTTAAGAAGACGAGGACAGGACGCGCGATGAGGGCCGTTGCGGAAGACCTCGGGGCCGCTCAGCTGATGGGCGTCAACGTCAACAGGACAATTTCAATCACCTTTGCCATAGGCTCCGCCCTCGCAGGCATAGGATCAGTGCTGTACTGCAGCGCTTATCCGCAGGCTTCCCCGACCATGGGCTCCATGCTCGGTCTGAAGGCCTTCGTGGCCGCGGTTCTCGGCGGAATAGGATCCATCCCCGGCGCAATGCTCGGGGGATTCGCAATCGGACTTGTAGAGGCTCTCGTGTCGGCCGTAGGACTCTCCATTTGGAAGGACGCGGTCGTGTTCACGATCCTCATCGTTGTACTTCTCGTCATGCCCAACGGCATTCTCGGGAAGAAGCAGACGGAGAAGGTGTGACATGGTAGAGCCGAGAAAAAACATAATAATCAAGTATATAGTGAACATAGTGCTGTATTCGGCATTCATGATCATCGGGACCATCCTCGTCGACGGAGGCGTGATTTCGGAATACTATTCCAAAGTCGTGCTTCTTGTGGGGATAAACATCATTCTTGCCCTGTCGCTCAACCTGGCTGCCGGATTCCTGGGGCAGCTCCCCCTGGGACACGCGGGCTTCATGGCGGTAGGGGCATACACTAGCGCCATATTTGTGAGGAGAGTCTCAATGGACAGCTCAGGGGCCTTTGTAATCGGAATAATACTCGGAGGTCTCGTGGCTGCGCTGATCGGATTCCTGATAGGGATACCTGCCCTCAGGCTCAAGGGGGACTACATGGCAATAATCACCCTTGGATTCGGGGAGATAATCAGGGTCGTGATAATCAACATCGACGACGTCCTGGGGTTCGACTTCACGTACGGCGCCTCCAACATGAAGAACATCCCGAAGACCACTACATTTCTCAACTGCTTCCTATGCGTGGGGATAACAGTGGTAGTCATGGTCAACCTCATCAAGTCAAAGACAGGAAGGGCCATACTCTCCGTGAGGGAGAACGAGATAGCCGCGGAGGCCTGCGGAGTCAATGTGACAGGGTACAAGGAGCTGGCCTTCACGATTTCGGCCTTCTTCGCAGGAGTGGCCGGCGCCCTATATTCTGGGTATCTTGGAATACTCAACCCGAGCGCCTTCGGATTCTCAAAATCTATAGACATCCTCGTCACCGTCGTCCTCGGCGGAATGGGATCCATGACCGGCTCGGTGCTTGCGGCTGTCTTCCTCACAGTTGTGCCTGAGCTGCTTAGAGGGCTCTCAAAGTACAGGATGATAGTCTATTCGCTGCTCCTCATCATCGTCATGATCTACAGGCCGTCCGGACTCATGGGCTCCAAGGAGTTTTCCACCGGGAACATAATCAACAGGATCATGAGCAGAAGAAAGGCGGTGGCCAAAGATGACGCCTAAACTGTACCCGGTTCCCTCCGAGGGATTCTTCAGGAAAGAGGACATCGGAAAGAAGCCTGTCCTCGACGTCAGGAACCTCGGGATAGAATTCGGAGGCCTCAAGGCCCTCAGCGACTTCAGCGTCATGATAGGCCCCACTGAGATAACGGGGCTCATAGGCCCCAACGGGGCCGGGAAGACGACGGTCTTCAACCTGCTCATGAACGTCTACAAGCCCACAAGAGGGGCGATCCTTCTCAACGGGGTATCTACCCAGGGAAAATCCACGGTGGAGCTCTCAAAAATGGGCATGGCGAGGACTTTCCAGAATATTAGGCTCTTCAAGGAGCTCTCCGTCCTGGACAATGTCAAGATCGGCCTTCACAACGAGATAAAGTGCGGGACTGCCCAGAGCCTCCTGAGGACTCCGAGGTACTGGAGGACCGAGAGGCAGGCTGACGAGAGGGCCCTCGAGCTCCTCTCAATCTTCAACATGCAGGATGCTGCGATGCTCAAGGCAGGAAGCCTGCCCTACGGGTCCCAGAGGATGCTCGAAATTGTGAGAGCCCTGGCTACCAATCCCAGCATCCTTCTCCTGGATGAGCCTGCAGCCGGCATGAACCCTTCAGAGACGCACCAGCTGCTGGAAAACATAGTCCACGTGCGCGATACTTTCCAGATCGCCATATTCCTCATAGAGCACGACATGTCGCTGGTCATGAACGTCTGCGACGGCATTGCAGTCCTCAATTACGGCAGGATAATCGCCAAGGGCTCCCCGGAGGATATCAAGAACAATCCGGCCGTCATAGAGGCATATCTCGGGAAGGGGGCCGTATGACATGCTGAGCATCAAGAACATCAACGTATATTACGGCCAGATCCATGCGATACAGGACCTGTCGCTTGAAGTGGGCGACGGCGAGATAGTAACCCTCATAGGTGCCAACGGCGCAGGTAAGAGCACTACGCTCAAAACAGTGTCCGGGCTCCTGAGGACAAAGACCGGAAGCATAGTCCTGGACGGAAAGGACATCACAAAGACTGCCCCTGACGCCATTGTCGGGATGGGAGTGGCCCATGTTCCCGAGGGCAGGAGGATTTTCCTCAACATGACCGTCGCGGAGAACCTTGAGATGGGCTCATTCCTCGAAAGGAAGGGAATCCCGGAGAGGGCCGAGGAGGTGTTCGAGCTGTTCCCGAGGCTCAAGGAGCGCAGGAAGCAGACGGCCGGCACCCTCTCCGGAGGCGAGCAGCAGATGCTTGCAATCGGAAGGGCACTGATGATCAGCCCCAGGCTCATGATGCTGGACGAGCCCTCAATGGGCCTCGCGCCAATCCTCGTGGAGGAGATATTCCAGATAATCAGGGACCTCAACTCCAAGGGGATCACGATCCTGCTGGTGGAGCAGAATGCAAGGATGGCCCTCAAGATAGCCTCCAGGGGATATGTCATGGAATCGGGCAGGATAGTCCTGAGCGACGACGCTTCAAAGCTGCTGAACGACGAAAGCGTAAAGAAGGCCTATCTCGGGATGGCAGACTGACGGATATGAATAACGGCTCCGGAATTCCGGAGCCGTTTTCTTATGCCTGTTTATTGGGGTTGACCTTGAGGGAAGAGAGCCTCTTCTCGTTCTCTATCACGGCAGAGAACTTCTCGAGCCCGAACAGGTGGAGGAAGAGGTCGCACTTTATCAGGAATATGTAGTAGATATTTAAACCCGTCCCGTACAGGGTCTCAAAGTTCGCCTGGCCCTTTGTGATGACGACGTCGGCGGAATAGAGGGCGGATTTGGCCTCTTCGCTTATGAGGGGGACCGGGGTCCCGGCAATGCCCACTCCGCTTCCTATCACCTCACCGGCCTCGTCGAGGCCTATGAGGCGCGCGTCCTCGAATGTTGCGTCGTTGGACGCCTGAACGCTCTTCACCATTATTTTGAGGGAAATCCCGGGGAACCTCTTTTTGAGCTGCATCAGGAATATCTTGTCGAGGACTACCTCCCCGCAGTTGTCGCATATGAAGAGCACGCTTCTGGCCTTCGACAGATCGTCCAGCATGTGCCCTGTGTACTCCGCGTCGTCGACCTTCGCCCTGGAGGCATTCCTGAGCATGTCCATCAGCTCGTCGTCATTCACCTTTATTGTGGAAAAGTCTATGTAGTTGGCCGCGAGGGAATAGTGCAGCGCTGCGAGAAGGGGATCAGGCGCTGATTCCACTTCCTTCACTATGTCGTCCCAGAGATTCAGGATCATCCGGTCGTACTTGAGGTTTGTAGCGCTGTAGTCGAAAGGCTCCACCCCGAAATTCTTTTTCCTCAGGGCCAGAATATCCGGTATGAATACGGGAGAAGGGCTCTCTGCGGGGTGATCCAGTATTGACTGCATGACATCCCTCATGTGCATCGACTTCCTGTCCTCATCGGTAAACTGCGAGACGAACTCTGTCTCCTTGTCAATCATGCATCTGTAGCAGACGGCATTAAGTTTCATGCTGCACCTCCGGGATGATTATATCCGGGATGATTATATCATCCGCCCGGCAGCGGGGGAAAGGATAAGAGGACAATAATAAAATATGTATTTTGTTGACTATCATGAAAACTTGTTTAGCAACTTTACATATTCCGCCGGATGTCCTTTAATTCAACTTGTACTTGTAATATAATTATCAATGGGAGCGGACCTGTATATTTTTGCACGGCCCTGGTGTCAGCCTGAGCCGGTTTTGGTGCGCTTTCGGATTATCTCGGGAGCAGCGCGGCATCGGCCCCAGTGCCCCGTGAACAGAAAGGAAACACAGGAATGGCAAGAAAAGTGATTTTGGACTGCGACACCGGTTCCGACGACGCAGTTGCAATCTCGACCGCTATCAGATGTCCTGATCTGGATGTCGTCGCCGTCTGCACGGTATGGGGAAATCTCCCCGTGGATGACACCACCGAGAACACCTGCAGGCTTCTTGACAAGCTAGGGACACCGGATGTCCCGGTATACAGGGGCTGCAGCAATGCGATGGTAAAGTACATCTACCCGAGAGGCCCCCAGCAGAACCAGATGTCAGTCATGAAGGACGGCAAGGAGCTTAGAATTCACTACAAGAGGCTTACCGGCCTGGAAGAGCCCACTGACAAGAAGGCTGAGGCCAAAGATGCCGTATCCTTCTATATAGATTACCTGAGGCATTCCGATGAAAAAGTGACGCTCATTCCCGTGGGACCGCTCACCAATCTCGGCGAAGCCCTTTCGATTGCCCCGGACATAGCGGACAAGATTGAGAGGATCGTCATAATGGGAGGCGGGGACGAGGTCGCAAACGTCACCGCCTGCGCAGAGGCAAACATCTGGCACGACCCGGAGGCCGCTGAGATAGTCCAGCAGAGCGGCGCGCCGGTGCTGTGGATACCTCTCGATGCAACGCTCTCATGTGCCCTCAACAGGAAGGACTGCGAGGAGCTGAGGTCCAAGGGCACATTTGCAGCTGACTTTGCAGCAACGCTGTGCGAGCAGAGGATTGAATTTGAAAGCGCAGCTGTTGGCGGGACAAAGGACAATTCGTCCATCCACGACGCCCTGGCTGTCTGTGCAGTCATAGACGAGTCCGTGCTGACTGAAGTTGAGGATGCCAACGTGCACATCTGCCTCAACGGATACAACGAAGGCGAAACGATAATTGACAGGCGGTGCATACCTGACAAGGCGAACTGCAGGTTCGCCCGCAGAGCGAGCCATGACAAGTTCCTCTCGATGCTCTGCGAATATCTCGGAAGGAAGGCATGAACATGAGAAAAGTAATACTTGATGTCGATACCGGATCCGACGATTCCGTCGCAATAATGGCGGCACTTCTTTCCAAGGATCTAAAAGTCGAGGCCATATGCTCAACCTGGGGAAATCTCGATCTCGAGCACACCACAGAAAACACCCTGAGGCTTGTGGAGGCAATGGGAAGGGGATCGGAAGTCCCCATTTACAAGGGATGCAGGGGACCCATGGTAAAGAACCTCTGCGGGGACAGGCTTCCCGCCCCTGTGAGAAAGCTCTACAAGGACGGAGTGGAAGTCCACATGCACGATCCCGAGCTCGATCTCCCGAAGGCCACGATAAAGCCGCAGGAGCTCCCGGCGCCGCTTTTCTATGTGGACTACCTGATGAACGCCAGGGAAAAGGTTACCCTCATACCTGTGGGCCCTCTCACCAGCCTCGGGCACGCGTTCAGGATCCGCCCCGAAATAGTGAAGAATATTGAAGAGATAGTGATAATGGGCGGAGGAGACAGGGTTGCAAATGACACGCCGTGCGCCGAATTCAACATCTGGGCCGACCCGGAAGCCGCGCAGATAGTGATAGACAGCGGGGCAAAGATCACCTGGGTTCCGCTCGACGCTACTCATGCCGCATACCTCACGAAGAAGGACTGCGAAAAGTTCAGGAAGATAGGAACCTTTGAGGCGAAATTCGCGGCAGACCTCATAGACCACAGGATCCTCGCGCACACACTCGGGCAGCCGCTCGCAGAGCCGGATGCCGCCGCAGTACACGACCCGCTGTGCGTCTGCTACTGCATCGACCCGACCGTCCTCACCGATGTGAGGGATGTAAATATCCGCCTCGGGTTCTACGGAATCGGAGAAGGCGAGACCATCGTCGACAGGCGCGAAAAGCCGGACAAGCCGAACTGCAGGTTCGCGTTCGGGGCCGACAGGAAAAAGTTCTGCGACATTCTCTGCAGGTTGTTCACATATTGATGATATTTGAAAGATAAATTATAAGCATGGAGGACAAAAGGAATGAAGATTCTCGATCTCGGTTCTCTTAATCTCGACAACGTATATCACGTGGACCACATCTGCCAGCCCGGGGAGACCCTCCCCTCAAGCCTGGTGGAGAATCACCTCGGAGGCAAAGGCCTCAATCAGTCGATAGCCTGCGCAAAGGCCGGGGCAAAGGTCCTGCACGCCGGGAAGATAGGCTCGGACGGAGACGTCCTGAAGGAGGAGCTCGAAAAGGCCGGCGTGGATACGAGGTTCCTGAAGAAGGACAACACCATAAAGAACGGCCATGCGATTATCCAGGTCGACAAGAACGGACAGAATTCAATCCTGCTGTTTGCAGGGTCAAATTTCAGGATCACCGAAGCCGACGTGGACGAAGCACTTGCGGCATGCGACCCCGGTGACGTGCTGCTGCTCCAGAACGAGACGACATGCGTGCAGTACGCAATCAGGGCCGCCCATGAAAAGGGGATAATGGTCGCACTGAACCCGTCTCCGATGAACGACGAGCTCGCATCGTGCGACGAACTCAAGTACGTCGACTGGTTCATCCTCAACGAGGTCGAGGGTTTCCAGATTTCCGGAAAGCACGATCCGGATGAGATATGCGACGCATTTCTCTCGAGATTCCCGAAGACGCACATCATGCTGACTCTCGGGAACAAGGGCTGCATATACAGGGACGCCGACACAAGGGCAACCCACGGAATCTACGACGTCAAGGTAGTGGACACCACCGCAGCGGGCGATACTTTCACGGGATATTTCCTCGCGGGCATCGTCTCGGGCAGGCCCATAGAAGAGGTGCTGGAGACTGCCTCAAAAGCGTCTTCAATAGCCGTCAACACGGCAGGGGCTTCCAACTCCATTCCGACTCTTGACCAGGTGCTCAAGGCGAACCTGCCAGAATAAGACCGGCAGTAAGGATAATGCGGCGGGAGCGGCGGTGAGGCGCCGCCCCGCCTGTACCGGAGGGATCGTAATTGCCTCAGTACATTGTTTCCGGCAATGCGATAATTGACGAGATACACCAGTACAACGGGGAATCCTACACCAGGCTCGGCGGAGGGTCTATCTATGCCCTCTCGGGCTACAGGGTTTGGACTCCCTCGTGCGCATATGTCGGATATGCGGGCTGTGATTTCTATGAGAATTACGGGGACTGGCTCAGGAGCTCCGGAATCACTGAAAACACGATAATACCGGCATTCGACTACGATTTCAGGAGCGTCCTCACATACGACGAGAACAACCTGTACACCGCGTCGAACGGGACTTCCCACAGGCAGGGGCTCAACAAAGAGCACCTGGGCCGCTGCACGCCGACGATGGAATACTGCCTACCGTATGCGAGGCTGCACCGCGGGAAAATAAAGGGATGGGAGATACATTCCCACGTGAATGCGGCTTTCTACAGGCAGTTTAAGGAACTGGCCGCGGAGTGCGGCTTTATGACCGGATGCGAACTCATCAATTTCGGACGTGACTCCTACGTTGAACCGACGGAGACCATCCGGAAGGCGATAGGATGCCTTGATTTCTTTTCGATGAACCTCAATGAGTGCAGGGAGCTCATTGACGGAGTCAGGGACCTCCGCGACGCTGAGGAGTTCTTCAGGGGCTTCCCGGACTGCTCAATATTCCTGAGATGCGGCCTCGACGGGGCCGAGATGATAAAGGACGGGCACGTCTACAGGGCGGGGCTGGCCTCCGATTTCGGAAACGTCGATTCCACTGGGTGCGGCAATTCATCCACGGCGGCCGCCTTCTGGGCGGTGTGCGAGGGCATGGACCCTCTCACAGCGGCATGCGTTGGCTCCGCAACAGCCTCGCTGAATGCCGGATACGCAGGGCTTATAACCGATTTCAGCCCTCAGAAGCGGGAAAAATGCAGGGAAATAACCGCGAGGCTCAGGGACGAGTCTCGCAGACGCTGGGGGACGCTGTGATGAGATACGCTGCAGTGGGATTCCCTATGCCAAACGACATAGTCTTCCGCGACGGAAGGACAATAAAAGGCGTGATGGGAGGCGGGAGCTTCTACGCCTATTCAGGCCTCAAAATCTGTTCCGACGACAGCATATTCCTCGCCGCGACCGGGGATGATTTCGAACAGTATTTCGGAGAGTGGTTTGACCGCAACGGGTGCACCAGGGACGGCCTCATGCTCAGGACCGACAGGTGCGTCTATTATGAAGTCAGGTACAGGCCTGACGGCGGGTACGACGAAAAGTCGATTTACACAGAAAGTTATGATGCTACTACCAAGGCCGAGCAGTTCATCGTAGCGTCGCATCTTGAAAAGTACTTCGCCCGGGGAATCAAGGGAGTATATCTCATTGGAAACCACATGGACAGCCTGTACTGCAGGACCATGATGAGATTCCGGGACGACTACGGGACCAGAATAGGCTGGGAATTTCCACCGGACTACCAGATAACCGGGCCGGACGACCCCGATATCAGGCGGATTTTAGGCATCTGCGACTACTTTTCGCTGAACAGGAAGGAAGCGTCCCTGTACTTCGGGACCTCAACAGACGATGAGTCGATAGATGCCATCAGGAGGCTCGGAATCCCGTGCTACTACAGGGTCGGAACCGACGGGGCATACTTTATAGACGGCGGCAGAGCCGTGAAGTGCCCGATGATCTCTATAAGAGGCAGGGAAGCAGACATTGATCCCACCGGATGCGGGAACGTGTCCACGGCAGCCGCAATGTGGGCATATTTCGAGGGGTGGAGCCCCGAGAGGATATGCACCTGGGCGGGGATACTTGCCGGGTTCAACGCGCTTCAGTACGGACCATGTCCGGATGCAGGAGAAAAGACAAGAAGCGAAGCCCTCAGACTCCTTGAAGAGCTCGCTCCAGAGAAATAAACGGAGGCAATCCAAATGAACTACAAATACATCGTCACCGGGACCTCGCTCGTCAACAACATCGAATACGTGGACGGGAGAAGGATAACCGCGCTCCTCGGCGGATGCGGATTCTACGCATACACCGGGCTAAAGATGGTGGAGGACTCGAGCCTCTATGTGTCAGTCGTCGGGAAGGACTACAAGAAATATCACGGCAGATGGCTCGAGGAGAACGGAAGCTCAGACGAGGGGCTTGTGATCGAGGGGGAGACCACCCCGCAGACTCTCCTCAAGTACATGCCCAACGGCGACTATTCCGACGTCCCAGTGAAGCTCAATGAAGACGGGTCCTTCACGAAGCTGAGCGACGAAAACTTCACAAAGCCCAATTCCCTCACATCTGCCGACATTGAAAAGCATCTCGAAGGCGTAAAGGGGCTCTACCTGTTCGGACCGTGGAGACACGGCATCGGGGACAGGCCCGGCACCCGGGAAATGAGGGAGAAGTACGGATACAAGGTGATGTGGGAAGTTACTCCGTGGAAGGATTCCAGCTTCCACGATGAGTTCATGGACACCCTCCAGTACTGCGACATCTATTCCTTCAACGAGAGGGAGAGCTTCGACTATCTCTCCGTCGAGAATGAGGAGGAAGCTATAAAGGTGATACAGGAGATAGGAAAGCCCTGCTTCTACAGAGACGGCATAAAGGGCTCCTACATGGTCACCAAAGACAAGGTGGAATTCGTGCCTATCATCCACGCCGTCTCCAAGGACAGGGAGGTCGACCCGACCGGGTGCGGCAACTCCTCTACCGCTGCCGCGATGTGGGCCTTCTGCGAGGGATATTCAGAGCGCATGATAGCCGCCATAGGCAATGCCGTTGCAGCTTACAACTGCATGCAGTACGGCCCGTATCCCTCTGTGACTCCGGAGATGAGAAAGAACCTGATGGACATCGCCAGGAAAGCGGCGGACGGGGAATAAGAGATGGCCATAACGCAGATTTACAGCATCACGTCCCCCGAGACTGCTCTAAAATGCATCGAGGCCGGGGCCGACAACATAGGGAGCCTCGCGGGCTCTCATGACCCCGGCACACCGCACAACTGCACCATAGAGCAGATAAATGCAATCTACAGGGCAGTGGGAAACAGGGCAACAAAGGTGCTGATCCCCTATGTCACCGACCCAGCAGAGGTCATGAGAATCTGCGAGCTGACGTCCCCCGACGTCTGCCACCTCACTCTTCCGCCCCTTCACACTTCCGAGGAATTCTACCGGGAGTTCAAGAGGAGGTTCCCGAGGATGCTGCTGATGCAGGCCGTCCCGATGACGGGGCCCGAGGCACTGGATACTGCTGTCGAATACGCGAAATACAGCGACTGGCTCATCCTCGATTCCGTGAAGCCCGGAGCCAAGGAGATCGGCGCCGCCGGAGCGGTGCACGACTGGAGCATAAGCCGGAAAATCGTGGACACCGTGAGGAGGCCCGTGATACTCGCAGGAGGGCTCGGCCCGGACAATGTGAGGGAGGCAATAGAGACCGTGAGGCCCTTCGGGGTCGATTCACTCACCAGGACCAACGACCCGGCAACCGGTGACAAGGACATAGACCTTGTGAGGGCGTTCTGCCGCGAGGCAGCCGCCTCAAGGCCCCGCAGCTGACCTTCGGAGGTGGGCTCGATGAAGAAGATCCTCTGCGTCGGAGATTCCAGAATCGATATAGTAGTGCCGTACGATGCCATGAAGATGGAGGCATATGCCGGAAGCTACAGCCTGGGAAGGATAAGGTGCAAGCCCGGGGGAACGGTTTCCAACTGCGCCGCAATGCTCGGAAAGCTAGGGGGAAACGTGTCGTTCCTCGGGGTATTTTCTGAGACCGCTACCGGAGACTACCTGCTCGACGACCTGCGCAGATCGGGGGTTGACACCAGCCTCTGCATAAGAAGAAAGGACGGGATGTTCCCGGTTGTGGTGGCAGTCGATGCCGACGGAAGCCAGGTTTCCGATGCAGTCCTGATGCCGGGAAACGAATATTCCGATTTCGAGGACTGGGATTTCGACTCTTCCCTCGCCGACAACTACGACATGCTGTTCCTGTCCTGCTCAGGGATAATAGGAGACAATTCAATATCGAGAACTATGCTGCGGTATGCCGAGAGCTTCCACATGGCCGGTAAGGAAGTTGCGGCCGACATCAACCTCAGGATGAAGTCAGACGACATCGACAGCATAAAGAACGAAATAGTGAGAAAAGTGCTCGGATGCTGCACCCTGATATTCGGGTCCGGCGAGGAAGAGTTCAGGTCCGTAACCGGGGAGCGCGACATAAGAAAATCGGCTGAAATGCTGTCCGAAGGCGGAAAGATAGTTGTCGCAAGGGACGGAGTGAACCCCGTATATCTGGTCACTTCCTCCGGCACTTCGGTATTCCCGATAGTCAAGGTGGACCCTGTGAACACCATTGGGGCAGGGGATTCCTTCGATGCGGGATTCCTCAGGTTCTACTCTGAGGGCTACAGCCCTGAGGAGTGCGTGATAGCGGGAAACACGTGCGCCGGATACACGATTTCCAGCACGAGGTTCAGGGACGTGCCTGACATAGATAAAATACGGGAAGCCGTGGCGAGGGGAACAGCCGGAAAAAAATGAAAGTCGGGAGAGCCCTTTGGAGGCTCTCCTTTTTTTGCCCCGGCGAAACTATGTTATAATCATGAAAACCCGGAGGCAGTGAATTTTGAGGAAGAAGATTATTATCTACAATTCGCCGGTGATCCTGACGTACTCGATAATATCCCTCGTGGTCCTGATACTTGGGATGGCAACCGACTACACGATAACCTACACGTGGTTTGCCGTCTACAGGTCGGGATGGGGCAATCCCTTCACGTACCTCAGGATGTTCACGCACATAATAGGCCACGCGAGCGTGCAGCACTACGTGAGCAACTTCATGTACATACTCCTGCTAGGCCCGTCCGTGGAGGAGAGGTACGGGAGCAGAAAGCTCCTCGCAATGATCCTGCTTACGGCCCTTGTCATAGGGCTCGTCTTCGTGGCCTTCAATCCCACGGGAGCCCTCCTCGGGGCCAGCGGCATAGTCTTCATGCTGATAATCCTGGCGTCCGCTACAAACTTCTCCCGCGGACAGATCCCGATGACGATGATAATGATCGCCCTCATATACATAGGCAGCGAAATCTACAGCGGAGTGACATCCAGCGATTCCGTTTCCCAGCTCTCCCACATCCTGGGGGGAGTGATGGGGATAATATTTGCCCTCACAATGCCGAAGAAGGGGAAGGCATGACCGGGCAGGGGCCCTGCAGGCTCTGCCCGAGGGAGTGCGGGGCTGACAGGGACCTGAGGCCGGGGTTCTGCGGGGCAGGCTCCGGGATCAAAGCCGCGAGGGCGTATCTGCACAAGTGGGAGGAGCCGTGCATTGCCGGTGACAAAGGCGCCGGCACGGTGTTTTTTTCAGGCTGCCCGCTCAGGTGCGTATTCTGCCAGAACGGCCCCATATCATTAGGCGCCTTCGGCGCCGAAATAACAGAAGACAGGCTCACGGAGATATTCTTCGAGCTCGAGGAGCAGGGGGCTGCGTGCATAGATCTCGTAACCCCGACGCCGTATGCCCCGGACATCGCCGAATGCATAAAGAAAGCAAAAAACAGGGGCATCGGGATACCATTTGTCTGGAATTCTGACGGGTACGAAAAACCTGAGACTCTCGCGATGATGGACGGCCTCGTCGACGTATACATGCCGGATTTCAAGTACATGTCGCCTGACCTTGCAGAAAGATATTCCGGAGCAGCGGACTATCCTGTTATTGCCAAGAAGGCTCTTGCGGAAATGGTTCGCCAGCGCGGTGCCCCGGTCTTTGAAGACGGACTCATGAAGAGCGGAGTGATCGTGAGGCACCTTCAGCTTCCGGGATCGCTGATAGACTCGAAAAGGGTGCTGAGGTATCTTTATCTCACTTATGGGGATAGAATATATATAAGCATCATGAACCAGTACACACCGTGCGGGGACCTCACAGGATACCCGGAACTCGGCAGAAGGCTCACCCGGGGGGAGTACGGTTCGCTCGTGGATTACGCGGAGGAGCTTGGAATCACATGCGGATACACACAGGAAGAGGGGACCGCAGAGGAGAGCTTCATACCGCAGTTTGATCTCACGGGAGTGCTCAAAGAAAACGGAGGCAGATGACATGAATCTTTACAGGCACAAGATCTCTACCGGTGCACGGGAGAAGATGATAGATATCACGGACACTGTGTGCGCAGACATAAGGGACAGCGGTGTCGAGCAGGGGATAGCCGTGGTCTACACTCCCCACACCACCGCCGGAATAACGATCAACGAGAACTCAGATCCCGACGTAAGGGCTGATTTCATATACGGCTACGACAAGGCATTCCCGGTGAGCGACCCGGCCTACCTCCATGCCGAGGGCAATTCTTCAGCCCACATCAAGTCGAGCGCAGTAGGCGCCTCCTCCACCGTTATCATCGAGGGAGGAAAGCCGATACTCGGCATCTGGCAGGCCCTGTACTTCTGCGAGTTCGACGGGCCCAGGGAGAGGACTTATCTGGTAAAAATCATCGGCGGATGACAAAAGGGCATACAAATGCCACGGACCGCTTTCCTGCGGCCCGTGGCTCTTTATATTGCCTGTAAAATTCTCAAGCTGCTGCTTTCCTTCCGGCGAGCTTTTCCTTCCTGCGCCTCGCTATTGCTATAACAGGTACTGAAATCGAGACTGCAAGCAGGCATGCCCTTATGAGGGGAACCCATTTTGAGTATCCCTCCCAGACGACAGCCAGGACTCCGCTTGCCACGGAAAGCGCTATTGAAGTGATCAGGACGGCGGAGACGTTCTTTTTGGAGAGGATCTTCTTGAGCGGCATGTCTGGGAACACGGCCTTCATGGTGAGGGCAAACAGCACAAGGGAGACCACCGCAGTCAGCAGAACCTTGAGCACCGCCCCGCCTGCCGGAGTTGAGAAGAAACTCCCCAGAAGTGAAAACAGGTATGTTATTCCTGTGCCCATGAGCCACAGAGGATATATGAGGAACATCCTCACACCGTAGGGAAGAGAGAGGATGCGGGCCCTGAGGCCTCCCTGCACCTCAGTGTCCTGGACCCCTGACTCCAGCTGCTCCTCGGCAATCTCCGGCTCGATGATGTCGCGCACGTCGCGGCTCCTGAGTTCGTCTGAAGAACTGAACATATTGGAAAAGAACAGCGACACAGCTACAAGGCCACCGGCTGCCACCTTGAGCCCGGTGCTGCCTTTCTTCTTTTTGTTTTCCGTTTTCTTTTCAGCCATTTTCCCCGTCCTCCGCTCATCTAAACAGATTCGGCGGATATGCTTTTACACCGCAATGATACTACCAGAGGACCAGCCCTGCAAATATTTTAGCACTCTAATCGGTCGAGTGCTAATTATTAACAGTTTAGACATAATTTATATCATAACTGTTAATAACTGTCTGATAGCATGGGGGCATCCTAGATGAAAAGAACGGGGGATTTTTATGAACGCCCAGAAATATACACAGAGAGCAATTGAAGCAATTACCGATGCACAGAAGAAGGCTGTTGAATACTCCAATCCCCAGGTGGAGCAGCAGCACCTCATCTGGGCCCTGGCGGCACAGGAAAACGGCGCAGTCGGAAGCATACTGAAGAGCATGAATGTCGACCCGGAGGCCTTTGCCACTGCAGCTGAAAAGCTCGTGCAGAAGCTCCCGAAGGTCAGCGGACAGTCGAGGCCCGAGGGGAGCATGTACGTGTCGTCCGACGTGGACAAGACTTTCCTCACGGCGGAGAAGACTGCCCAGAACATGAAGGACGAGTATGTCTCGGTTGAGCACATATTCCTCGCAATAATCAACGCTCCTAACGCCGAGGTGAAGGAGCTGCTCAGGCAGTTCGGGGTTACCAAGGACAAGGTCCTCAAGGCCCTGGAGAGCATCCGCGGCGGGATGAGGATAACGAGCGACAACCCGGAGGAGACATATGAGGCCCTCAAGAAGTACGGCGACGACCTCGTGGAGAGGGCAAGGTCCGGAAAGCTCGACCCGATTATCGGCAGGGACGAGGAGATAAGGAATGTAATAAGGATCCTTTCGAGGAAGACAAAGAACAACCCGGTTCTCATAGGCGAGCCTGGCGTCGGCAAGACTGCAATAGCGGAAGGGCTTGCCGAGAGGATAGTCAGCGGGGATGTGCCTGAAAGCCTCAAGGACAAGACGATTTTCTCACTTGACATGGGCTCACTCATAGCCGGCGCGAAATACCGCGGCGAATTCGAGGAGAGGCTCAAGGCCGTCCTCAACGAGGTAAAGCGCAGCGACGGCAGGATAATACTGTTCATCGATGAGCTGCACACCATTGTAGGGGCCGGCAGGACAGAGGGATCTCTCGATGCTGGCAACATCCTCAAGCCGATGCTCGCGAGGGGCGAACTGCACTGCATAGGAGCTACAACCCTGGACGAGTACAGGGAATACATTGAAAAGGATGCGGCCCTCGAGAGAAGGTTCCAGCCTGTCATGGTGAACGAGCCGAGCGTCGAGGACACGATTGCGATACTGCGCGGACTAAAGCAGAGGTACGAGGTATTCCACGGCGTCAAGATAAGCGACGGCGCCATCATCGCCGCTGCGACGATGTCGAACAGGTACATAACCGACAGGTTCCTGCCTGACAAGGCAATAGACCTCATCGACGAGGCGTGTGCCCTGATAAGGACAGAGATAGACTCCATGCCTACAGAGATGGATGTCGTGCGCAGGAAGATAATCCAGCTCGAGATAGAGGAGGCAGCCTTAAAGAAGGAGGACGACAAGCTCTCCAAGGAGCACCTCGAACAGATAGAGAAGGAGCTTGCCGAGAACAGGTCCCACTTCACCGAGATGAAGGCCCAGTGGGACGCCGAGAAGCAGTCCATACAGAAGCTCCAGCAGCTCAGGGAGAGACAGGAGCAGTTAAACAACGACATAGAGAAGGCCGAGAGGGAATACGACCTCAACAAGGCGGCCGAGCTCAAATACGGCGAGCTTCCCAAGGTCCAGAAGGAACTCCAGGAGGAAGAGGCCAAGGTAGCCTCCAACAAAAAGGACAGCTCCCTCATCCGCGAGGAAGTCACGGAAGAGGAGATAGCCAAGATAGTCGAGAGGTGGACGGGAATCCCTGTTGCAAAGCTCATGGAGGGCGACAAGGAGAAGCTCCTGCACCTGGGCGACAGGCTGCATGAGAGGATAATAGGACAGGACGAGGCCGTTCAGGCCGTTGTGGACGCGATAATCAGGTCCCGCTCAGGGATAAAGGACCCGGGCAGGCCGATAGGGTCGTTCATGTTCCTGGGACCCACGGGCGTCGGCAAGACCGAGCTCGCCAAGGAGCTCGCCAGGCAGCTGTTTGACGACGAGAAGAACATGGTGAGGATTGATATGTCCGAATACATGGAGAAATTCTCGGTGTCGAGGCTCATAGGGGCGCCTCCGGGATACGTCGGATACGACGAGGGAGGCCAGCTCACCGAAGCTGTCAGGAGAAAGCCTTACTGCGTGGTTCTCTTCGACGAGATCGAAAAGGCTCACCCTGACGTGTTCAACGTGCTTCTGCAGGTGCTCGACGACGGAAGGATAACCGATTCGCAGGGCAGGACTGTGGACTTCAAGAACACGGTCCTCATCATGACATCCAACATCGGGTCCCAGGACCTTCTGGACGGCATTGATTCTGAAGGCAACATTTCGAAGTCTGCGAAGGACGCCGTGGAGGCAGAGCTCAGGAAGTCATTCAAGCCCGAGTTCCTCAACAGGCTCGACGACATCGTGTTCTTCAAGCCTCTCACGAAGGACAACGTCAAGGATATCGAGGACATTATGCTGAGGCAGCTCAACGACAGGCTCGCGGAGCAGAGGCTCAGCGTGAAGTTCACGGATGCGGCCAAGGACTACATAGCAGACAACGGATACGATCCGGTCTATGGCGCAAGGCCTCTCAAGAGGTTCATTGAGCACAACGTCGAAACCCTGATAGGCAGGGAGATCATGGCCGGTGAATTCGATGAGGATTCAGTGCTTCTGGTCGACGAAAAGGACGGAAAGCTGTCAGTGACTCCGGAGAAATCCTGACGGAATGAATGAAACGGGAGGGCGGATGAGAATCCGCCCTCCTTTTTTTCTGCCCAGGGGCCTTCCAGATGATATAATAGTCGACGCATACAATTTCAATGTGGAGACAGCGATGGAAAAGAGCGCCAGGGAAATACTGACCAACGGCACGTGGAGGAAGCACCAGGGGCTGCAGAATGCAAAGGAGCTCATGAAGCTCCTCGGGGATCCGCAGGACGAGATACCCTGCGTCCATGTGGCGGGTACCAACGGCAAGGGGAGCGCGGCCGCATACATATCATCCATACTGACGGAAGCGGGGTACAAGACGGGGCTCAACACGTCCCCGTATCTTCAGGTTTTCAACGAGAGATTCAGGATAAACGGCAGGAACATCTCGGATGCCGACATAGACAGGTATTTCGAGCCGGTCTATGCGGCTGCCCGGAAGATGGACGACAGACCCAACGAGTTTGAGCTCATAACAGCCCTGGCCTTCGAGTATTTTGCGGGGGAGAAGTGCGATGTCTCCGTGATCGAGGTCGGAATGGGAGGCATTGACGACGCGACGAATGTCATAGGGTGCCCGATGTGCGCGGTCCTCATGAACATAGGACTGGAGCACACAAAGGCGCTCGGGAGCACCCTCACTGAGATAGCCGAGAAGAAGGCGGGGATAATAAAGCCCGGGACAGAGGCGGTCGTGTATTCCCAGACCCCGGAAGTGATGGAGGTGTTCCGCAGGAAATGCACAGAGACCGGAGCCGAGTACAATCCGGTCGATTTCAGCAGGCTCGAGCTCATATCCTCCGACCTGCACGGCCAGGTCTTCGACTTCAAGAGGTACAAGAACATCTACACGCCTCTCCTCGGCAGGCACCAGCTCAAAAATGCCGCCATGGCTATAACGACGGCTGAATCGCTGAGAAAAGGCGGCTTTGAGATCCCAGACAGCGCAATAGCCTCAGGCATAGAGAATGTGGACTGGCCGGCAAGATTCGAGGTCATCTCAAAGAACCCGATATTCATAATCGACGGGGGCCACAATCCTCAGGGGGCGGAGGCCACCAGGCAGTGCATCGAGGACTACCTGGGCGAAAGGCACATCGTGCTGCTCACTGGTATACTTGCCGACAAGGATTACAGGAGCGTGTATGACCGCATAGACCCGGTTGTCTCGGAATATGTGTGCACAACTGTCCCCGGAACGCCGAGGGCGATGGAGGCCGGGCGGCTCAAGGATTTCCTCTCCGGGTACGGAAAGCCTGTCACCCTGGCGGAAGACCCTGAATCGGCCATACTCGAGGCAAAGTCTCTCGCAGACAGGGGAGGTGCTGCCGTCGTATTCGGCTCCATATATCTTGCCGGAGCCGTGCGCAACGTACTCAGACCGCTGCCCCGGGAAGGCGCCGGGACGGCGCAGCAATAGCCTGCGGCAGGCCTTTCCGGAGGAGGCATTTAAGGCACTTCCGTGAAGTCTTCAAGTGAGTTCTGAAGCCTCCTGCGCAGTTGACACTAAAGGGCCGGTTTGCTAGAATAATTTAGCTGTCAAGACAATCTGGAGAGGTATCGAAGCGGTCATAACGAGGCGGTCTTGAAAACCGTTTGACGGCAACGTCACGCGGGTTCGAATCCCGCCCTCTCCGCCATTTTAATAATTTCAATGCTTTGACTTGGAGAAATACTCAAGAGGTCGAAGAGGCGCCCCTGCTAAGGGCGTAGGTCGAGTAATCGGCGCGAGGGTTCAAATCCCTCTTTCTCCGCCAATGAGCCCCGCAGGAACATTCCCGCGAGGCTCTTTGATTTTATGGAATAACGCGGGCAGTCGGATCCCGGAGGGATGCATGTGGAAAATCTAAGGAGGTTAGTGATAAGCAGGCGGGCTGCGGAATCCGTCAAAAAGGGATATCCGTGGGTCTACGACACGGAGGTTCTCGAGCCCGGGACCGTGTCGGACGGAGAACTCTGCCTGTTGTTCACCGAAAAGGGCAGGTATGCCGGCACTGCTTTTTACAACTCAAAGTCCAGGCTGAGGGCCAGGGTAGTATCGAGGAACGCGTCTGATACCGTGGACGAGGATTTCTGGAGGAGGCGCGTAAGGTGGGCCCTCGAGTACCGAATGAAGACGATGGGCCGAGATTTCGAGGACTGCAGGCTTATATTCGGGGACGCTGACGGGTTCCCCGGACTCACTCTCGACAGGTACGGGGACGTGCTCTCTGCCGAGGTGATGTGCCTCGGGACCGACAGGATAAAGGACCTGATATTCAGGCTCTGCACAGAGGAACTCAGGTCCTGCGGTGCAGAAGTGAAGGCCCTTTACGAGAGGAGCACAGGAAGGCTGAGGCAGCTCGAAGGCCTCGGCGACTCAGAGGGATACAGGCTCACGGACATGCTCGGGGAGCCTCCGGACGGGTTTGCCGAGATAAACGAGAACGGGCTCAGGATACTCGTCGACGTGGCCGGCGGGCAGAAGACCGGGTACTTCCTCGACCAGAAATACAACAGGGCGGCTGCAGCAAAGCTCTCCCGGGGCCTCACGGTGCTCGACTGCTGCACCCACACGGGCGGGTTTGCGCTTAACTGCGCAGCTGCAGGTGCAGACCAGGTGCTCGGAATCGACGTGTCCGAACCTGCCCTTGAGATGGCACGCAGGAACGCCGGGCTCAACGGGCTGC
>JBMNPE010000005.1:0-33530 GCA_050943435.1 Oscillospiraceae bacterium | reverse complement strand
CTTTGTAAAATCCTATAATATCCGATTCCTCGGCTATTATCTCTCAGAAACGCCTTGCCGGCATTCCTTAAATTACTTCAGTGCCTCTTCAGCACTTGTTTTCAAGGGTCCTATAAGCTTGATATTGTTCGATTTTCAAGGTCCAGTTTTCTGCACCTTCTCGCGAGGGTGCAGTTCCGTATTATATATGCCAGTTTTTACATTGTCAACATTTACTTTGCGTCTTTTTTAATTTTTGTAGTTCGCCACAAACGGGCACCATGCAATAGGGGATTTTGTTCATTAAACCCGAAAAATCGGGCATGCGGCAAGACCGGCTCAGGAATGCCCCTCTGTATGTCCACCTTATAGACTTTCCAAATCAGTGATGCTAGAATTTCATTGCTTTCAGGACTTTCAGGCGCCTGTAGCTCAGCTGGATAGAGCGTTCGCCCCCGGAGCGAGAGGCCGCGGGTTCGAATCCCTCCAGGCGCGCCAAAAGCCCCCGGACCGGTTTCCCGGAACGGGGGCTTTTTATTCTGTCTTCACGAAGACTGCTGCCTACAGGCCCACTATCTCGGAGACTGGATACTCACGTCCTACGCCGGCAAAGTCTATCTTTCCGGAAGCCAGCTTTGCCCCGCAGTAAGCGAACACATCCCTCCCGTGGAAAATGTCGGATGCCCTGGGCCACTCGTTTCCGTTGTATCTGTTGACTTTCTGGTCTATCTCGCGGATCGCGCTGATTCCGTATTTTCTCGCCACAGGAGCGAGAGTCCCGTTGTCAGGAGTCACAATGTAATATCCGTTGCCCGTCTGGGCGACGCTTGCCTTCCTGCTTGTCCCGACTCCGGGATCCACAACGGATACGAACACCGTTCCCTTGGGCCAGAAGGCAATGACGTCGGCCAGATTCTCACCTGCCGTCTCGACATCGAACCTCGGAACCTGGTGTGTGAGGTCGAATATCCTCAGTTCCCTGTCGACAATCTTGCAGACTCCCGTCATGGCAGCGGAGCTCGTGCCTCCGAAATCTGTCTGAATCACAATGAAGTTCATCTCAGCCGCGCTCCTTCTTTAAAGTCACTGTCCAGGAATCTCCGAAGCCTATTTTATACTTATTTATAAAGTTTCCCCTGTTGATGCCTATCCCTATGACCCCGTCGCTGCTGTTGTAGACGACTTCATCGCCGAGGCCTACCCAGCCGAATGAAGGCTTGTAGGGGACAAGGCGGTCGACAACAGTTTCCCCGCCGTGCATGATGGAAACCCTGACGTTTTCTCCTACCTTGAGGCCTGCCTTCTCGGCAGCCTCTATCGGTATGCTCGTCTCGAGATTTCCGAACGTGCGCATCATATCGGTTGCGAATCCGGTCACCCGGCCCATGTAAACCCTGTAGCCGAGCGGATCAAACTTCACTATTTCGCTCACGGGATATTCTTCCCCGACTCCTTCGAAGTCGATTATCCCCGATGCAAGCTTTGCAGCACAGTAGGCGAAAAGATCGCGCCCGTGGAAGATGCTGACCTTCTCGGTGCCCTTGAGGCGGTTTCTCTTTTCGTCGATCTTCCTGACGGCCTTGACCCCTATTGTCTCATCGACCTCGGTCAGCGCTCCGTTGTCCGGGGTGACTATGTAGCTGCCGTTGTTCAAGAGGGCTACGCTGGCTTTTCTAGCGGTCCCGACTCCGGGATCTATGACCGACACGAACACCGTCCCCTGCGGCCAGTACGGAACAGCAAAGTTGAGGCTCCTGCTTGCGGCCCTCACATTGAACTTGTCTATTTCGTGGCTTGCTTCGTAGACTTCGAGCTCGCTGTCGACCTTTTTGATGGTTCCTCTCATGGCTCCGCCGCCGCCCGGGCCGAAATCTGTCTGGATTACTATTGCAGGCTTCATCTGCTCTGGCTGCCCTCCTCTACTCTCGATACCCGCACCTTGTACTGGGAAAGGTCATATGCGTCCAGAAGCTCAGGCAGCTCCTTGTCGCAGAAGCTCCCCTGGTTTATGGAAAGCTCGACATAGTCGTTGCTGCACTCGTTAAGTATGGGTTCTCCGGGCTTGACCCAGCCGAAGGATTTGTGGAACAGCATGACCTGGTTGTAGAGATCTTTGCCGTCCTTTATTATCTCAACCCGGCACATGTCACCGACCTTGATGCCTATCTCCTTTATCATCTCGTTCGGGATGGAGATTCCGACGTTTCCGAAATGGTCGTGTGCCCCGGTCACTTCCCCGCAGGCTGCCCCGTCGATGATGCTGCTCTTGGGCTGTTCAAACCTCACGAGCTCCTCTTTGGGATATTCAGGACCCACTCCGGCAAAGTCTATGATCCCTGATGCGAGCCTCGCAGCAGTGTAAGCATAGACATCCCTGCCGTGGAAGGTGTGATGTTCGCTGGATCCCGGCAGCCTGTTTACGGTTTCATCTATCTCCCTCACCGAGACAATCCTGTCATAGAGGAGGCTGAGGGTCCCGTTGTCAGGGGTGACCACAAAGCTTCCGTTGTCCATCCTGGCTACGCAGCTCTTCCTTGTCGTCCCCACGCCGGGGTCTACGACGGAGACAAACACTGTTCCGTCGGGCCAGTAAGGAAAAGTTGACGCCAGTATGGATGCCCCGTTCCTGATGTCGAATTCCCTGACCTCATGGCAGAGGTCATATATCCTTATTTCGGGGTCTATCTTTACTATTACGGCTGTCATAGATGCCGGAAGTCCGGTGGACACGCCGAAATCTGACTGAAGGACAATGCATGGCTTCATAACTTAGTCTCCTATCTTTTCAATCAGGACCTTGAATTCACCGGGGTCCTGGGCGTCGAGGATCTGGGGAAGGCATTTGTTGATGAAATGCCTCCTGTTCAGGCCTATATCCATATATCCTGAGCTTCCGTTGAAAATCACCGGATCTCCTTCCGGCACATATCCGAAAGAGGGCTGGAATGTCATTTCCCCCTTCCACTCCACCTTGCCGTCTCTGGTAAAGGTGACCCTTACGCGGTCGCCGTGCCTGATTCCCGTATTCTCGAATTCGTCAGTGCCGATGCTGAAAGTGAGGTTTCCGAAATTCTTGAGAAGCATGGACACCTCTCCCTCTGCCCTTCCTTCGGAAATCCTGGCTGCAGGTATCTTGTACAGCACAACCCTGTTGCCTGGCACCTCTGGGCCGACTTCGCTGAAGTCCATTCCGTCTGCAAGCCTCGCGGCACATCTCGGCATCTGCCATCCGTCAGTCCCGAATTCCTCACTGAGAAACCTTGCTTCGCTTATCCCGAGGATGCCGGCGCACATGGTGCATGTCCCATTGTCGGGACTCAGAAGAATGCTCCCGTTTTTAAACTTCACAGCAACAGGCCTGCCCGTCCCTACGAACGAAATGAATATGGTTCCGTCGGGCCAGAACGGGACATTAGTGAAAAGATATGCGGAAATCTGCCTTACATTTCCCTTTTCTATACCGGGATTGCAGTTGTCCACGTCCACTCTAGGCTGTATGGTCTCGATTATCCCTGCAGCCTGGGCAAAATGCGTGGACGCAAACCCGCTCTGGTCATGTATTACTACAGAAGGAAGATCCATTATTTTTCTCCACTTTTTCTGACTGTCATTTTCCAATCAGGGCCGAAGCCGAGCTTGTAGGCAATGGTCGCGTTGCCCCTGTTGATAGCGAGCATGACTGTTCTCGTCTCGGAGCTGAATACCAGCGGGTCTCCCACAGGAACGTATCCGAAGCTCTTTGCAAACTTCATGACCTTGTCCAGAACCTTTTCGCCGTTCTTTTCAACGATGACTTCGACGTCATCCCCGTACTTCATTCCGGCGTCCTCCATCCAGGAGAACGGAATGTTGGTTCCGACCAGGCCGAAATGCTCCGTGGCTTCGTTTATCATTCCGGAAACCATTCCGGCAGCCTTTTCCGGCTTTATGTAATCCGCGGTCACTATTTCAGACACGGGATAGGCTGGTCCCACTCCTTCGAAATCGATAACTCCGGCGGCGAGCCTCGCGCCGCAGTATGCGTAGACATCCCTGCCGTGGAATATGTGTATGTCCTCGGACCCGGGGAGGCGGTTTACGCTCTCATCTATCTCCCTTACCTCTTCTATGCCGATCTGTTCCTTGACATATGTGAGAGTTCCGTTGTCGGGGGTCACCACGAACTGTCCGTCACTGAGCTTTGCGACGCAGCTCTTCCTGGCCGTTCCGACTCCGGGGTCTACCACGGATACAAAAACTGTTCCCTTCGGCCAGTACGGCAGCAGGTATATCAGGGAATCCGAGGCATTGAGGACGTCGAACTGCACCACATCGTTGTTTCCGTCGTTCACCTTGAGCTCCGGATCCACCATGGCGCATACGCCGTGCATCGCACTTACAGAGAGGGATCCCGTCCCGAAATCTGTCTGGATTACTAAGTTACGCATTCTTTGACAACCTCCGATTTATAGGAATTATTTGTTTCTGAACCATTTTACGAAGAACACTGTATCCCACTGGTTCACCTTCTGTGCGTTTTCAAAGGTCACCCAGGGGCACCAGATCTTTGCCGGATACGGATTGATTATCCTGTACTCCACAATGTAGTACACTGTCAGCACGGCGAGGACGATTATCAGGGGTCTTATGATCCTGTCGGCCTTTGTGAGCTCGTGTTCTGCATACCATGTCCTCTTCTTGTTCTTGCCGTATCCCCTGAGATCCATGGCGTTTGCAATATTCCCGACCTTGCCGAATGCAGTGAGTATGAGCGGGACGAGAAGCACGATGTTGTTCTTGAGCCTCTTCCATACGCTCGCCTTCTTGCTCAGCTCGACTCCGCGCATCATCATGCTGTTCCTGATGTTGATAAAATCGTTTGCTATGTCGGGTATAGTCCTGTATGCGAGCGAGATTATCGTGCAGACCTTGTATGGAAGCCCGCAGAGGTTGAGCCCGGATGCGAATTCAGAGGGAGTCGTCGCAAGTGCGAATGCCATGACTGATGCAAACGACGTGGTCCTCTTTATGAAGACAGCGAGGATATACCACAGGAATTCCTTCGAGAGATACAGCCTCCCGCTGCTCTGCCAGATTATGTTATTTGCGCCTACGTTGTTGAGCCCTGCGTCGGGGCTCACCACAAACAGCATTATGTTCCCGATGACCGAGACCATTATGAACGAGATCATGAACATCACGAATATCGGCTTGTAGTTGGGCTTCATGGAGATGATCTCGGCGAGATTTATTAAAAATAGAGGAATGAGGATTCTGATGTCGTAGGTGCTTATGATCGCCACTGTCATGACGATGAACAGCAGAACCTTTGTAAATCCGGTCAGCCTGTGCATCACTGTCGGGCCCGGAACGTAGTTGATTACCATCCTATTGTTCATTCTGCTTCACCGTTCTTTCGTACTCGATAAAGTGACGTATTGTGGCCTCGGGGTCGAGTCCCAGCTTCAGGGCCAGCCTGTAGAGCGAAGTCTGCTTGAGATTGGCCTTTTTGATGATCTCCTCGTCTGACAGCACTGTGAATACCTTGTCCTGGGCGATGAGCTTTCCGTCTGAAAACACTATCGCCCTGTCGGTATTCTCTATAGCGAGGTGCATGTCGTGAGTTATGAAGAGTATCGTCTTTCCATACTTCTTGTTCAGGAGGTTTACGAAGTTCATGATGTCCGTATAGCTCCTGAAATCCTGTCCGGCAGTCGGCTCGTCGAGGATCAGGATATCGGGCTCTATTGCCATGATAGAGGCGACGGTGACCCTCTTTTTCTGCCCGTAGCTTATCGAGTCCACAGGCCATTTCCTCATCTTGTAAAGGTTGCATGTCTCGAGGACGGTCTTGACCCTCTCGTCGATGACCTTCTGGTCCATTCCCCTGATGCTGAGCGCGAGGCCCACCTCATCCTTGATGATGTCCTTGACTATCATCTGGTTGGGGTCCTGCATGACATATCCGACTTTCTCGCCTATTTCTTTAACCGAGAACTTCTTGGAGTCCTGTCCCTCAATCGTGATCTTTCCCTCGTCGGGTCTGATGATGCCGCAGATGAGCTTTGCTGCGGTTGATTTGCCTGCGCCGTTCTTCCCGATGATTGCAACGCGCTCGCCGCGCTTGACTGAGAAGCTAACGTCCTCAAGGGCTTTTCTCCCGTTAGATGGATATGTGTATGAGACGTGGTCAAAAGAAATCACGTCTTCTTCGCTGCTTTCCTCAATGCCCGGCCTCTCGGCGGTGAAGAATTCCTTCAGCTTCGTGGTGTTTTCCTTGGAGAGCTCCATGTCGTCAAGGCTGCAGATGTTTTTAACATCGTCGAGTTCACAGCCCGCATATTTCATCGCCGTTAGATACAGGGGCTCCCTTATACCGCATTCCGAAAGCAGGGACGACTTTAGCAGGTCGTCAGGCTTCATGTCTGCGACTATCCTTCCGGCGGACATCAGTATTATCCTGTCCACCGGCCTGTAGAGTACATCCTCGAGCCTGTGCTCGATGATGATTATTGCCCTGTTTTCGTCCTTTGAGAGGTCATCGATGAGCTCTATGGCGGTCATTCCCATCTGTGGGTCGAGGGCCGCGAGAGGCTCGTCGAATATGAGAATGTTTACGTCGTTGCCGAATACTCCGGCTATTGCGACTTTCTGCTTCTGCCCTCCGGACAGCTCAAACGGTACGCTTCCTATGAAATCCTGCATTCCCACCATGGAAGCGCTCTTTTCAACTGCGGGGAGCATGTCCTTCCTCGGGACAACGTCGTTCTCCATCGAGAACGCTATGTCCTCCCCGACAGACAGCCCCACGAACTGTGCGTCGCTGTCCTGGAGCACCGTTCCAACATATTTGGAGAGCTTGAATATTGACTCTCCCCTTGTCTCTTTTCCGTTTACAGTGCAGCTGCCTGTTATCTCCCCTTCGTAGGAAAAGGGTATGAGGCCGTTTATGCAGTTGCACAGTGTCGATTTTCCGCTTCCGGAAGCGCCTAGGATAAGTACTTTCTCTCCTGGATATATGTCAAGATTGATGTCGTAAAGCGTAGGCTTAGACTGCACTTTGTATTTGAATCCGAAATTCTTGAAGCTTACGAGCGGCTCTTTCAATCTCTGGGTCCTTTCTTTGACTTGCCATCAAAAAAAATTAAAACCTCCATAATTGTAGAATCATGGAGGTTTATCTGGACTGACTCTTATTTATCCTCTTCTTCTTCGTCGTCTTCCTCTTCCTTGAGATTTGTGCGGTTCTTGTATCTCTTGGCGAGGAGGATCAGAATCGGGATTCCTATTACAACTTCAACGGCAAAGTTGCCGAGCGTTGCAGCAAATGCCTGGATGAAAGTGACGTTGAGGTCGCTCGCATAGAAGAGCGTGGAGAATATCGGGGTGATCACTCCGAATGCAACTGCATTGCCTAGTATGCAGCACACAGCATAGATGATTGCGTGCTTTACAGTGAAGATGCCTTCAGTGATATAGGCCCCGTAAACAGGAAGGAGTCCCACGAAGAAAGCTGCAAAGAAGTTTCCGATATCCCAGTCGAACCACATTCCCCAGCCGCCGATCAGATCAGCGATCATGTTTCCGACTCCGGCCGACACTGCAGCAGGAAGAGGACCATAAAGGGCACCCACTATGACAGGAACGATCATTGCCGTTGTCAGCTGGGTGTTCGTCGTTATGGGGATCCCGCCGTAATCCATAAGCACGCCAAACAGTGCAGCGCCAATGGCCACGGTGACGATAGTCTTGGTGTTCCAGACTCCAAGAAGTTTCTGTCCGAAGCTTTTGTTTGCCATTGTATTGATTCCTCCAAATATATTTTTGGGCATGTACCTCATATGCCCGGGAACACAATAATTTTACATTAGCGTGTGAGATAATTAAACATTAAAAGTGTCGAAATTAGCTCTCATCTGCGGCTTTTATCTGTAAAAGTTGAGCCAATCCGCCACTAATCACCTTATGAAGCGGTCGACGGTCTCCCTGTCGAGGCTGCGGGCCAGGAGCACCCCGAGCTCTACTGCGGAGTCAAAATCCTTGAGCGAAGAGAAGCAGTGATGGCTGTGAGCGTATCTCACCGGCACTCCGATGACTATTGAAGGGGCTCCCGCCATCTGGTATGCGGCCCCGTTGGTTCCTCCTCCGGACCTCACGGCTTCCTGCACGGGAATGCCGTGTTCCCTGGCTATATCAAGTGCATATCTCTGGAACCCCGGGTGTGTGATCATGCTGATATCGGAATGCCTGAGCATCGGGCCTTTTCCCATGACGGTCTGGCATTCATTTTCCGGAAGCACCGTGTCGTCGGCCGGACATCCTTCAAAGCATATTGCAAGGTCGGGCTTTACCCTCTGAGCGGCTACAGTAGCTCCGCGCTCGCCAACTTCCTCCTGCGTGGAGAGCACACCTACCGGCTCGATTCCGAGTTCCTCACCGCATATGGCATTCATCACTGAAATCACGGCAGCACAGCCGAGCCTGTCGTCGAATGCCTTGCCGAGCATTATTCCCCGGTCGCTGCATTCGAAAACGACGTCGGGCACAGCTGGAGCCCCAGGCCTTATTCCGTAATACTTTTCAACCTCTTCTGCAGATGACGCGCCGACGTCTATCCTCATGTCTGCAGTGCTCAGGGGCTTTTTCCTCTCTTCCTCTGTCATGAAGTGCGGAGGCTTAGCGGCAACCACTCCCGGGATCCATTTTCCCGAGGAAGACAGCACCCTCACCCTGTGGGCGGGTATGTTTCCCGGGCTTATGCTCCCGAGGACAAGAAAAGCCAGTGTCCCGTTGGGTTCTATCCTCTGGACTATGAATCCGACCTCATCGATGTGTGCGTCAAACACCACCTTCGGGGCGTTCCGGTCAGCGGAAGCCTTCTTCCTCTTTATATATACATTTCTAATACCGTCCCTCTCGACCGAGCAGCCCTCCGGGATAAATCCGGCGGCAGCGTCTGCTGCCTCCTCCTCAAAACCCGACGGCCCGTATGCATTTGACAATGCCTCTATGAGTTCGAGTCTGTCCATTGACAAATCCCTCCACAAATGGAATGCCCGCCTCTGTGGCGAGGCGGGTATGATTCACTTTCCTTTTTATTTTGTTCCGAATATCCTGTCGCCCGCGTCTCCGAGACCGGGGACGATGTATGCGTTCTCATTGAGCTTCTCGTCGAGGGCCCCGCAGTATACCTGTACGTCCGGATGCTCCTTCTGCATCCTGTCTATGGCGCATTTCGCAGCAATGATGCACACGAACTTTATGTCCCTGCATCCCATCCCCTTGAGGACTTCCATTGCAGCTGTTGCGGATCCGCCTGTCGCGAACATCGGGTCCAGCACTATCACCGTGCTCTCAGCGATGTCATCCGGCATCTTGCAGTAGTACTTTATCGGGTCGTGCGTGACCGGGTCCCTGTAGAGTCCCAGGAATCCGACCCTGGAATTCGGGAGCAGTTCCTGCATCCCGGAGACCATCCCCAGCCCTGCGCGTAGGATCGGGACAAGGGCGATTTTCTTGTCCCCGAGGACCTTGGTCTTGGTCCTGCAGATAGGGGTCTCTATCTCTATTTCCTTGAGAGGCAGATCCTTCGTTATCTCGTAGCACATGAGGGTAGCGAGTTCCTCAACGAGCTGCCTGAAATCCTTGGTGCTGGTGTTCTTGTCCCTCAAAAGGGAAATCTTGTGCTGGATCAGCGGGTGTTCGAATATGAAAGCGTTTTTGTACTGCATCTATCTACCTCCGTCCGACAGAATAACGGCTTCTGATCATCTTGACAAAGTTTATCACATATGCGCGAGCCGAGTAAAGGACGAATGCACGGCTCTTGTCAGTTGTCCGTGATCGCATCCATGTTGTACTCGGAATATATGAATATCACGTAGTCGGGCTTTTCCTCGAGAATCTCCTCAGGCTTCCACCCGTAGTCAAATGCACCGCGCATATAAGTCCTGTCGAATCTCTCCGCGAGAATGTCATAAATTGCCACGCTGTACGAGTCCCTGTAGACTAGTGCGGAAGGCAGCTCGCTTCTCCCGGTGTCGATGACCTGCTTTCCCAGCACTCCGAAGCTGCTGTATGACCTGGATGAATCGTCCGTAAAGACCTCTATGTCAGATATCTCCTCGGGAACCGAGCACGCAAAGGTCCTCGTCCAGTACTCCTCAGTGAGCAGGTCCTGCCTCATGTTGAGGTAATATGCTAGATCTCCGCCTTCGAAGTATCCCTCCGTCCAGTTGAAGTCCTCATAAGACCTCGGGGCCGCCTCGGGAAATCTCTCCGAGATATAGTTGAAAAGTTCCGTATATGCTATGAAAGCCCCGTACTGGGTCCAGTGGCTGTCCGTTACACAGTACAGCGGAATGTCGTCGTTCTTGTGCTCCTTCATGGCATCCCGCGCGTCTATCACGACAGCACCGGCCTCTGTCAGCATCTGCTCTATCTGGTCGTAGAGCGTCTCTCCGGTCCCCTGGGGGTAGTCGTCCGGTACGCGCTCCGGATAGATGTCAGCGCATGACGGCACTATGAGGTAAATGAACTCCGTATCGGGAAGGACTTCCTTTATGGAGTTTATCCTCTCCTCAATCCTGCTTTCGAGCTTGTCCAGCTCTTCCTCGTCAAGAAGGTTGCTTCTTGTGACGTCGCTCATTTCCTTCCTGAGGAACAGCTGGGAATCGAGCCCTGTTACCGTGGCCCAGCTGTCGTTTGGAACCCACTCCCTGGGCTTGCCGGTGTATCTAGTGCTGCAGATGACTCTCCCGGTGCTGTCCTCAGCCCTCAGGGTCATGGAGACCTCGGTGTTCTGCGGAAGTTCTATCCTGAGTATGAAAGTAGTGCCGCTGGCTTTCGCGGAAAACGTCCCGTACTCCGTCTCGGCCGTGACGACCGACCCGTCCGGGCATTTTCCGGCAAGAGCTGCAGCTATGTGGTCTTCAAAGGTCTCGGAAACTGTGAATCCGACTACATCGATCCCGTCATTCCCCGCGGAGGCGAGCTCCGGGGAAACCGCGGAAACCGCCACAAGAACGGCTGTCAGCAGAATGCAGATCCCTATCCGTAAAAAATTGCCGTGCTTCTTCACTCTGCCCTCACAGGTTCTTCTTGAAATATCTGTCTATCTTGCTGTTGCTGTCCTTTACGGCACAGTACCATATGTATTCCCCCGAGCTGTCGAATACAGCTCCTGTAAGCCCCGATGTGTCTATGGAAGGATATCCCTTGGCCTCTTCTATCTGCCTTTCGACCCTCTCCTCGAGGTATGTCATGAACTCCTCCCTGGCAGCTTCATCTGGTATCCTGAATACCCCGAATTCCATGGGATTCAGGGGATCGTCCATGTTTATCCAGATATAGTACTCAGAGGCGGAGCTGAAATCGGCATGGTCTGAATATCCGGTCCCGTAATATGACGCAGCAAGCGCATCCGTCATCTCCTCGGTCCCGTCTTCCCCGGAATTGGAATAGACTGTCCCGCCTGAAAAGCCGAAATCATCCATCACATTCCCGGCAGCCGTGTACAGGTCAAGAGACTCTCCCCCTCCGGAACAGGAGCAGAGGACAGCTGCCAGCACAGCCGCCGCAATTATAGAAATTACCTTTTTAGCCATAATATCCTCCGGACATATCCCGATAATTATATTCTTTTTGGTGCCTCCGGTCGACAACAGCCATCTGCCGATGTGTTATAATTTTTTAAATTAGCGGAATGTGCGGTTCTCCGCACTTTTTCGGGGTTCGGGAGCAGCGCGCATGGAGAGCGGAAGCATTATTGTTGTAAAAGTCGGAACCTCCTCGATTACCGATGCATCGGGTTCGATCGACGCTTCCAAAATCAAGGCCATAACCGACCAGGTTTCGGCCCTGCATTCTGACGGCTACAAGCCGGTTATAGTGACTTCCGGGGCTATTGCCGCCGGTTTCAGGTGCCTCGGATTCAAGAAGAGGCCCAAGTCAATTCCGGAGAAGCAGGCATCCGCATCCGTCGGGCAGGGCCTCCTGATGGAGCTCTATTCGGAGAATCTGATGGCCGACGGCATCACCTGCGGACAGCTCCTCCTCGACAGGGAGGATTTTGCCGACAGGACAAGGTATAAGAATGCATTTAATTCGGTTCAGGTTCTCCTCTCCCATGGCGCCGTGCCGATAATAAACGAGAACGATGCGATATCAATAGACGAGATAAAAATAGGGGACAACGACACCCTGTCAGCCCAGGTGGCGGCCATGATCCACGCAAAGGTCCTCGTCCTGCTCACTGACATCGACGGCCTCTACACTGCGGACCCGAGGAAGGACCCTGGCGCCAGGCATATAGACACCGTGGAGGAGATAACTCCCGAAATCCTTGCACTCGCGGGAGGAGCCGGGTCAGACAACGGAACCGGCGGAATGGTTACCAAGCTCCGCGGCGCCGCAATCGCGTCCGCGGCAGGGGTCCTCACCGTTATCTGCTCATTCAAGGAAGAGTCTTGCATACTGAAGGCTGTTTCTGGAAAAGCCAGGATGACAGTCATAAAGCCCATGCCGAGCGTGATGCACGTCAAGAAGCAGTGGATGGCCTTCTACGCGAACAGATCAGGCTGCATATATGTGGACGACGGCGCAGCAGCAGCCCTGAGGGCAAGGGGAAGCAGCCTGCTCTCCGCAGGCGTCGTATCCTATGAGGGAGACTTTATAACGGGCGACGTGATAGACGTATACACCATGGGAGAACACGAATATCTCGGCTGCGGAATCGCCAGGTGCTCCAAAGCAGCCCTGGCAAGGGCCTGCGGCAATCACGAGGGCGGCCTCGAGGTCATCAACAGGGACGACTGGGTCGGTTCGCACGGCCTTCCGGCCATCGGAGGAAGAAGAATATGACAGATCTGCAGATAAAAACAGGGACAAAAGCCAGGGAAGCAGCGGCAGAACTGGCAGTTTCCGGAGAGACCGCAAGAAACGCAGTGCTCATGAAAGCTGCGGATATGCTCGAGTCGTCAGCCGACAGCATAATCTCTGAAAATGCTGAGGATGTAAAAAACGCGGCTGCCCAGGGAAGGTCCAAAGCTTTTATCGACAGGCTCACTCTCACCCCAAAGGTCATTAAAGGCATTGCCGACGGGATGAGGAAAGTTGCTTCCCTGCCGGACCCTCTCGGGAGGATACTGAGCGATTCAGTCCTTCCAAACGGACTGCATATAGTGAAGAAGTCAGTGCCTATAGGCGTGATAGGCATAATCTTCGAGTCCAGGCCTAATGTATCTGCTGACTCTGCAGCCCTCTGCATCAAGAGCGGCAACGCCTCGGTGCTTAGGGGCGGTAGCGATTCAATCAGGTCAAACAGGGCCATAGTCGACATCATAAAGAAAACCCTCCACGGAGAGGGACTCCCCGAAGATTCCGTGCAGCTGATGGACGCGGGACGCGAGACCGCCAGGGAACTGATGACGATGAACGGGTATATAGACGTCCTGATTCCCAGAGGCGGAAGAAATCTCATAAACGCCGTAAAGGAACAGGCAACCGTCCCGGTCATTGAGACAGGCGCGGGGACATGCCAGATCTATGTGGCGGGATCTGCAGACGCCCAGATGGCTGCAGATATCATATGCAACGCAAAGATTACAAGGCCTTCTGCCTGCAATGCAGTGGAGTGCATGCTCATCGACAGCTCTTGTTCCGAAAGGGTTCTTCCCGTCATATCCAAGAAGCTCTTCGAAAACGGCGTGACAATACGCGGTGACAAGAAGACCGTGTCCCTCGTTCCGGGAGCCGAAAAGGCCTCAGACGAGGACTGGGGAAAGGAGTACGGGGACCTCATTATCGCCTCAAAGGTCGTCGATGGCTTAGAAGAAGCTGTCTCCTATATCTCAAAATACGGAACCCATCACAGCGACGCCATCATCACTGAGGATGAATCTGAGGCAATCCGCTTCATGAACGAAGTGGATTCCGCCGCGGTTTACTGGAACGCATCCACAAGGTTCACCGACGGAGGCGAGTTCGGAATGGGGGCAGAAATAGGCATCTCTACACAGAAGCTCCATGCGCGGGGACCTCTCGGACTTGAACAGCTCTGTTCTGAAAAATATTTGATATACGGAAGCGGACAGGTGAGGAAATAATATGAGATACGGATTCATAGGTCTCGGAAACATGGGCTCCTCCATCGCAAGGGGGATGTCCGGGTCCGGAAAGTTCATGGTTGATGAGATTTGCGGCTATAACCGCTCTCCCGAAAAGACCGAGGTCCTCAGCAGGGAAATCGGCCTCATCCCGTGCAGGGATGCATCGGAGGTTGTCTCGTCGTCCCAGACAATAATTCTCTGCGTCAAACCGCAGCAGATGAAGGATGCCATCGGTTCAGTCCAGGGCAGCGCCTTCGAAGGCAAGCTCGTGATCACCATAGCTGCAGGGCTTCCGATATCCTATTACCAGTCGGTGCTTCCGCCATCCGCAAGGATAGTCCGCGCAATGCCGAACCTGAATGCCGGCTGCCTAGAATCAGTCACCGGGATCTGTGCTTCATCCAATGCCACAGAAGGAGACCTCTCGGCTGCAAGGCTTGTGTTTGAATCAATCGGGACAGTTTACAGCATTGACGAGTCAATGATCTCGGCATTTTCCGCTGTGGCCGGAGCTTCCCCTGCCTTCACGTTCATGTACATCGATGCCCTTGCCATGGCAGGAGTAGAGGCCGGTATGACCAGGGCCCAGGCGCAGAAAGCCGCTGCCGAGGCCGTCATGGGGACGTGCCGCACTCTGCTGGAATCAGGGGAACATCCGGACGTGCTGCGTGACAGGGTATGCTCTCCCGGAGGAACCACTATTGAGGGCGTGAAAGTCCTGGAGGAGGGGTCCTTCAAGGGGACTGTCATGGATGCGGTGGACGCGGTTATAAGAAAAGACAGATCTCTTAAGAAGTGAGCCAGGCTGTCCGGACAATTAAGGCATTGATTTCCTTTGGCACGGATGCCTTAATTCCATGACACAGGCAAGATCAGGCCGAATCCCCACAATACAAGAAAAGTTCTCATTAGTCATCCCGAGTGAACAAAGAAAAGTCCTCCCTGCCTGTTGACCGGCAGGGAGGACACTTATTACTTTTTGGTTTTTCTGGAGATCACTGGTTTTCAAAAATGTTGTTTTTATTGTATACGATGTTTGCACATTTCCCGTCTATTCTCTGACGGCTTTCTGCATCAACCGGTTCTGCAATATACGCTGTTTCCCCATTAAAGTGGAATTCCAGACCGGCCCCTTTTCCTTCTAGCAGGTCATCGCATACTTCAATGCTTTCCTCAATGACGGAAACTGACAAATCCCCTGTTGCATGAGACGACAGCACCCTGTCATATTTCCCCTGGACTTTTGGAAGCAGTTTTTCTAGGTTCCTTTTATATTGTTCAATGCTGGTGGAGTAATCTCCAAACATGAAGCAGAAGCTGTTGCAGGCATCCCCTGTCAGCAGAACTCTTTCCTCGCGCATAAGCATCACTACAGAGCCCAGGGTATGGCCCGGGCAGCTGTAGATATCAATATTAATTCCACCCAGGTCAAAATGATCCCCTTCCTGCATATCCTTATAATGCGACAGCGGGGCGGGATCCAGAAAGTCCTCCTGCTCAAAATCGGGAAGAACAGGCGGACTGTTCAGCCATCTCAACCGAACTTCTTTGTCACTGTTCTCCTTGTAGATGTACTCATCCTCAAGATTCATGTATACATCTTTAAACTCGATGCTTCCCATTGCATGGTCCAGATGACCATGTGTAATGAGGACAACGACGGGCTTTTCCGTTAATGTTTTCACATACGCAGCCAGACTTCCAAACCCGCAGCCCGTATCAATTAAAGCAGCTTTTTCTTTTCCTTCCACCAGATACATCAATTCTGTTTTCGGGGCCCGGATTCTCGTAATATGATCCGTCACTTTTTCAGAAGTAAATGTCACCATGAAAATTCTCCTGTTGCTTCTTTTCCCGGTCAGCTGTCGTCGTCATCGTATACCGATTCGGGTTCTTCGTCCTGCTGTTCCCCGCTGCTCCCGCCCTTCTGGCCGGGTCCGCGTCCTCCTGAATGCCCGAACGGGTGCTTGTCTATTATCAGGGCGGCTACGAATACAGCTGCCGCGGCGCACACGGCTATAATCCCGAGAGTGAGCCACGGGATCCTGCTCCCGGTGGCATCCACGCTGTCTTCGGAACTTACCGAATCTGAGCTGTCCTGTTCGGAATCAGATTCGTCGCCCTGCTTCTCAAACTTGGCTATCAGAGTGACATTTCCCGCAGGCATGGTGAACTGGGTGTATTCCGCGGTCGGGTCCTCAAATTCCCCGCCTCCGGTGCTCTCCCATCCTGCAAATACATATCCGTCATCAGGAACTGCAGTGATGTTTACTTTTTCGCCCTCTGCCGCCTTGGTGGCGCTGACATTCACAAATCCGCCACTCGAAGAAGCCATCGTGATCGTATACTTTCCCTCAGAAGCCTCTTCGGAAGAAGTTGAGGCTTCCTTGGTGAAGTATGCCGTTATGGTCACGTCCGTCTTCGGCATCACAAATTTATACGCATAGTAATAAACGGTCGAATATGTATTGCCGGAGGAATCAGAGAACGCATACACGGAGGGAGACGTCGTCATATAGTTGAGAGTGTATCCGTCTGCAGCGTCGGCTACTATCCAGATCTCAGTGCCAGGGACATACGACCCGGAGGTGACATCCGTTTCGGCAAGAGTGTCATCGGTAATATAGACTGTCCCCTCCTCGTCCGAGGCGCTCTTTACAGTCACCGTATGTGCTATTGAAGTGTCTATTGCGAAGTAGACATTTACCGTGACGTCTTCGGAAGGCATGCTGAACGTGAGAGTCGTGGACCCTTCAACAGTGGCCACCGTACCACTCGCACCCATTACGCTGATGCTCGATACAGTGTATCCGTCTGACGGGGATGCCGTGACCTTGATGGCTGCACCTGGGAAAGCCCTGTCAGTGGAGGAAGAATTATACGTTACGGAAACTGTTCCGCCATCTGTACCTTCTGTATATACAGAATTCTCGTTTTCATAGCTCGTGTGGACAGTTATCTGATGGACTTTGGCTGCGGAGAACTCCGCCGTGACAATGACGTCCTCCCTCGGCATCGTCATCTCCCAGTATCCCGTGGAGGAATTGTATGTGATGGCAGTGCCGGTGCTGGCCTTTAAGCTGCCGCTCTTCAAAACATACCCGGATGAAGCCGTAGCCTGAAACTGCACTACGGTTCCAGGCATTACGGCGCTTGTATCCGAGGGTATGGTTGTTACCGTCCCACTGCCGGTGACCCTGACCGTCAGGGAAGGCATCTCTGTTATGGTTATATTCAGCTCCGCCGCTCCGGAGGAAGCCGTATATGTGTACGTGGTGTCGGAAGAAGCTGTGTTGTTGTATGTCATGGCATCGAGCATGTACCCGGAATCAGGGGTGACAGTTACGGTGAACTGCTCCCCGACCACAGCCTCGAAAGAGCCTGAGACGGAACTTCCATCTCCGGAAAAGGTCACATCATCGTATCCGGAACGGGATATCACTGCCGTGGCATTGCCTGAGATAGTGACACTGATGGTCACTGTCCCATCCTCGCCGGCCGCCGCCGGAACAGCTCCAAGGACCATAACAGCCGCTAGAAAAGCTGACAATAGCAATTTCAGGTTTTTTCTCACTTCTGCCGACTCCCCATTCATGACACAGATATCCGGGTGAACAGAATCAATATTTGTGCCAAGGAGAAAATCAATCTGCCGAAGATTGATGTCACTTTTTGTTTCCGAACTTGACCTTGGCCCTCTGTGTCTTGCTCAGTATTTTCTTGCGCATCCTGATGCTCTTGGGCGTGACTTCCACAAGCTCATCGCTGGCAATGTATTCAATGCACGAATCAAGGCTCATGTCCTTGGGAGGCGTGAGCCTCAGCGCGTCGTCAGAGCCCGCGGCTCTAATATTCGTCTGATGCTTCTTCTTGCATACGTTTACGACTATGTCGTCGGGCTTGGGGCTTTCTCCGACTATCATGCCCTCGTAGACCTCGGTCCCCGGGGTAATGAACAGCACGCCTCTCTGCTGTGCATTATACATCCCGTATACTACGGCTTCACCTGTCTCGAATGCAATCAGGGATCCCGTCGTTCTCGTCGGGATGTCCCCCTTGATGGGTCCGTAGGAATCGAAGACCGAACTCATTATACCCTCTCCGTGGGTGTCGGTGAGAAACTCGTTCCTGTATCCGAACATCCCCCTTGTGGGTATCAGGTAGTTGAGCCTCATCCTGTTTCCGATGGGGTTCATGCTGCGGAGCTCGCCTTTTCTCTCGCCAAGCTTCTGCATGACGCTCCCGACGTATTCCTGCGGCACGTCGCAGATGACTTCTTCGTAAGGTTCGCAGGTTTTCCCGTCGATTTCTTTTGTCAGGACCTTCGGGGCTCCGACTGACAGCTCGTATCCTTCCCTCCTCATTGTCTCTATGAGGACTGAGAGGTGCATTTCGCCCCTTCCTGCCACGCGGAAGCTCTCCGTGGAGTCTGTATCCGTGACCCTCAGCGACACATCCCTCAGAAGCTCCCTGTAGAGCCTCTCGCGCAGGTGCCTTGAGGTGACGTATTTTCCTTCCCTGCCCGCAAACGGGCTGTCATTCACGGAAAAAGTCATCTCTATCGTCGGGTCGGATATCTTTACGAACGGGATTGTTTCAACGTGCTCGGGATCGCAGATCGTGTCCCCGATGGTGATCTCAGGGGCCCCGGAGAGGCAGATTATCTCGCCTGCCGAAGCAGATTCCACCGGAACCCTGTTGAGACCCTCTATCGTATAGATATTGACTGCCTTGGCATTGTAGGGCTCGTGCTCCTTGTGATAGTGGGCTATGGTGATGTCCTGGTTTTTCCGTATCGTGCCGCGCTCTATCCTTCCGATGCAGATTCTCCCGACGTAGTCGTTGTAGTCTATTGTGCTCACGAGCATCTGCAGCGGTCCTTCCGGATCCCCGGAAGGCGGGTCGAAATGGCTCACTATCGTGTCGAACAGAGGGGACAGGTCCTCGAACGGCCCGTCCGGATGGAGGGAAGCCTTGCCTTCTCTTCCGGAGCAGAAGATTACGGGGCTGTCCAGCTGCTCTTCCGTGGCATTGAGGTCTATCAGCAGGTCGAGGACCTCATCCACGACCTCGTATATCCTCGCGTCAGGCCTGTCTATCTTGTTGATGACGACTATTATCTTGTGCCCCAGCGAAAGTGCCTTTTCGAGGACAAACCTCGTCTGCGGCATCGGTCCTTCGGCCGCATCTACCAGGAGAAGGACGCCGTTCACCATTTTGAGGACTCTCTCGACCTCTCCGCCGAAGTCTGCGTGTCCCGGGGTGTCCACAATGTTAATCTTCGTCCCCTTGTAGACAACCGAGGTGTTCTTTGAGAGTATGGTTATTCCCCTTTCCCTCTCGATGGCCCCGGAATCGAGGACCCTGTCCTCGACCACCTGGTTTGAGCGGAAAGTCCCGCTCTGCTTGAGCATCTGGTCGACCAGCGTCGTCTTGCCGTGGTCGACGTGTGCGACTATTGCAATATTTCTAATGTCTTTCTGCTGCAAAATTAAGATCTCCCATGGCCCCCGCAGGGCCCAAAATTCACGTATATTCCAGACAAGTTATATATTATATATTTATGAGGATTCTTGTACAAGTCGCTTTCCTTCGGCTCTTCAGCGGCTTCGCCGGCAGTTGTACACTTCCAATCAGGTTCCGGAATAATATAATTATATAAAGAAATGTTAACAGACAATGCACAATGCATGCGTCACTTTAGCATGAAAAGGACGGACGTAATATGAAAATAACATGGCTGGGTCATTCTTGCTTCATTCTGGACGACGGGAGCTCCAGATGTGTCGTTGACCCGTATTCTCCGGGATCTGTTCCCGGATACTCAGATATCTCCGCTGAGGCAGAGGCAGTTTTCTGCACCCACAGCCACAGCGACCATTCCTTCACAAAGGCAGTAAAGCTGACCGGGAAGCCCTTCACGATGGACCTCAAGGTCATTCACGAATATCACGACGACTGCCTTGGAAAGAAGAGGGGAACCAGCGACATCCTGGTTTTCCATGGAAAGGATGGAATCAAGGCCGTGCATATGGGGGACATCGGAAGGATCCCCACGGATGATGAAATTGCCATCATAAAGGACGCTGATGTCATGATGATCCCCGTCGGAGGATATTTCACTGTAGACGGAGCAGCAGCTGCTGAGATAGTCAGGAAGGCAGCGCCAAGAATCACCGTGCCGATGCACTTCAGGTCCTCCTCCTTCGGATACGACGTCACATCCGGACTGGAGGATTTCACCTCCCGCTTTGCCACGGACGAAATCAGGTACGCAGGATCGAGCACAATTGAAGTTGCACGGGATACCGCTCCAGGCATCTGCGTGCTCACCCCAAAGCTCGCCAAGGCATAAAAAACGAGCCGGTGCATCTCGGCACCGGCCATTAAATCCCGCGCAAATTGGGCTAACGGGATGAGCGGGATCCCTAGCGGGATCCGCGATGCCGGAAAATACCGGCAGATAAATTATATTCCCGCGCAGGATGCTGCGCAACAGATAGCAATTCTAGCGTTTTGGAGATTGTAAGTTATGGACAAAAAGAAAAAATGGACTGGCATTCTCGGCATTGCAGCCGGGGTCGGGACTGCGGCATTCTTCGGGGCAGGCTCACTTCTTTTCGACAAGGCAATGAAGAGAAAATCCCGCACGATCCACAATCCCACGCCTTACAGGATGCAGTCTGAAAAATGGGCACTCTGGTGGGAGAAACAGCACACCGAAGAGATCACCATAGTGACAAACGACGGACTCAAGCTCTACGGTTACCAGCTCTCAGCCGGTTCCAAGCCGTCCCCGGTGATGGCGGTTCTCGTGCACGGCCACGAATGCAGGGCCAAGGAGCTCGGATTCCTTGCAAACATGTATCTCTCAGTCGGGATAGACGTGTTTGCGCCTGACCTGCGCGCACACGGGAAGAGCGAAGGCAAATACTTCACGATGGGCCCGGCCGAGGCATCCGATCTCATAAGGTGGATAAAAGAGCTTGAGAGGAGGCAGCCCCGCAGGAAATATGTCCTTCACGGGGTGTCCATGGGAGCCTCCACTGTCATGATAGCCTGCGGTGAGCCGGATCTTCCGAAATCCGTCATATGCGCTGTGGAAGACTGCGGATATGCAGACCTCAAAAAAGAGCTGAACCATGAGTTTGAAAAGCAGATGCCGAAATTCCTGTCAAAGCCGGCTGTATTTTCAGTAAATGCCATTTCGAGGCTCCGCAACGGGAGGGACCTGTCCGACAAATCGCCGCTTGAAGGCGTCAAGAAATCTGTCATCCCGATACTGTTCATCCACGGGTCCAGCGACCCGGTTGTGCCTGTGGACGACTGCCTTGAACTCTATGCGGCGTCCCAGAATCCGCTCAGCGATATCATGGTGGTCGACGGGGCGAAACATGCGGTGTCGTATTTCGCCGATCCGGACAAATACTCAGACAGGGTCAAGAAGTTCGTCAGCGATTCAATAACAGCTGTGGTCAACGCAGACTGAACTGTCCAATAGGAGCACATAAGAATGGAGGCCTCCTTTTCGGAGGCCTCCATTAACGTACTGCTCAAAATCCGTAGTGGTCGATGTTCTTGTAATTGAGATACCTGAATCCGGAGAGATAGTACCCGTTCTCGCCGACAGTGAACGTATAGATGTTTGTCTGCATGCTGCCGGCTATATCCTTGATGTCTGCCCATCCGGGAAGGCTCCCGGAATCGACAAGAGTCTTGTTCTCCTCATCATCGTAATAGAGGGGATCCATCAGGTCTATGAGCCACAGTTCATATGTGTCTTCCCCGGTCTCCAGGACCTTGTAGGGGTAGTAGTAGCTTCCGGAACTGCCCGTCGGTACGCTTTTAATGACTCCGGCGTCCATATCCACCGTGTACGGTGAATAATCCAAATTGTACCAACTATCGGACAGCGATGCCTTTCCCCCGAAATATTCGTCTATCTTGTCATAAAGGGTGTCCAGGGATATTCCATTCTGCATTTCCGTACCGGAGATGTCATCAGCGGCACACGCTGTGGCAGCCGTAAAGAATATGCAGTAGTCGGAAAGCTGCGACGCATCAGTGAATTCCTCGGGATAGACGTTGAAATACGCTGCGAGCTCCCGCAGTTTTATGACCTGGACGGCATTGACCGCAAATTCGGGCGGGGACGCTTCTTCATCGCCGGAACTGCTTTCTTCAGAAACAGAGCTGGATTCATCCACAGCCGGGGAACTCTCGGATATGCTTGAATCCGCAGAAGACTGTGAGGAGCTGCTGGTTTCACTTTTCTGTGCAGAGCATCCGAACAGCACTGCTGAAACAAGCATCACAGATGCGGAAGCCCTGATAAAGTTTAAAATCTTTTTCATGTGTATCCTCCGAAGGCTGCCTTGGCCGGGATAAAAGCAGGGTCAGGACAGCACGGAAACAAGTTCCATCACACCGTAGCACAGGAATGAAAGCACTATGAGCGAGGCCGCTCCTCCCAGGAACCTGCCCCAGAATTCCCTGCATGTACATATGGAGATATATGCGCTTGTCAGGGCAAGCAGCACAGCTGAAATGGCGAATGATATGATCGGTGCCGCAATCACGCCGGCTCCTGCCATGTATGGAATGCCTGTGAGCATTGCGCTGACCAAGAATAATGCAAACAGTCCGGCTACTTTTGCACCAGGCTTTTTGATCCTGTTTTCAGAAAAAGTCAGGAATGAAGCTGCCATGGATGCCCCTGCAAGCACTGCAGAAGCAGAAAGGAAGAACAGCAGCGGAGTTCTGGTTTCCCTGTAAAACAGCGTGGATCCTGCCAGGACAGAGAATGAGGCAGCAATAAACAGGAAGACCCTGTCGGCCGCCAAGGATTCTGTCCTGAAATCGCGGCCCTCCTGCATCTCATCGAGTATCTTTCTGTGCTGGAGGTGCTCTTCATTGGCCTTTCCGGTCTCTGGGACAGAGATCAGAAGCTGGGGATACCTGTCCTGCCTGTTTTTTTCGAGTGCAAATATCATCTGGACCGTAAATGGGAACCCAAGCAGTGAAAAAGAAGTGGACAGGAGCCATTCTATGAATTTGTCGCTCTCAGGTGCCCTTCCCGAATACTTTCTGAGCATTTCGCCGTGCTGTTCGTTCTCATCGGCCATCTGGTTGAAAAGGTTTACATTCTTCTCCAGCTGCTGTTTTTTTGCAAACTTTCTGAAAACCGCAGCTTCCGTCATTTCGGCAGTCTGGATTTTTCTGGTCAGCTTCAGAGACTTGTCAGGAAGAGCTTTGTAAATCATATTTACCCCTCGCGCATCTGCGGTTCAGCTTCCGCCCTATTGCGATATCAATTATAGCATGCAGCTGTCATATTAAGGCTATCAGTGCCAGGATGCTCATCAGGGCAAGCGAAAGCAGCACCAAAACCGCAATCACAGTTGTTGCTATCTTAACCCATTTCCTGTTCTTCAAGGTCATCCCCGCCTTTCCCAGACCTCCTCAGAGACATGAGAGCCATAAATCCGGCCATGCCGTCGACTGCCGAGCCCGCCGCGTTCAGCAGGTCCCCGGCCATTATGTATGAAACAGCAGATGGAAGCCCGGCACAGAATGAAGTGCATATGCAGAAAACCGCAATCAGCGCTGATCCCCTTGCAGACAATTTCCTGCCGTAGGCGTACATCGAATAAATCCTTGCAGTGAACAGGACGGCAGCCACGCATGCCGCAAGGGCTATGCTGTTCCTCCACCTGTTCTGGTTGAGAGCCCCGGCTGTTTCAAACATCAGCAGTCTTGCGAAATACCAGACTGCGAGGAATATGCCGAAAACCAGAGATCCCTTCTTCAGCTTCCCGAAATAAGCTGCCGACACGGTTGCAAGGTACACTGCTGAGGGCACTGCCGCCACGGTGCACACTGCCGTCATGACACCGTGCATTCCGGCTTCAGATGAAAAAGCACCGGAAAAGGAGCCGTATTCCGCCCGACATTCTGCGAACCCGAATACACAGAAAGCACCTGCAGACAGTGCCGCAGCTGCGGAAGCTATCCCTGCAGGCACGCTGCGTCCGAGGTCCAGGCAGATTTTCCTGCCGGCTCGGAAAACACCAAGGAGTACAGGAAGTCCGGCTGAAATGCAGAGGGCAGTGACAGAATATATGGTGCCGGCCCTGTCCAGGGGATATCCGCTTTTGGGATCGATGTGGAAGACCTCAAACCATATTCCTGCGGCGAAGGCAATCAGGGCTGCGGAAACGATAATAGTCCTGAATCTTCTGTTTTCTCTTCCGCCATACATCACAGGGGATCCTTTCTAATCCTGTCGCTGCGGCGCGGATAGCCGGGACTGCACTGCCTCAGCTTTTTGAAAATTATAAGCTCGTGCTCCGCACCGTCGGGCAGTGTATATTGTATCACCTGAGGCCTGCCTGTACCGAGAAGCTTTTCCGCCCTGCCGGATCTCTCGCGGATATACGATCCGGAATTCTTCATGGCTATGAAATATCCTCCGGTCTTCACAAGCGGAAGGCAGTATTCCATGGCCGCAGGCAGCACCGCGAGCCCCCTCGCAGTGACGCAGTCAAATGAAATTCCCGGCATTGTCTTTGCGGCATCCTCTGCCCTTGAGTGCATGGCAGTGCATCTTATGCCCATTTCATCCAGCATCCCTGAAGCAAAACTGAGCTTCTTTCCGGTGGCCTCTATCAGGGTGATGCTGACTTCGTCTTTTAAAATCCCGATGACAGCTCCAGGAAATCCGGCGCCCGTCCCGACGTCCGCTACCTTTCCTGTGACCTCAGGACGCATGGCACAGACGAGTGAGTCCGTTATATGTCTTGTCACAAATTCGTTTTCTTCGGTTATTCCGGTCAGGTTGAAAAACCTGTTCTGTTCGAGGACAGCGTTTGAATACCGGGACAGAAGCTCGGCCTTTTCCATGCCGACCTCTATCCCGCAGAGTGATGCGTTGCTGATTATTTTGTCAGCCGTTACCGCCATCCCTGTTCCTCCTGTCCCTGAAGATCCAGATCGCAAGCACGTTTACATCCGTAGGGTTTACACCACTTATCCTGCCTGCCTGTCCTATCGACCTTGGCCTCACGGCTGACAGCTTTTCAACTGCTTCGGTCCTGAGACCCGTCACAGCCGAATAATCGATGTCTTCCGGTATCAGCATCTGCTCCAGCCTTTTCGCCTTTTCTATCTGGGAATCCAGCCTGGCTATATATCCGGCATATTTGATCTCAACCGCGGCCTTGTATGAAACCGTTTCATCCCGGGGCCTTCCGGAATCAAATTCCTTTATGTCGTCGTAGCCGATGCGGGGCCATTTTATCAGGTCAGCCACAGTCGCCGACCTTGTGAGCTTAGGAGATCCCTTCTCGCTGAGGACGGCATTCAGCTCGGGGGACGGCTTTATCTTTTCGGTGTTCATTCTCCTGTACTCCGCCTCAAAAGCCTCTTTTCCGGCGAGATACTCCCTGTACCTGCCCTCCGGGAGAAGCCCTATCCTATACCCGGTTTCGCAGAGCCTGCGGTCGGCGTTGTCCTGGCGCAGCAGCAGCCTATACTCGCTTCTGGCAGTCATCATCCTGTAAGGATCCTTCACTCCCTTTGTGACAAGGTCGTCTATCAGCGTGCCTATATAGGACGAGCTCCTTGAAAGTATCACGGGATCCAGGCCCTTTATCCTCCTCGCTGCGTTGATCCCGGCCATGAGCCCCTGCACCGCCGCTTCCTCGTACCCGGAAGTGCCGCAGAACTGCCCCGCCCCGTAGAGGCCCTCTATCTCCTTGCTGCAGAGAGTCTGGTCGAGCCACAGAGGGTCGCAGCAGTCGTATTCTATAGCGTAGGCGGGCCGCATGATCTTTACATTTTCGAGTCCCTTAATGGACCTGTACATCTCATACTGGACGTCCAGCGGGAGCGAGGATGACAGGCCCTGGAGATACATCTCCTCCGTGTTTTCCCCGCATGGTTCGATAAAGAACTGGTGCCTCTTCCTGTCGGGGAATCTCATGACCTTGTCCTCGATGGATGGGCAGTATCTGGGGCCGATGCCAACTATCTCCCCGCTGTAGAGGGGAGATCTTGAGATGTTGCGCCTGATTATCTCATGCGTCTTCTCATTCGTGTAGTCTATCCAGCATATGCCGGTATTGTTTAGTTTTTTGGGGTCGTCGCCGAAATGGAAGGGAACCGGCGATGGATCCCCGGGCTGAACCTCCAGCCCCGAGAAGTCTATGCTCCTCCTGTGCACCCTTGCCGGGGTTCCGGTCTTGAATCTCCTGATGGGAACCCCGAGGGAGACGAGGCTCTTCGTGAGCCTTGAGGCGGCGCTTATCCCGTCGGGGCCGTTCTCCCTTGTCGCTTCTCCGACAAATATCCTTCCGCCGAGATACGTCCCTGTGGCGACAATCACAGCACTGCAGAAAATCTCAAATCCGAGGGAGGTGATGACGGACCTCACCCTATTGCCATCAGTGGTTATTTCCACTGCCTCATCCTGCAGCAGATCCAGTCCCTCCTGCTCCTCCAGGGCCCTCTTCATGTACGCCCTGTATGCAGCCCTGTCGCTCTGTACCCTGAGAGACTGCACTGCGGGGCCCTTGGACCTGTTGAGCATCCTTCCCTGCAGCATTGTCGCATCGGCAGCCTTCCCCATCTCCCCGCCGAGGGCGTCGAGCTCGAACACGAGCTGTCCCTTTGCAGTGCCGCCTATACACGGATTGCACGGCATGTTTCCTATGCAGTCGAGGGAGAGGGTCAGCACGCAGACCGAGACTCCGAGCCTCGCAGCTGCGAGCCCGGCCTCAATTCCGGCATGTCCTGCCCCTATGACGACTACGTCGCTTTTTAGTTCCTTGTATATCTTCATTGGCTTTAGCTATTTCCCGACGCAGAATCTGGAAAACACATCGTCGAGGACCTCTTCTGTCACATTTTCTCCCGACAGCTCTGCCAGGGAGGAGATTGCATCCTCCAGGATCACATGGACTGCATCGAGAGTAACTCCGTCGTCAATTGCCTTTAAAGCCTCCCTGCACGCTTTTTCGGCCTTCATGGCGGCTTTTCTCTGTCTTTCCGATATCAGCAGGGCGGAATCTCCGGATATCTGGTCAGCACCTACGGCCTGCCTCACGGCATTCACTATTGTATCCCTTGACGACTCCTCAAGGGCAGAAATCCTGATCACCTGCCTGAACTTCCCGGATATCTCCTCGATGTCGGTTTCAAGGGGGAGGTCGTCCTTGTTGATGATGGCTATCGACGGAATTCCCGCCGCAGCCTCCATAAGCTTCCTGTCGCCGCTGCCCAGCTTCCTGGATCCGTCAAAAACAGCTATGAGCAGGGCGGAAGATCCTATCCTGTCGAGTGCCCTCCTCACGCCTTCTGCCTCAGCGTAGTCATCCGTGTCCCTTATCCCCGCAGTGTCGGAAAGGATTAGTGTGAGTCCGCCGCAGTCTACAGAAGCCTCTATTATGTCCCTTGTGGTCCCAGCTGCCGGGGAAACTATGGCCCTGTCGGTCCCCGTTATCAGGTTGAGGATTGTGCTCTTGCCTACATTCGGGGAGCCCGCTATCACGACGGGAATGCCCCTCATGACAGCCTGGCCTGTGTCGTATTTCGAGAGAAGAGAGGAAAGTCCGTCCAGGGCCCTGGAAACCAGACCCTTAAGCTCCTCGGGGTCGGCATCGGAAACTTCGTCCGGGAATTCGATGGAAGCAGAGATGTCCGCTTCCGCCTCCACCAGGTATGCCTTGAGCTCCTGGGTCTTCCTGTAGAGTGATCCCTTCATCAGGGAATAGGCAGCGGCTTCCCCCTGCCTTGACTGCGCCGACACTATCTCTGCGACGGCCTCCGCCTCGGTGAGGGAAATCCTTCCATTCAGGAAGGCTCTTCTAGTGAATTCCCCGCGGTCGGCAGGTGAGGCGCCTGCCTTGAGCACGGCGCGGAACACCTCCTTGGGGACAATATTCCCCCCGTGGCACTGAATTTCAACCTCGTCCTCCCCCGTATAGCTTCTGGGGGCCCTGAAGACCAGGGCTATTGCTTCGTCTATCTCCCTCGGTCCGTCGACCGCCGTCCCGAAGACAGCAGTATAGCCCTTTGCCTTCAGTATGCTCCTGGAAGGATTTCTGGGCCTGAAAACCCTTGAGGCTGTCTCAAAGGCAGTGTCCCCGGAAATCCTTATTACCGCTATGCCTCCTTCTCCCGGAGGTGTGGCAATTCCGGCAATCGTATCCATGTTCTTTTCCTTCACCTTCCGTCACGATAGCAAAAAAGCCGCAGAAAAGCCCCTTTAAAGGGCCTTTCGAGCGACTCCTTTGACAAGCCGGCCGAACCAGTCTCTCAACAATATAATACTATCTGTTATAATTCGATCTTTCTATACAGAAGATCGCTGTTTTCCTGCTGATTCTCCTTGCTGACATCAGCTTTAGGTGCGGTTTCAGTTTCTTTCTGGACTGTCTCTTCATGTGCAGGAGCTTCTTCGGTCATGGCCTCTTCCCTTCTGGACCTCTGATACCTTTGTCCGTCGCCCTTGCGTCCGTCGTATCTTCCGCGGCCTCTCCCGCGGCGCCTCGGAGGACGTTCAAGCCCGCCGCTTTCGAGAGAGATCACAACTCTGCGGTTGGGGTCGAATCCGACCGAATCGCTCTTGACTCCCTCTACTTCCTGTATCGCGCTGTGGATTATGCGCCTTTCATACGGATTCATGGGCTCAAGGGTCTTGCTGTACCTGGTCCTCTGGACCTCTTTTGCAGTCTTGAATGCAAGCTCCCTCAGGGCCTTCTCGCGTCTCGCCCTGTATCCCACAGCGTCGAGGGAGATCCTGCAGTATTCCCCGCCTGCCCTGTTGGAGACAAGCAGGCAGAGGTACTGGATGGCATCGAGGGTGTCTCCCCTGCTTCCAATGAGTGCGGGGGCATGGTCTCCGCTTATCTCGAACAGAATGCCGTCCTTTATCCTGGACGCCTTGTATTCGCAGTCGCCTGCGCCGAGCTTTTCGGCAATGCTCTTCAGATATTCGAGGGCTGCTGCCGCTCCGGCAGGAAGCTCATCGAGAGGCACATATTCCTTCTGGGGCTCGGGTGCGTTTTCCTCTGCCTTTGCGGCAGGAGCCGATTCCTCGTTTTTTACAGCTTTTACTTCACCTGCAGACTCAGGCTTCTTCTCTTCAGCCCTGTTTCTGGCAGGCTTCTGGGCAGGTCTTTCCTTCGGCTGTTCCTGTTTCTTCTGGGTTTCTGCCTTCTTCTCAGGCTGGGGCTTCTTTTCCTCTTTTTCCTCAAATGACCCTTTGAGCAGGTCCTTTACCGAGAACATTTCGTCGACAGTGCTCACCTTCACCTTGGCAGGGCGTGAACCGAAGAGCTTTTTCTTGGGCTCTTCAATGACTTCGAAAGTCACCTCTCCTTTTGTTTTGCCAAGTTCTCTGCACGCGGCCTCCACCGCTTCCTCGACCGTCTTTCCGGTCATGATCAATTCCTGCATTTCCTATTCCTTCCAAACAAATAACGCATGCCGTTCCCCACGCACAGGGACCGGCCGATTCCTGTCAGCTGTCGTACTTGCTGCTTGCACCGCTCTGGGCTGATCTGTCTGATTCGCCATAGCGCTCTTCATCTATTTCCCTTGCTTTCTGCAGGCGAATCCTTGCGAGCTCCTGGCCTGTCACCTCTTTTGAAATGATCTTGCCGTTGTCCTCATAAGTAATTACTCTCTTCTTTTTCTTTTCCTCGCGCTTGGCGTCTATCTTTGCCTGCACCTGAGCCTTGACCTTGTCGGCATTGATCATCTTCTTGAGAATGAAGGACTGGGCTATTGCAACGAGGTTCTGGAATCCCCAGTAAAGGCTGAAGCCCATCGGGTATGTGAATGAGAAGTACGCAAACATGGCTGCCATGAGGATTGTGGTGATGAGCATCTGCCTGTTGCCCTGATTCTGCCCGGAGGAGCCTGCGGCCTTCATTGAGAATATCGAAGACAGCACCATTGTCACAATGGAAAAGAGCGGCACGAGGATGGTGAGATTTGCCCCGAATACCGGCTTTTCCCAGAGGTTTATTGGACCGATGCTCATGTCGAGATCAGCTATCTTCTGGATGTATTCAGCAATCTGGGATGAAGTGTATCCGTCAACGGCGACATTCGAGAACAGCGCCGGGGTCGTCTTTACCGCCTCGATTACGGAAGTCTCTATATATCTGGAGTTTGCAGATGACACTTCGATCAGGCTCTCGAGGGCCGACAGGACAGCCGACGGAATCCTGATCATGTATGTGAGAGGCCTGTATATGACCTCGACAAGACCGAAGATTATGGGGAACTGTATGAGCAGGGGAAGGCAGCCCGCAGCAGGATTGTAGCCGTACTCGGACTGAAGCTTCTGGAGCTCTTCATTTCTCTTTTCAGGGTTATTGGCGTATTTCTTGTTGATTTCCTCCATCATGGGCGAGAAGGCTGCCATCGTGGCGGAGCTCTTCTGCTGCTTGTATGACAGAGGGAAAAGTATGAGTTTTGTGATGATCGTGAAGAGGAGCATCGCAAAGACGTAGGCCAGCGGGAAGTGCAGGACATCATTAAAGAGCTGGTAGCACAGGTTCATGATCCATCCGAGAGGGATGGCTATGAATGCCCAGAATGACGATCCCGACGAGCCGGACGAACTTGAACTTCCGCAGGCGGTCAGCGAAACGATCACGAGGACAGCCAGTAAAGCGGCTATTACCTTCTTCTTCCTCATTTTTTTCTCCAGAGAATTATTTGACTTTTTCCTTCTTGGGAGGGACAGGGTCGTATCCGCTCCCTCCCCATGGATTGCACCGCAGTATCCTCTTGAATGCAAGCCATGATCCTGCAAAAAAGCCGTGTATCTGAATGGCCTGCACGGCATACTCCGAGCATGTCGGAATGTACCTGCAGTTTTTTCCCAGCATAGGCGAAATATATTTCTGATAAAGCCTTATCAGAAAAACTGCTATCTTTCCCATTAATCCGTTATACCGGCTTTTTTCAAATGCTCCCTCATAGTTCTGGCCACATCGGGAGTCTTGGATGCGGCTGTTGCCGTCCTGCAAGTAAATACGATGTCATAGCTGCCGGCAGCGTCCCTCAGGACTTCTGCCGCAGCTGCCCTGACTATCCTTCTGGCTCTGTTGCGTCTTACCGCACAGCCTATCTTTCTGCTTGCCGAAATTCCAGTATAGATTCCTCCGCTTTTCCTGCGGAGTACGTGCGTCACAAGCAGGGGCGATACAAAACTCTTTCCGTTCCTGTAGACTTTTCTGAATTCGTAGTTTCTGTTTAGAGTTCTACGTTCGCTGTTCATGAAAAAACAAAGCCATTCCGTGAGGACTGGCTTCAGGCGCTGAGTTTCGCTCTTCCGCGTGAGCGGCGGCGGGACAGGACCTTGCGTCCGTTAGAAGTGCTCATGCGTGCTCTGAATCCGTGCACTTTGGAGCGCTGCTTCTTTTTGGGGTGAAATGTGGGTTCCATTTAAAAATTTTTCCTTCCGTAAATGTTATTATTTCAGCGTATAGTTATACCTGCACTGCGTTCAAACCTTGCAAAAAGCAAGTATATATTACCCCTTGGTAACTGTCAAGCAGATTAGCTTTAAATAGGCATCTGCGGACCTCCGGCAAGGTTGTGCCGGTACTGTTATAGTGATATAATTTTTTTATATTTTATATTGTATTATTTTAAAGGAATTGAGGCTGCTGATGGAATCACTGGAACAGTGCTTTGAAGCAGTTTCCGAGTTCTGCAAGACAAAGATGTCGGAAACTTCGCACAACTTGTTCATAAAACCGCTCAAGCCCGTATCCATGACGGATGATGTCATTGTCCTGTCAGTGAGTTCGGACTGGCTTAAGAATACCGTTCAGGAAAGATACAGCTCCCTCCTGGAGGAAGGTTTCCTCAAAGTCCTGGGGTTCCCTGTCAAGGTAAACCTCGTAAGCAGGGAATCAGCCGGCAGTGAAGAAAAGAGCCCCCTTTCAGGAGGCATTACTTTTTCAGGGGAAGGCGCCTACACATTTGACAACTTCATAGTCGGCCCGGGCAACAGGTTTGCCCATGCCGCCGCCCTCGCAGTTGCCAAGAATCCTTCCGGGGCATACAACCCCCTCTTCATATACGGCGGTTCCGGACTGGGAAAGACCCATCTCCTTTTTGCAATCAAGAACGAGCTTTCGAAGACGAGGCCCGAGCTTGCCGTCCTGTACATCCAGAGCGAAACTTTCACCAACGAGCTCATCAGCGCAATCGGGCAGGGCAATACCGAATCATTCCACAAGAGGTACCGCACCCTGGATGTCCTCCTCGTTGACGATGTCCAGTTCATAGGAGGAAAGGAGAGCACCCAGGAGGAATTCTTCCACACCTTCAATTCCCTTGCAACTGCGGGCAAGCAGATTGTCCTGACGTCAGACCGCCCGCCCAAGGAAATAAAGTCCCTCACGGACAGGCTCCAGACGAGATTCGAATCAGGCCTCATAGCGGACATCACACCCCCGGAATATGAGACCAGGGTGTCGATCCTTAAGCAGAAGGCCGAGGATCTGGGATATCCCCTTTCAGATGAGGTGGCGCAGTTCATAGCAGACAACCTGAAGGACAATATAAGGCAGCTTGAAGGAATAGTTAAGAAACTGTATGCCTACAGGCTCATGGACAACTCCCCGCCCACAATTGCGGACGCACAGGCTGCAATAAAGGACATCATGCACGAGGAGAGGCCCGTGCCGATCACGATAGACAAGGTCATCGGGGAAGTTTCGAGAACCTTCGGGATCTCCGAGAGCGACATAAAATCCCAGAAGCGCGATGCCGACATAGTACAGGCAAGACAGATAGCGATGTATGTCATCAGGGAGATAACCGGCATTACTCTTGAGGAAATCGGCGACAGCTTCGGAGGAAAGGACCATGCGACAGTTACGCATTCACTCAAGAAGGTCCGCCAGCAGCTCAAAACCGACCAGCATATGAGGGAAATGGTCGACGACATAATCCAGAACTCAAAGAATTAACAAATCAACGGTTATCAACAGACCCCTTTTCAACATTTTCACTTTCCCCTCTTCTCAAAATTTGTTTCAACATTCACGGAGTACTATTTTCAACAGGGTTCCTCCGTTTGAAAAATTAAAGGCTTAGAGAAGATCGGGAATTTTCCACAGTATCAACCGGATATACTACTAATCCTATTAATAAGTTTTCTTTTATAAAACAAATTATTTTACGGAGGCTTATATGAAATTCACCTGCAGAAGAGACGACCTCAACAACGCACTGAGCGGTGTAGGAAAAGCGATCGTCAGCACGACTAACCTGAGTGTACTCGAAGGAGTTCATATAGTAGCGAGAACGGATGAAATTGAGCTCACGGGATATGATCTTGAAATAGCGATAATAACAAAAATAAAGGGAAATGTTGAAGAACAGGGGGAGGCCGTACTCAATGCCAGGCTTCTCACGGAGATGGTGAGAAGG
>JBMNPE010000004.1:0-33737 GCA_050943435.1 Oscillospiraceae bacterium | reverse complement strand
ACAATCGATTCCCTCTGGGAGTCCAGCATGGACCTCATCGACCCGAATATGCCGTTTGACATCTGGGACGATTCCTGGAGGATCTATTCAAGGAACGAAAGCCTCCCGCCCCAGTTCCTGAGCGACCAGTCAAGCGTGCAGAACTCCCTCGTGTGCGAGGGATCCGTGATCGACGGCACTGTTGATTTCTCGATAGTTTCATACGGCTGCACGATCAAGAAAGGAGCCGACGTCAGGGACTCGATTCTCATGCCCGGCACTGTCGTCGAGGAAGGCGCCACAATTCAGTATTCAATAATAGGCGAAAGTGCCGTCATAAAGGCCGGGGCAAAGGTAGGCCAGAGGCCTGAAAACGTCGAGGACAAGGACAAATGGGGCATCAGCGTGGTCGCCCCGGGGGTCACTGTCGGGAGCGGAGCGGTGATTGCCGCAAAAGACATGGTTTACAACGATGTGAAAGGCGGTGATGAATAATGCTCAAGAGCAAGACTATGGGCCTTATTTTCGCCAACATGCACGATTCTGCCGTGAGCGGAATGACCGCCATCAGGTCGATGGCTTCCCTGCCCTTCGGCAGCAGCTACAGACAGATAGACTTCTACCTGTCGGGGCTTGTCAACCGCGGCGTCCACCAGGTGGGTGTGATTGTCAACAAGAACTACCACTCCCTCATGGACCACATCGGAACCGGACGCGAATGGGACCTCGACAGGAAACTCACCGGAATTTCCATCTTCCCGCCTTTCAGCGACGCTGAATCCAAGGAGGTAAGCTCCGGCAGGATTAGCTCTCTGTCCGGGATAATCAATTACATAACCGACTCGAACGCCGAGTACGTCATCCTGATGGGCTGCGACCACGTCGCCAACATCGACTTCGAAGCCCTGGTCAATGAGCACATCGACTCCGACGCGGATATAACGATGCTCTGCTGCGACCTTCCTTACAACCCGGTCATGGTCCAGGACTGCGTCGTAGTGACTCCCGATGAGACCGGCAGGATCAGGGACATCATGATAAACACCGCGGCAGCCAAGGGGAGCCACTATTCCATGAACGTCCTCGTCATAAGCCGCAAGCTGCTGGCCGAGCTTGTGAAACAGGCATCCAGCCATATGAAGACGTCTTTTGAGAGGGATGTGCTGGCCGCAAACATCGACACCCTCGACATAAGATGCGCAATGCATGAAGGCTTCGTCAGGAGGATCTACAGCGTCCGCAGCTATTTCGAGGCAGACATGGCGCTTCTCGACAGGGACGTGAGGGCCGCACTGTTCACGGAATCCAACCCGATCTACACAAAGAGGCACGACGACCCGCCTACGAAATACGGCCTTGACTGCAAGGTGACCAACTCAAATCTCGGGAACGGATGCGTCATCGACGGCATAGTGGAAAACTCGATTCTCGGCAGGGAAGTGAGGATCTGCAAGGGAGCCGTGGTCCGCAACTGCGTTCTCTTCAAGGGGGATGTCGTCGGTGAGGGAGCTGAGCTCTCCTGCGTCATCGCCGACAAGGAAGTGTCCATAAGCGGAGGGACAAAGCTCTCCGGCAATCTCAGCTATCCAATGTATCTTTCTAAATACGCTCACGTCTGAGCAGCATTCCAGGAGGGATATCATGAAGGTTCTTTTCGTCACAAGCGAAGCCGCTCCGTTCGCAGTGTCCGGAGGTCTCGGAGATGTCTCCTCGGCCCTGCCGAAGGCTCTCAATGCCTCGGGAATCGACACAAGGGTGGTAATGCCGCTCTACAGCGATATCAAGAGCGAATACCGCCTCAAGATGAAATACATCTGCAACTTCAATGTTCCTCTCTCTTGGAGGAATCAGTACTGCGGCATCTTCAAGCTCGTGCATGAGGGAGTTACCTTCTACTTCATCGACAACGAGTATTATTTCAAGAGGTCCGGCCTCTACGGATACTACGACGACGCCGAGAGGTTTGCGTTCTATTCGAAGGCCGTGCTGGAGATGCTCCAGCATATAGATTTCACACCTGACATCATCCACTCCAACGACTGGGAATCCGCCCTGGTAAACGTCTACATCAACGCATTCTACAGGCAGAACCCAAAGTATTCCGGCATAAAGACCCTGTTCACGATCCACAACATCCAGTACCAGGGCAAATACGGCATGGAGCTCCTCGACGATGTCCTGGGCATGCCGAAGAGCATGTCAGGCGTCATGGAGTACCAGGGATGCGCCAACTTCATGAAGGCCGCAATCGTGAGCTCGGACAAGGTGACCACGGTCAGCCCGACATATGCCCGTGAGATCACCGATTCGTGGTATGCATACGGCCTCGACCCGATAATCCGCAGCTGCCAGTACAAGACATGCGGAATCCTCAACGGGATAGACACCGAGCTCTACAATCCGGAGACGGACAAGAGCCTCGCCGCAAACTTCTCAGCCAGCAACCTCTCCGGGAAGAAAAAGTGCCGCGAGGAGGTCATAGAGAGATTCGGGCTCGAGAAGAACGCCGGTCCCGTCATAAGCCTGGTCACGAGGATGGTTGCCCAGAAGGGCCTCGATCTCGTGAAGTACATCCTCGACTACATGATGACGTGCGGGCTCTACGTGGTGATGCTCGGGTCCGGGGACTACTCCTACGAGGAGACCTTCAAGTATTTCGCCGGCAAGTATCCGGGCCGATTCGGGCTCGAGCTGGCATTCGACCCTGTGCTCGCGAGGAAGATATATGCGGGTTCCGACATGTTCCTCATGCCTTCCAAATTCGAGCCGTGCGGCCTCTCCCAGATGATAGCAATGCGCTACGGTACAGTCCCGATAGTCAGGGAGACCGGAGGCCTCAAGGACACGATCACGGACAGCGGGGACGGAAAGGGCAACGGATTCACCTTCAAGAGCTACAATGCACACGACATGCTCGGCGCCTGCCTGCGCGCAAAGGCAGTATACGAGGACCCGAAGAGATGGGAGGTCCTCATGAAGCGCGACATGGCATACGATTCATCCTGGAAGCGCGCCGCAGTGAGCTACACGGGGCTCTACAACGAGATGCTCAATCTCTGGTGAACAGGAAAATTCATAAAGCGTGGGCCGCGGGAAATCCCGCGGCCCATTTCTATTACTGCAGTTTTTTATGTATTACTGCAGCTTCTTTATGAGCGCCAGGTACAGCTTCTTGGCCTTTTTCACCTGGTCCACATCGATCCTCTCGTCGGTCTTGTGGCACATGAGTTCGTCGCCCGGGCCTATAATGCAGAAATCGACGTCAAGCTTCCCGACAACCTGCGATATGTCCGTGTAGAAGTATATCCCGGCAGGCCTGGTCTCTATCCCCTCGCTCCGGGCGGTCTCCATTATCGATTTTGTGAATTCCCCGTCGGGATCCATTCCCGCCGCGGCCCTGTCGTTGATGACCTCCGCCTCGGCCTTCCATCTCGGATCCTCAGAGCAGAGCTTCCTGCAGCACTCCCTGAACGCCTCAATGAGCTTTTCATTTGAGGTTCCTGGTATCGTCCTGATGTCGACAACTGCTTCTGCAGACGGAGGGACTATGTTGCTGCCTACACCGCTTTTGAACACGGTGAGCGAACAGGTGTTCCTGCCGAGCAGACTGTCCAGGGAGGAAGTGTCCATCCCGGCCTTGAATTCGGAGATTATCCTTATGGCTCCCTCGGCGGCGTTGAGCCCCTGCTCAGGCCTCGATGCGTGGGACTGGCAGCCGGTCACCCTCAGGCTTATCCATATGCAGCCCTTTTCGCAGCATCCTGTCTTGAGCCCTGAAGGCTCGCATACAATCACCCTTGAGATGCCGTCCAGGTATCCGCCGGACACCATGGACCTTATTCCAGTGCCGTACTCCTCCTCGTCAGCAGTGTAGCAGAAGAGCATGTCGTGCTCAGGAACAAATCCCTGCCCAAGGAGCTCTATCCCTGCTGCCGTAATGGCGGCGCATCCGCCCTTCATGTCTACGGATCCGCGTCCCCAGAGCTCATTCCCGACTATCTCGGCCGAGAGCGGGTCCCTTGTCCAGAGATCCCTGTCCCCAAAGGCGACAGTGTCAATATGTGCGAGGAATGCCGTCCCCGGGGTTTTCTGCCTTCCTTTTATCCGCACTATGAGTGAATATCTCGAGTCAGAGTGCCTTATGAGCGTCTTTTCAGCGGTATCGGGCCAGAGCCCGCAGAGGATGTCTGTCATCCTCTTCTCGTTTCCCTCGGGATGGGATGTGTCTGTCTTTACAAATCTTTTAAGGAGCTCTATTTCATCCATCTGCATCACACTTCCACCGAAAACATCGGAAAATCACCGACGCCGGTTCTCTCGGCCATTCCAAACCTGCTTATCCAGCCGCCAGCGCCGTATCCGCTGCGCAGGGTTCTTCCCTCAAAGGCTGTTATCCTGCCGTTTACGATTGTGTAAACTGCGTATTTTTTGACCGGATCGACGACCGTGACGTTGGCCAGGGCTCCCTTTCCAAGATGGCCTGTTTCGCGGCGGAAGAACGGGTTGTGCGTCCTCTCGGAGAGGAGTTCTGCCGGATTGCACGTCATCATGGCGACGGCATCAGGGAGTGTCACGACGCCCTCCTCGGCCAGTTCCAGTATTGCCGGGACATCGTCCCTCGTGTCCCCGAAGCCCTTCATGGTGGCATCGTTCTGCCCGTCCGAAACCAGTATCTTGACCTTTCCGTCTGCCAGTGCCTGAAGCGCAAGGTCCCTGGATCCCTCGGTCATCACAAGGCCTTCCCTGTTGCCCCTGTTGGGCCTCAGCATGGTCGTGACGAATTCTGCTGTGACATTTCCGCCTACAAGATCAAGGACCCTCTTCATACCCCTTTCAGGATCGTCATGCGTTCCGCATCCGGCTGCCGTTGCGTGTGCCAGGTGCAGCGGATGCCCGTCTGAAAGCGATACCATCCTCTCTGCATGGGCCGGGTCCTGGGTATGGCTCATGTATACGAGTCCCGCCCTGTCCGTTATCTCGAATACATCCCGTATCCTGTCGTCAGGCATGAGGAAGTGTCCCATGTGGTCCTTAATCCCCACTGCAAACGGGGCAGTGGTGTTTCCAATGGCATTCCTCGTCATTTTCTCCGCGGCAGTGCCCGGATCGAGCTTCCCCTCAAAAAGGAGAACGAGCTCCTCCTTGGAGAGCATTGTGGACATCATTGCGGCGGCTCCTATGTAGAGCCCGAGGTTGATAGGGACTCCCCTGTCCACCTCTGCCCCCAGCAGCGACGGCGCAAGGAAGGTGTTTCCCGCCCCGGGGGAAAGCCCCATTGTGACCCCGTCGGCAGCCGCATGGGAAATCGGGTCGGTAGAGACCTCGAAGAGATCCCCGAGGTGCACATGCATGTCTATGAGCCCGGGCAGCACAAGCAGCCCGGTGCAGTCTACGATCCTGTCGCCTTTTTTGGCTTCAACGTGTTCAAAGGAGCCTTCAAGCCTGTTTTTTTCAATCACAACATCCCTGATGCAGTCAGTTCCGTTGAGAGGGTCGATGACGCGTCCCCCTCGAAGTATCATCCTGTCTCCGAAGCTGCGGGGAAGCTCCATTTCCCCGCCTTCAGCGGACATGGTCCTGCCCGCAGTTGATGGAACGTTTCTCGGATATTTCAATGTCTTCACTGTCCCTTCATGTACTGAGCCAGCATTGTGCTCACGATTTTCTCCGCCTCACGCCTTGTCTCTCTTCCGAGATCCCTGTGCGGGCCGTACTGCATGGCGTTGTATCCGGCTGCGACGCTGCCCATGATCCCTGCAGTGAGGGGATTTTTCCCGTCAGCAAGTCCCGCCATGACTGCGGCTGTGGAGCAGTTCCCGCATCCTGTGGAAAGGTCCCCTCCGCCCTCCGGCGTGCCGGGTATGACCGCACACGGGATTTTGAACACTTCGTCCGGCATGACCATGTACGCCCCTTCCCGGCCTGTCCTGAAATAGCACGGCTTTCCTATGGTCCTGATGCCTCCTATAGCCCTGTCGTCTGTATCCACGGAGAAAACCGACCGCGCTTCCTTCCTGTTGATGGACCAGTAGTCGCATTTGTCAACAGTCCTCAGGAGCACCGGCAGATAGTCAGGTCCTATCCAGTTGGGGGCCTCCCACATTATCTTGTAGCCGAAGTGCCTCTTGAGGACATATGCGTCCCCGTAGACTCCGTCTATGTCTGAATAGAGATATAAGGCCTCTACCCCCCGGAGGAGGGGAAAAAGATCCTCCATGCCGAGTTCCAGGGCCTTTGAATGCATTCCGGGCTTTCCCGAATAGATGTTTCTGCTGTCATAGCTTCCGTCGCTGTGGTATGTGAGCACGGTCTGCGCCGTGTGCTCATCCCTCACGAGAAAGCCCCTGGTATCTATGCCGTTATTCTTTATCCACTCCCCGTAATACTGGGAAAAGTCCTTTCCCACGCCGACCAGGGCAGTGCAGCCGTCGTAGAACAGCGATGCCCCGGCGAGGGAATAGATGCCGCAGCCTCCCATTATTCCGTTGACCTGCTCTCCGCCGGCGAAATGGAGGTTGTCTATCATCGCCGCGCCGGTTATCAGGAATCTGGGTCCGCTCATATCCTGTCGATGTTCCTCGTGGCCACAATATCGCAGCCCGTGCCGAGAATGTCCTTTACGACTATGTCCCCTATTCTCACAGGGGCCTCAAGAACCACTCCGTCCAGGGCCTTTGCAGCTTCCTTCACAAGATCCTTGGGGATCGGGGACGCCGATTTCATGGGGCATCTCCTTATGGCCCCGGATTTCACCACGACGGTGGAAGTCAGGGTTCTCCTCGGATCAGTCACTTCAGAATATGCATATTCCTTTCCGCGGGGACAGGAGTATCCGCTTATCTCCCATCCGTCCGCGGTCTTTTCAGCCCTGAGCCTGCAGCCCTTGGGGCAGTTGATGCAGATCATTTCCATTTGTCATGCCTCCCCGACGTCGAGTGTCAGGCCGCTGTCCGGATTGAGCCCTTCCATGAGCTTCATGGGCACCACAATCTGCTGCATTGCCCCCGGCGTCATGTCGCTTCTTTTGAGAGACACTATTTTTCTGTCTCCCTGCCTGAGTTCTATCTTTCCGGATGGGATCGTGCTCCTGACGCGGAATGAAAGAGTCACGTTCCCTTCGGCGTCGCAGCGTATTTTCTGCGGGACGACATATGATGCAGACCCGGAAGGGGCAACATCATAGCAGGACGTCCTCTTCCTGCCGCTCAGCACGTACTGCGCGGCGCTCCTGCCCGCCCTTATGGCCTCGGCCGTGACATTGTCGACCAGATCGTGCACCTGGAGCACATTTCCGCACGCAAAGACACCGTCGAGGGTCGTCTGCATGTCGTCAGTGACGACGGCGCCTTTGGTCCTCCTGTCTATCTCTATCCCGGCCTTCCTCGTGAGCTCGTTTTCAGGTATCAGTCCGACTGACAGAAGCAGCGTGTCGCAGTCATAGACCGTCTCAGTACCCGGTATCGGCCTGTGGGACTGGTCGACCTCGCTCACGACGACCTGCTCCACCCTGTTTTTCCCCCTTATCTCTGTCACTGTGTGTGAGAGATACAGGGGGATCCCGAAGTCATTGAGGCACTGGGAAATGTTCCTCTGGAGCCCGCTCGTAAACGGCATCATCTCGACGCACGCAAGCACCTCGGCTCCTTCGAGGGTGAGTCTCCTCGCCATTATCAGGCCTATGTCGCCGGAGCCGAGGATCACGACCCTTTTCCCGACCATATAACCGTCTATGTTGACGTATCTCTGGGCCGCCCCGGCGGTGAATATTCCCGCGGGCCTTGTCCCCGGAATTCCAATAGCCCCTCTGGCCCTCTCCCGGCAGCCCATTGCCAGTATCACTGCCCTGGCTTTCTCAGATACGAGCCCCCTGTCCTTGGAGACCGATGTGACAGTGAGGTCCGGGGAGATGTCGAGCACCATAGTTCCGAGGGCAGTCTCAATGGATGTGCCTTCTAGCCTGTCTATGAACCTGGCGGCGTATTCCGGCCCTGTGAGCTCCTCCTTGAAATAGTGGAGCCCGAACCCGTTGTGAATGCACTGGTTGAGTATTCCGCCAAGGAAGTCATCCCTCTCTATGAGGAGTATGTCCTTGAGCCCGGATGCTGCAGCCTCCTCGGCCGCGGCAAGCCCGGCAGGCCCGGCCCCTATGACGATAAGATCCCTCATTTCACCGAGCCTCCCTTCGTTTCTCCTGTCAGTATCCTGCTTCCTGTCCTGTCTTTTTCAATCATATCCTCGCCGACCCCGTATTTCTCGGCCAGGATTTCGACGATCCTGGGCCCGCAGAATCCTCCCTGGCACCTGCCCATTCCGGTTCCGCAGCGCCTCTTGACTCCGTCGAGTGTCCGCGCCGGTATGGGAGACTCGAGGGCATCGCGAATCTCCCCCTCGGTTACGGTCTCGCACCTGCAGATGACCCTGCCGTATGCCGGATCGCTCTTCACGAGCTCCTCGCGCTCTTTGAAGCCCATTTCCCTGAACCTTATCTTCCGCCTGGAATCCACGGCATTTTCCTTCTTTTTGTGGACAAGGCCGTCCTTTTCGAGAAGCTCTATCGCCATATCGGCGATTGCCGGGGCAGATGACAGCCCGGGAGAGCATATCCCTGCGAGGTCGAGGAATCCCGGACAGGCCATCGATATTATGAAGTCGCCTGCATCGGAGTTGGCCCTGACGCCGGCAAAATTCCTTATTGCAGCCCCGTAGTTGACCCCGGGGACCGATTTTGCCCCGGCAGCCCTGATTTCCGAGAGCCCGGAGGCAGTCACTGACAGGTCGTCCGCATCGCACGGGACAGCGTTGGGCCCGACTATGAGATTGCCGTCGACTGTCGGGGAAACAAGGACTCCCTTTCCCCTGCTTGTGGGGCACTGGAATATCACGGCACCTACCCTGTCCCCCTCTTCCTTGTCGAATACGTAATACTCTCCCTTGGTGGGAACTATATTGAACGTCTTCGGGGCCGCCATCTCGTGTATTCTTCCGGAATCCACCCCGGCGGCGTTGATGACATAATCTGCTGTCACGTCCCCCTTTGACGTCTTTATCCTGAATCCTTTTTCCAGCCGCTCTATTCCGGTCACTTCGGTGTCCAGCATGAGCTCTGCCCCGTTCCTGACTGCAGTCTCGGCCATGGCTATGCAGTATTCCCAGGGATTAATTATCCCTGCGGATTGAGCCCAGAGGGCAGCCTTTACATCCTCCGAGAGGGCTGGTTCGCGCCTGCGTGCCTCTTCCCCCGTGATTATCTCAGCCCCGGGGACCCCGTTTGCCTCAGCATTTGACAGAAGCCTCTCAAGGACTTTCTCTTCCTCCGCGCTGAAAGCGAGCACGTACGAGCCTGTGCGCCTGTACGGCACGTCGAGCTTCCTGCAGATCTCCTCAGCCTGCCTGGTCCCCTCGACGTTGAGCTTCGCCATGAGGGTTCCGGGCTCCGGGTCGTACCCGGCATGGATTATCGCCGAATTTGCTTTTGTCGTCCCGTCTGCAACGTCGTTCTCCTTCTCAATGATGACGATCTCGTCGTCATACATCGAGAGCTTGTAGGCCGCAGCAGCACCGGTGACTCCGCATCCGATTACCGCTATTTTCGACAAATTACGATACCTCCAGGGTTCATTCAGTTTGTCCTGCTGAATCTAATTTTATAACATAAAACACGTCAGTAAACAGGCAATGGCGCCGATATGTAGGTCTGCAAAGTGCCGAAAAGAAGGCTTTCAAACTATGCCCTTTGCTGATTGACCCCCATTTTTACCCGGCCTATCATCTAATCATGACGGGCCCAGAGCGGCCGGATCGGAGGTCATTCAATGAGCTACCTTATGTCTCTCGATTCTGGGACTACAAGCTCCAGATGCCTCATTTTCGACGAGGACGGAAATGTGGTTTCCAAATCCCTGAAGGAATTCACCCAGATATTCCCTCAGCCCGGCTGGGTGGAGCACGACCCGATGGAGATCTGGCAGACGACGGTGGAAGTCTCAACCGATGCCCTCAGGCGCTCCGGCCTCACAGCCTCTGACATTGCCGCAATCGGCATAACCAACCAGAGGGAGACCACTGTCATGTGGGACAAGAACACAGGGCTCCCGGTGTACAACGCCATAGTCTGGCAGTGCAGGAGGACAGCTCCGCTTGCGGACGAGCTCAAGAAGTCCGGAAAACCCGACATGATACGCTCCAAGACAGGCCTCGTCCCGGACGCATATTTCTCAGGCACCAAGATACGGTGGATACTCGACAACGTCCCCTCCGTGCGAGAGAGGGCGGAAAAAGGGAATATACTGTTCGGGACAATAGACACGTGGCTCATCTGGAACCTGACGAGGGGGAAGGTCCATGCCACAGACTACACCAATGCTTCCAGGACCATGCTCTTCAATATTCACACGCTTCAGTGGGACAAGGAGCTCCTAGATCTCCTCGAGATACCCGAATCAATTCTCCCGCAGGTCATGCCCACAAGCGGAGTCTTCGGGTTTACGGCACCGGAGCTCTTCGGCGGCGAAATCCCGATAGCCGGAGCCGGCGGGGACCAGCAGTGCGCTCTGTTCGGCCAGTGCTGCTTCGACGAGGGGGAGATGAAGAACACATACGGGACCGGGTGCTTCCTTCTCACCAATACCGGTTCGAGGGCGGTCGAATCCGCAAACGGGCTGGTATCCACCATAGCCTCATACATCAACGGGAAGGTGAGCTATGCCCTGGAGGGCAGCATCTTCTGCGCGGGCTCCGCCATACAGTGGCTGAGGGACGAGCTCAAGATCATCAATAATTCCGCAGAATCGGAGGAGATAGCAAGGTCCGTAGAGGACACAGGGGGAGTTTACGTGGTTCCGGCCTTCACGGGGCTCGGTGCACCTTACTGGGATCCGTATGCAAGGGGCACGATAATAGGCATAACGAGGGGCACCACAAGGGCCCACATAGTGAGGGCAACTCTCGAATCCATAGCCCTTCAGTCCTTCGATGTGGCCCGGACAATGGTTGAGGACACCGGCATCGCCATCTCCGCATTAAAAGTTGACGGAGGCGCCTCCCAGAACAACTTCCTTATGCAGTTCCAGAGCAGCCTCCTCGGGTGCAGCGTCATCCGCCCCGAATCGGTCGAGACCACGGCCCTCGGCGCGGCATACCTTGCGGGACTCGGGGTTGGGGTGTTTGCCGACTTCGACGAGATCCGCTCCAAATGGAAGATAGGAAGGGTCTTTGAGCCGATGATGACCGAAGAGGAGAGGATGAACATTCTTTCCGGATGGAACAAGGCCGTCAAGAGGAGCCTCAACTGGGCCTGACCGACATTATTAAATGAGCCGGCCTTCTGGCCGGCTCTGTTTTTTTCTGTGATTTTGTCCCTCACCCGGTGATCTCTGATGCTTTTTCGGCAATGGAAGATTTTAGCTCTGCTGCCTCGCCCTCGGCTTTTTTCTTAAATGCCTCGTCCTTTATATAGGCAGTGTTGGCATACACATTTCCCTCAGCGCAGCCTGCTGCAGCAGAGAGGCACCTCGCCGCCGCCGTGAGGTCGCTCTTTATGCTCCGCGAATAACCCGCTCTGGCGATCTCCCCGCAGATTTCTAGTCCCCTGAGGCAAGCTCTCATCATGGAGAGAGGCGCTTCCGCCGCTTTCTTCATGGCGTCCTGCAGGGCCGCAGTTCTTGCGGCCTTTTCTTCCTGTGTGCTCTTTGGAAGGGACATTGCGCTCATCACCCCGGCATACGCGGATGCGTCGGCCCCGGCGAGCTCAAGAAACTCCTTCATCAGCTTCTTCGCCTCGGATGCCTCATTCATGAGGGCATCTTTTGATTCAGCCATTTTAGAGTTTCCCGAGGACACCTCGCAGACCATGGATGCCAGGGCCATGCCCTGCGCTCCGGAAATTCCCGCAGCTGCGCCGCCTCCAGGCGCAGGGGAAGAAGAGGCGAGCTCCTCGAGATAATCGGATATCTTCATGTCCGCAAAATCGAATGAACCGGTCATAATCCCTTTATCTCCTCTCCTATCAGCGCATCGCGGTTAAAATTATATGTCTTCATGTAATGGGCTGCAGTTTCTGCCATCGCGTCGTCCGGGACCAGCCCTATGAGCTCCGTGCCTGTCACTTCGGTTCCGAGCTTTTGAGCCAGCGCCTCCACCGTTTCGCAGAGCTTCCACAGCGGAGTCTCCCTGTAACTGCACACGTTTACCGAGACCTGCGCCTTATTCCTGCTCGCAAGATACAGTCCCAGGGCCTTTATCCCCTTGAGGCCGCCGTTTTTCTCCCTTATTGCAGATGCTATCCTGCGGGCAGTCTTCACGTCATCCGTAGCCAGCTCAAAATTGAACGCTATGAGAAAATCCCTCGCACCCACTGCAGAGGCGCCCGCAGTCGGATGGGGCTCAGTGCCACCGAAATCGGGCTTCCACTCCGGAAGCTTCATTTTTTCCGGGAGGCCCTCAAATCCTCCCCTGCGCACGTCAGCGAGGTTTCGCCTTCCCGGGACCCTTGCAGCTTCCCCGTACAGATAGCACGGGATCCCGATCTCATTCCATATGAGTTCTGCACATTTTGATGCACATGCCGCGGCTTCCTTCATATCCATGCCCCTGATGGGCACGAAGGGGATCACATCCACAGCCCCTATCCTCGGATGCACTCCCCTGTGAGTGCGCAGGTCGATGAGCCCGGCAGCCGTCCTGGTCATCTCAACCGCCGCCATGACAGCATTCTCCGGGCTTCCGAAAAATGTCAGCACAGACCTGTTGTGGTCCTGGTCGGATTCCACCTGTGCCAGCCTGCAGCCCCCTGACCTCCTGACCGCATCTGCAATCTTTTCCACTGTTTCCGGGCTGTTTCCGCAGCTTATATTGGGAACACATTCAACGATCTTCTCAGACATATGTGCACCTTCATCTTTCGATGTCCACACAAAGAGCAATAATTTTCCTGATAATGATAATATTATATAGTATATTCAGTTTCCAGAAAGGATCTAAAGATGACGGAGCTCCCTTTCATCACAGTTGCCGGCCACTACGGCGGGGACCAGCGCAGGTTCCCGCGCGCGATGATGAGGCTCGGTGGCTGTTCCACTGTCTGTGCGTGCCACGCAGCCATGCTGATAGCGGCCTTCGACAGTTCCAGAAAGGATCTCTGCCCGATAGAAGGCCTCGACGTCACCAGAAAGGATTTCAACGCTTTCGGGGTCGAGATGTTCAAGTATGTCTATCCCGGAATCAGAGGCATGCCGGAAACCGGGATGTTCAGGGATTCATTCTCAAAATACGCAGACAGCCGGGGCGTCCGCGTTTGCTACAGCGAGCTGTCCGGAAGGGCCTCTTACAGCGAGGCGGAAGCCTTTGTCAGGAATGCCCTGGCGGAATCAAAATACATACAGTACCTGCTTTTAAACCACAAAAACCCGGCTTTCTCCGACATAGAATGGCACTGGTTCACGGTGACGGGGATGACGGATGACGGCAGGATAATATTTTCATCATTCGGCGAGAGGTGCGAGGCCGATCTTGCGCTTCTCTGGGACACGGGATGCCGCGAAAAGGGCGGCATGATAATAGTGGAGTGAGTATGTCCAAAGGAAGCATGAAATCCCTGAAAAGCCTGTACAAGGTGGGCCGCGGCCCCTCCAGTTCCCACACAATGGGGCCGGCCGCAGCCGCCGCAAGGTTCAAGAGGGAGAATCCCGATGCGGACAGGTTCAGGGCTGTCCTGATGGGGTCGCTCGCGATGACCGGGAGAGGGCACGGCACGGACAGGGCTGTCGCCGCGGAACTGGCTCCCGCGGAGGCCGAAATCCTGTTCGACGAAACCGCCTTGGACCTGCCCCACCCGAATACCATGATCCTGGAAGGATATACGGGAGGAGTAAAGACCGCTTCCTCCACTGTGCTGAGCATAGGCGGCGGCGACGTTGTATTCCTCGGCGATGAGGCCGGAGGCAGAGAAGAAGGGGTGTATCCCCTGTCCACGCTCAAGGAGATAAAGGAACACTGCCGCAGAATGGGAATCCCGCTCTCCGGATACGCATACGAGTGCGAAGGCACCGGGCTCAGGGACTTCCTCACTGGAATATGGGGACTCATGAAATCCGAGATCGAGGAGGGGCTTTCCCGCTCGGGAGTCCTGCCCGGAGGGCTCGGTGTAAAGAGAAAGGCAGCCATGCTCTGGAACGGCGGCAGACTCGACATGAGGAACCCCGAGGACTTCAACAGGGCAGTCTGCGCATTCGCCTATGCGGCCGGGGAACAGAATGCGTCAAACGGCGTAGTCGTCACAGCCCCGACCTGCGGAAGCTGCGGGGTAGTCCCCGCGGTCCTGTATGCCCTGCAGAAATCAAAGGACTGCAGCGACAAAGAAATTGCCGACGCACTTGCCTCAGCCGGGATCATAGGCAACATAATAAGGACAAACGCCTCCATAAGCGGGGCTGAGTGCGGATGCCAGGCGGAGATAGGCTCCGCATGCTCCATGGCAGCCGCTGCAGTTGCATCCCTGTACGGTATGGGCCTCGACGAGACGGAGAGCGCCGCAGAGATCGCGATGGAGCACCATCTCGGCCTCACATGCGATCCCGTCGGGGGACTGGTCCAGATTCCGTGCATAGAGCGAAATGCTGTTGCTGCAGTGGACGCGCTGACTGCTGCCTCCCTGGCAAAATACCTGACTTCCACCCAGAAAGTGTCTTTTGATACAGTCGTAGAGACCATGTATGAGACCGGAAAAGACCTCGGGACAAATTATCGCGAGACCTCGAAGGGAGGCCTCGCGAAGCTGTACGGTCCAGAATCCTGAACAAATGTCCGTTATTTACAGGCTATTTTCCACCAGAGCTCCTGCAGAGGAGGGATGCGGCCCAGCATGTCCTTGTCGAGCCTGCTCCAGATTATGCCGCATGTGGGACGCGGAAATTCCCCGCGCGTCTTTATGACCCTGGTCGGGGTGACTATCCAGTCTATCGCCGTATCGTGCTCCGTGACCTCCACGTCGATGTCAGTAACCTGGCAGTCGTGCCCGACGCCGACTATGACGGACGTCTCGTCTGCAAGGCCGGCGGTGTACTGCATTGCCCATTCGAGGTCGAAATAGCCGTGTCCCTTTCCGAACCTTATCCCGGAGAGAGTCATGGCGCTTGCGCCTGTAACGAGAAGGTCGACGTGGCCCACTTCCTCCTTGAGTGCGGCAAGGGTCCTGTGGTGCCAGAATCTCTGCACGCCGTCAAGCGTAGAGGCGAGCTCCTCCCTGCCCTCGGGGACGTCGCCGGGGCGGATTATGAAGAATCCCCTCGAGATCCCGTAGTTCGTCATGATCATCGTCTTCCTGTCCCTGATGATTATTTCCCGAAGGTGCTCAAGATTGTTGTCAGGAGTCACGAATATCACATTGGAATTTTTGTAGAAATCCTGCTTCACAAAGAGCTCCGCGCCTTCCTCGCTCCCCTCGTAGTCGGTGATGAATTCCGAAAAATCGAAAGAAAACCTGGAGTCCGGGCGGGCAACTTTTCTCAACTCTTCCCAGATTCTTATTCTTTCCTCTCCTGCGTCGACCTTTGCCAATTAAGCCACCTCCGGCACATGCCAAGAAATTGATTCCGGCTTCCTCCCGGGGAGCCGGGTTTCGTTGAAATCAAATCATCATGATGAGATAATATCATATGTCCGCATTTTCGTGCTGAAATTTTGCATTTTATGGAGGCCCGATATGGCAGAAAAAAGAAAGATAATCATGGATGTCGATACCGGTTCAGACGATGCCGTAGCCCTCATGATGGCCATGCTGTCGGATGATATAGACCTTCTCGGGGTGACGTCCGTCAACGGGAACCTCGAGGTGAAGCTCACGACGGAAAACTCCCTCAGGATGGTGGAATTCTGCGGGATGCAGGACAAGATCAAGGTTTACCGCGGGGCTGAATACCCCCTGGCATCCACGCTTCTCCCGACAACTGCCCAGAGCCTTACGCCGATCCCCATGAGGGAAAACTCCCTCAGGAAGGATTACCACCACGCCGCACACATACCGACTCCTTCATTCACCACGCACGAGGCTGATGAATGCGCTGCTGTGTACCTTATAAACACCCTCCTCGCCTCAAAGGACAAGGAGATAACTATTGTGGCTGTAGGGCCGATGACCAACATTGCCCTTGCAATAAGGGCTGATCCCAGGATTGTGCCAAAGATCCGTCAGATAATTATGATGGCCGGCGGGATGGAGGCAAACCACACACCCTGCGCAGAATTCAACTCCTGGGTGGACCCGGAGGCAATGGAAATTGTCCTCCAGTCCGGGTGCGACATAACCATGACCACCCTCGACTCCACTCACGCAGCCTACATGACTGAGGATGACGCTGAGAGGATAAGGAAGATCGGCACAAGGGAATCCGATTTCTGCGCCGACCTGATACTCAAATACGGCTCAACAGGGGACCTGTCCCACGTCGTGGGCGACTCAGTGCACAGGATCCCGATACACGATGCCCTGGCGGTCTGTGCAGTGGTCCACCCTGAAGTACTCAAGACAGAGGACTGGAGCTGCCACGTCGACATTTCACGCGGCTTTGCATACGGGCAGACAATCGTCGACCGCAGGAACCGCCCCGACGGGGAAAAGCCCAACTGTCACTTCGGAGTAGGCGCCGACAAGGACCTCTTCGTAAGCTGGATAATCGAAACCCTGGAGAAGGATAAACAGAAAAAATCATGAAATCCTCCAATTCCGGCGGTGTGCCTCTGGAAGCCTCCTCAGGAAGGCTGACCATGCAGGAGGACACCACATTCTCCAAAAGAAAGAAAAAGCACGTGTTCTGGTGGTATGTGCTTCTGTTCCTGCTGTCCGGCGCAGCTTTTCTGTACTGGGAATACGGCGCCGGCGTGCTCGCCTCATCGACAGAGACTGTGCCCGAAATCCGCTTTGACATCCCCGTTCCACAGATAAGCATAAAAGAAGACCTTGTGATGGAATACGGGGACTACGTCCGCGTCGGGGACATAGCCGAGGTCGTGGACGGCAAGCTCAAAAATCCTGACGAGTATATCTTTGCTTCAGAGCTGGGGACGCAGACCTCCACCCTGGAATACACGGACATCGGGTACAACGTGTACGGTGCATCCGTAAGCATCACTGTTGTTGACACCACGCCGCCGATTCTCACTGCCCCCGGAGTCATCTATGTCGAAGTGGGAACCCAGGAAGACCTGCTCTCATATGCATTCTGCGGGGACAACTGCGACCAGGCTCCGACCCTGACTGTTTCCGGGGACTACTCCTTTGATACGGCCGGACAGTACACTCTGACCTTCAACGCGTCTGATTTCAGCGGGAACACATCTACCAGGGACTTTGTCCTGATTGTTTTCGAGCCTCAGGAAGACCAGGGCACCACCACGGAAGAGGAGACAGTGCTCACCCCATTCGACAGCTTCAGGTCGGCGTACTCAGCCGACGGGACATCTGTCGGCATAGACGTCTCCTCCTGGCAGGGCGATATCGACTGGACAGCCGTAAAGGAGGCCGGAGTCGAATTCGCAATGATCCGCGCAGGTGTGCAGACCGGCGGAATCGGAGGCCCCCTGGAGCTCGACACCAAATTCATACAGAATATTGACGGTGCCCAGGCAGCCGGCATAAAAGTCGGGGTATACCTCTATTCCTATGCCTCATCCCCTGATGAAGCAAGGGAGCAGGCACAGTGGCTCTGCGAGCAGCTCGACGGCAGGACTCTGGACCTTCCCGTTGCCTTCGACTGGGAGGATTTCGGTTCATTTACGGAAAGCGGAATGAGCTTCCTCGACCTCAACATGACTGCGGCAGCATTCATGGACGAAATTGAGTCCCTGGGATACTCCAGCATGCTGTACGGGAGCGCCTCATACTTATCCAGAATCTGGAAAGCGCCTGGAAGGTCTGTCTGGGTTGCATATTACACCGACACCAACGACTACGAGGGCGACTACATGATGTGGCAGCAGAGCTGCACCGGAAGCGTTTCCGGCATAGCCGGAGGATGCGACATGGACATCCTCTATACGGACGGCAGCGCAGGCTGACAAGCAGCCCCTTTTAGAAAAGTCCTGAGAAGGCCGCGGGAAAGGCTCCTGCGGCCTTTATGCGCATCCTGCCTCCCGGCCCGGTTAGAAATATTTTCCCACGGGTGCTATAATTTTATAAAAGACTGTTTGCATTTTTTTGCATTGCATGGATGGAGTTGGTTTCATATGTACAGCATTGGCGATTTGGTTGTTTACGGCGGCGAAGGCGTATGCAGAGTTGAAGACATCGGTCTTCCCAGCAGTTCGGTTATTGACAGGAACAAGAAATACTATACCCTGTCCCCCATATACAGGGACGGGAGGATCTTCACGCCTGTCGACACAAAGGTCTTCATGCGTCCTGTTCTGAGCAAAGAGCAGGCTGAGAAGATCATAGACAGCATACCTGAGATCGATGCCATGCCCATGGCTGAGCGCGATCCCAAGCAGACCGAGAGGAATTACAAGCAGTTCATATCCTCCCACAAGTGCAGCAGCATGATAGCTGTAATAAAGGCGGTTCATCAGAAGCGCGGGGACGGCGGCGGCCCGGCCAGAAAGACGAGCCAGACCGACGAGCGCTACATGAAAATGGCAGAGGAGCTCCTGTACGGGGAATTTGCCATTTCCCTCGACATACCCAGAAGTTCGGTAAAGACATACGTTGAAGACAGGGTCACAAAGCTCATCAGTGGAAAAAACAAGGCCAGTGCAGACTGACCTGTGCTATGCCTATATCCTGAGGTGTGCAGACGGGACGCTCTATTCAGGGTGGACCAACGACCTTGATGCGAGGGTCAGGGCACACAACTCGGGAAAAGGGGCAAAATACACCAGGGCAAGGCGCCCGGTGGAGCTCATCTACAGCGAATCCTTCGAGACAAAGTCCTCCGCCATGAAGAGGGAGGCGGAGTTCAAGAAGCTCTCACATTCCGAAAAGCTGAGGCTTGCCGGCACAAAACCAAAACAGATTTAAATTAAATGAGCACTGCTTGTAAAAAGCAGTGCTCATCTTTTCTGCCTTTCTGTCCGCCCGTTCAGTCGGCCAGCGTTCCCATTGGATCCCACGGCTCAAGCTCGATCATCTTCTGGTCAAGCAGCCTGAGGACTGAATCGTCCAGATACTTCTTCCCCACGACTATCTGGTACACAAACTCGTCGAACCAGCTGTCGGATGCAGTGAAATACCCCTTGTTTCCGGAATCCTCTCCCCAGCTGTTCTCTATCCGCCACCTGTCGGGCTTTCCATCCGCGCCGAGGTTCACGCCCTGGATCACCATGGCGTGGTTCATGGCGCTGTCGCCGTACATGAGCCTCTCGCCCTTCGTAAAGCCGAGCTTTATCCCGAGGAGGTTTTCAATTCCGGAAGCCTGCCTGTCGAATATTCCCTTTTCCCTGTTGAGGAACTGAACGCAGTCGCTTCCGAACCATACCGGATGGCCGTCCTTGAGCTGGGCTATGACAGCCTTCTTTATGACGTCCATCCTGAGGTTGAGGTATGAAACCGGCCTGCCCTCGACCACATTGCCCAGGAATTTGACTGTATACATCCTGTCGAACGGCTTGTCGTCGGACGGGGCATTGATCACGCTCACGAAGTCGTCGAAATCATACCCGAAGTACTTTCTGTAGAACTCCTTCGGGGTGATTCCACGGTCCTCCATCACCTTGCCGTCCTTGGTTCTCACTATGAAGTCGAAGCTTGCAGGAGGCTCCCCCAGGGCTATGACCAGGCACCTGTAGATCTCGCTGAGCTGCCGGGCCTTCCTGTCCCTTATCTTCTCCATGGATTCCCCGGCATTCACGAGCTTTCTCAGCTCTGCAGCATCCTCGCGCAGCTTGGAAGTTATGTAGTGGACAAAAGACCTGGATTTCTCGGCATTGGCCGAATCAGGATATGCCGATTTCGGCACAACCCCGTATTTCTCGACAAGGTTCGAGAACATGCTCCACTGTCCGCCGTCCCCGAGGGGATTCATGCTTATGAAGGAGTAGAGCCTCCCGTCCAGCGGCTCGCCCGCAGTCTTGATCGCGCTCTCCAGGAAGTAGTTTGCCTTTTCGAGCTTGTCATAGAAGAACAGGTAGTTCTGTGAAAGCTCGAAGGACTCGAGGCCGTATTTGTTGATGAACTCGTACCTCATCGTATTGAGGGCCGAAAACAGCCAGCATCTGCCGCTGCTCTTCTGGTCCGTCACCGGGCCCTGCTTGAGGCTCACATTGAATTCGCTCTGGAGGGCCCTCTCGCTCCTGTAGTCCTCTGCCGCAGCTTCCAACCCGTTCCTCACTGAGGAATTTGCAGCAACGATGTTTTTCTCATTCGAATTGAACTCCTCGGAGAACTTCTTGAGTTCTTCAGGAGAAACAGCATTTTCATTCATTTGAGGACATGTCCTTCTCTCTTTACTTTACCGACTGGACCATCTCGAAGATGTCTTTCTTAATGGCCGCATTGACCTGGGCAGCCTTCTCTGCGGAGGACTGCTTCGTGTAGAAGTAGAACTTTATCTTCGGCTCCGTGCCGGAAGGCCTTATTGCGAACCAGCTGTCCCCCTCCAGGAAGAACCTGAGCACATTTGAAGGCGGGATGTCCTCATAGCCGTCCTTGTAGTCTATGACCTTTTCCACCTTGTACCCGGCGACCTTCTCGGGCAGATGTGAACGGACGTAGTCCATCATCCTGGATATCCTCGCCGCGCCTTCAATGCCCTCGAGCACGATATTCGGCTCGTCCTCGTTGAAATAGCCATACTTCGCGTAGATGTCCTGAAGCACGTTCCAGAGCGTCTTGCCCTGCTTCCTGTAGTACGCAGCGGCCTCGGCGACCAGCATTCCTGCGGAAATTCCGTCCTTGTCTCGTATCTCTGGGCAGGCGGCATATCCCACGGATTCCTCGTACCCGAACATGTATTCATATCCGAGCTCCTCGACGTGTGGTATCGTCCCGCATATGTTCTTGAATCCGGTCAGGGACTCGAACATCCTTACTCCGTAGGACTCTGCGATTATAGTTGAGAGCGAGCTAGTGACTATGGACTTGACCATGGCGCCGCGCTTCGGAAGGGTGCCTGCGTCCTTGCGGCCTTCCAGTATGTAGTTGACGATAAGGTATCCGGTCTGGTTTCCGTTGAGCCACTTGTAGTTGCCGGAGTCGTCCCTAAGCTCTATTGCGAATCTGTCCGAGTCAGGGTCGGTTGCCATCAGCAGCTCCGCGCCTGTCTTCCTTCCGAGCTCCTCGCTGAGCTTGAACGCGGCGGGGCTCTCAGGGTTCGGGTATCCGACCGTCGTGAAGTCCGGATCGGGGTCCTTCTGCTCCTCCACTATGCTCCAGCGGCGGAATCCCCTGTCCTTGAGCATTGTCCTGAAAGGTATCGAACCGGCACCGTTGAGAGGAGTGTATACAAGCGGAATGTCGAGATCGAGCTCGTCGCCGCTGTGTATTGCCATAGCCTCTATGGCGTCGAGGTACATCCTGTCGTACTCGGGTCCCAGAACGATTATTTTCCCCTCTTCTATGTCCTTTTTATAATCGGACTTCTTGACACCCGTGAAGGGATCCACGGCACATATTTTTTCATACATTCCGTCTGCGACGTCGCTGGAAACCTGGCACCCGTCCTCCCAGTACGCCTTGTATCCGTTGTATTCGCGCGGATTGTGGGATGCAGTTATATTGATGCCTGAAATAGTCCCGAGCTTTCTCACCATATATGCGAGTTCAGGGGTCGGCCTCAGGTCCGGAAACACGTAGACCTTGATGCCGTTGGCAGCGAGTATACCGGCGGTCAGCTCAGAGAACTCCTTTGAAAAGTGCCTCGGGTCGTGGGCGATGACCACACCGCGCTCCATGGCTTCCTTTCCATGGTCGGAGATGTAGTCGGCAATTCCCTGCGTCGCCTTGCCGACGGTCAGGAAATTCATCATGTTTGTTCCTGCGCCGACTTTTCCCCTGAGGCCTGCAGTCCCGAAGGCTAAATCCTGATGGAACCTCTCCTCGATTTCCTTATCGTTTCCCTCAATTGTGAGGAGCTCTTTCCTCAGAGGGTCTGAGGGATCGAGCCTGTCCAGCCATTCCTGATATCTTTCTCGAGCATTCATAAGAATACCTCCGATGCTTTTTTACTAATTATATTGTGAAAACAGTCTTTTTTAAACCCGAGGCCCGGCCCCTCAGGACTCCTTTTCTAACCTTTGCCCAAATGCTTGAGCCGCCTCTCCCTCTTTTTTCTGCGTTAATTACAAGTTCTGTCCGCACACAGACTGTTATAATGTGAATATATATTCAGTTCCGTTGAATATGGAACAGTATTGGGCAGAAATTTGTGATGAATCGAGGTTCAGAAACATGAGCAGAGTCTACAACTTCAGCGCCGGACCGGCATGCCTCCCTGAAGAAGTCCTGAAAGAAGCATCCGCAGAGATGCTCGATTACAGGGGAACGGGAATGTCCGTATTGTAGATGAGCCATCGATCCGCAGAATTCAAGAAGATCATTGAGGATGCAGAGCAGGATTTAAGGGACCTCGCAGGAATCCCGGACAACTACAGGGTTCTGTTCCTCCAGGGCGGAGGGAGCACGCAGTTCGCGATGATCCCGATGAACCTTATGGTGAACAGGATAGCCGACTACATCGATACCGGCAACTGGTCCCACAAGGCCGCCAAGGAGGCATCAAAATACGGGAAGGTCAACATCGTCGCGAGCTCCGAGGACAAGAACTTCTCCTATATCCCCGATCTCTCCGACCTTCCTATAGACAGCAGCGCGGACTACGTCTATATCTGCCAGAACAACACGATCTTCGGGACCACTATAAAGAAGCTTCCGGACACAAAGGGAAAGACGCTGGTTTCGGATGTCTCCTCTATGTTCCTGTCCGAGCCCATGGACGTCACCAGATACGGCATAGTCTACGGCGGAGTCCAGAAAAACATCGGTCCCGCAGGAGTCACCATAGTGATTATCAGGGATGACCTGATAAGGGAGGACGTCCTCCCAGGCACCCCCACGATGCTCACCTACAAGACCCATGCCGACAAGAATTCGCTTTACAACACCCCTCCATGCTACAACATCTACATCTGCGGAAAGGTCTTCCGCTGGCTCAAGTCGATAGGAGGGCTTGAGGAGATGAAGAAGCGCAACGAGAAGAAGGCGGCCCTGCTGTACGGATACCTGGATTCATCCAGGCTTTTCCACAGCACCGTAAGAAAAGAGGACCGCTCCCTCATGAACGTCCCGTTTGTAACCGGAAATGCGGACCTCGACGCCAGGTTCGTTTCCGAAGCCGCCCAGGAGGGCCTTGTGAGCCTCAAGGGGCACAGGCTCGTCGGAGGAATCAGGGCGAGCATTTACAACGCGATGCCGTACGAAGGCGTCGAGAAGCTCGTTCATTTCATGGACAAGTTCGAGAGGGAGAACATATGAAGGACAGATTGATATGCTGCCTAAACAGCATAAGCAGCAAGGGAACGGGTAAATTCAGGAAGGGATACACGCTGACTGACAGCATTGACAATGCCGCCGGAGTCCTCGTGAGGTCGGCGGACATGAACTCAATGGAGTTCCCGCCCACGCTGAGGGCTATCGCAAGGGCCGGTGCAGGGGTCAACAACATTCCGCTCGACAGGTGCGCGGAAAAAGGGATAGTGGTGTTCAACACCCCCGGTGCCAATGCCAACAGCGTAAAGGAACTCGTTATAGCAGGGCTGATGATGTCCTCCAGGGACATCTCCGGAGGAATAAGCTGGGTCCGAGAACACAGGGACGATGAAAACATCAAGAAAGACGCAGAAAAAGCCAAGAAGGCTTTCGCAGGCAACGAGATCTCAGGCAAAACCCTCGGGGTCATAGGGCTCGGGGCCGTGGGAAGCCTCGTCGCAAATGCGGCCCTGGACCTGGGGATGGAAGTCTACGGCTACGACCCGTACCTCTCCGTAATGGCCGCGTGGAATCTCTCGAGCGGAGTAAAATACGCTTCGTCCCTCGAGCACATCTTCGAGGTGAGCGACTACATAACCCTGCACGTCCCTGCTCTCGAATCGACCATAGGGATGATCGACGCCAAGGCCATTTCGGGCATGAAGGACGGAGTGAGGATACTGAATTTTGCGAGGGACACACTCTGCAGGGATGAAGACCTCGCAGCAGCGCTGGAATCTGGCAAGGTTTCCTGCTATATTTCCGACTTCCCGAATCCGCAGTCCGTTAGGATGAAGAACGCTGTAATTCTTCCCCATCTCGGGGCCTCCACCATGGAAGCAGAGGAAAACTGCGCTGTAATGGCTGCAAGGGAGCTCCAGGACTATCTGGACAACGGCAACATAAGGCACTCTGTGAACTATCCGGATCTCGACGGCGGGGTGTGCGAATCTGCAGCAAGGATAGCCATACTGCACAGGAATATCCCTAACATGCTGAGCCAGTTCACGTCGTTTTTCGGAAGCTCCAACAGGAACATCGAAAATCTTCTCAACAAGGCAAGGGGCTCATACGCATACACCCTCATAGATCTCACGCATCCCCTTCCTGAGAATGCTGTGGAAAAGCTCAAGAGCATCGACGGAGTGCTGAGGGTCCGCGTGCTCGAATCAAATTCCTGACGGAGGGCCGGTCACATGGCCGTGATAAGACCTTTCCGGGCTGTGAGGCCCTACAAGTCATTTGCAGCAGACGTGGCATCCCTTCCCTACGACGTGTTTACCCGTGAGGAAGCCCGCAGATACACAGCCTCGAGGCCTCTCAGCTTCCTGAACATAGACCGCCCGGAGACGCAGTTCCCGGAAGGGTATGACATGTATGCCCCCGAGGTCTATAAAAAGGCGGACGAGATGCTCAAGAGCCGCTTAAGGAACAGGATATTTGTAAGGGACCCCGGCAGGTATTTCTACATCTACGAACTCACAATGGACGGCAGGTCCCAGACCGGACTTGTGGGCCTTTCTAGCGTAGACGACTATGAGAGCGGGGTCTGCAGGCGCCACGAAAACACTGTGCGCGAAAAAGAACAGGACAGGATAAATCACATCGACGCGACTTCCGCGCAGACCGGGCCGATATTCCTTACCTACAGGCCGGTCAGCAGCATACGGGACTGCCTCGAAAACGAGAAGAAGAGCAGGCCTCCGGAATACGACTTCACGGCGGAAAACGGCGTGGTCAACAGGGTGTGGGTTGTAGACAGCCCCGGCTCCATAGCATTTCTCGAAAAGGAGTTCGGGTCCGTCCCCAGAACTTATATCGCGGACGGCCACCACAGGGCCGCGTCTGCCGTAAGGGTTGCTGAAAAGCGGCGCATGGAGCATCCGGGATATACAGGGGATGAGGAGTTCAACTTCTTCCTGTCAGTCCTGTTCCCTTCCGACGAGCTCATGATCATGGACTACAACCGCGTGGTGACAGACATGAGCGGATGCTCCGGTGATTTTATGGACCTTCTGTCCAGGGTTTATTCCATATCCGGGCCCACGGGAATGCAGAAGCCGGGGCACAAGGGACAGGTATCCATGTATATGAGCGGGGAATGGAGAACCCTGGAGACAAGGCCGGAGATAGTGAGAAAGCACTCTTCCAGCCCGGTCTCCTCACTCGATGTATCGGTGCTCCAGGACGAGGTCCTCGGCCCGGTTCTCGGCATAAACGATCTCCGCAGCGATCCCAGGATATCTTTCGTCGGAGGCGTGAGGGGACTGGACGAGCTTATGAGCCGCACTGACACAGCCGATCCCCGCAGGGAGGGAAAAGCAGCTGCGTTTGCGATGTATCCCACAGACATTGACGAGCTGCTCGACGTTGCAGACGCAGGTATGCTGATGCCCCCGAAATCCACATGGTTTGAGCCGAAGCTCATGAGCGGCCTCTTCATCCATGAAATTGAACGGTGACAAGTAATCCGCATAGGATATATAATTTGTTAAGAGCGTCAAAATAACGGCCAAGGAGAGTTTGAACATCCATATGGGTATTGGGATGATGGTTGTATATGTAGTGGCAGCGGTTCTACCCGCTGTCATCCTGCTTGTCTTCATCTACAAGCAGGACAAGATAGAGAAGGAACCCGGGCCTCTGCTTCTCTCACTTCTCTTCATGGGGGTGCTCTCCGCCCTTGCTTCAATAGTTCTCGAGACTATCGGGGAGACCGTCCTCAACCAGCTGCTGGATGAGAGCAACCCCTACTATACGCTGCTTCTGGCATTCCTCGTGGTTGCCGCAGTCGAGGAGGGCATGAAAATGCTGTTCCTCCGCCTGAGAACCTGGAGGAGCCCGTTTTTCAACTACAGGTTTGACGGCATTGTATACGCAGTCTTTGTTTCCCTCGGATTTGCCGCGTTTGAGAATATAGAATATGTATTCGGATACGGCCTTTCCGTCGCTTTTTCGAGAGCAGTCCTGTCGATTCCGGGGCACATGGGATTCGCGGTAGTGATGGGGTTCTTCTACGGACGCGCAAAATGGTATGCAAACTACGGATACGTATCCGAAGCGAAGAAGTACAACTGGGCCGCCTATCTCACGCCTGTTGCCCTGCACGGTTTTTATGATGCCTGTGCAATGAAGGGAACCCAGGCAGCCCTCGCAGTCTTCCTGATATTTGTCATAGCGATGTACATCATCATCTTCTCCCTTGTAAAGAGGGAATCCCGCACTGACGCGCCGATCGTCTGACAGCCGCGGCATTGGAGCTCCTGCACCACTTCCGCTTCTAATCCCGCGTTGACAAAGATTTTGTCTCGTATTAATATTTAAGGGCTGTCGGGGCTGTAGCTCACTTGGGAGAGCGCTTGAATGGCATTCAAGAGGTAGAGAGTTCGATCCTCTTCAGCTCCACCATTAATCAAAAATCCCACAGATACTCTTGAGTATCTGTGGGATTTATTATGTCTTCCTTTACTCCGAAAACAGCCTGGCCAGCGCCGCCGTTCCTGCAGCTGCCCCTGATCCCTGGAGGCCAGTGCCTCCTCTGACAGTCAGGCTGCCGGGCAAGTCTTTTATTTATCCTCAGCCTTACAATAATTTGACATTACCTGCGTTTACACGGCAGCCGCGATGTGAAAGATTAGATAGTGTTATTAATGGCTCAAGAGCCGTCAAATACACAGAGCATGAAAGGGGCTGTCGATCATGCCGCTGAGCATCCGCATGGAAGGGGTCAGGAAGAGTTTCGGCGATCATCTGGTCCTCGCCGGCATCACCCTTGACATTGAACAGGGTGAGATTTTCGGCCTGCTGGGGCCTTCAGGCGCCGGCAAGACGACCCTCATACGAATCATTACCGGGCAGCTCAAGGCGGACAGCGGGGAGATATCCGTCATGGGGGTGGATCCCCGCCGCTTTGATGGAAAGATGTATACGAACTTCGGTATGGTGCTGGACAATACCGGTCTTTACGAGAGGCTGTCCTGCTATGACAATCTAGCCCTTTTTGCCGAAATATACGGGACTGACAAGCGGCGGATCATGGATTACCTCAGGATGGTGGGCCTTCAGGATGCCGTGAAGACACCGGCTGGCAAGCTCTCCAAGGGCATGAAGCAGCGCCTGACGCTGGCAAGGGCTCTGCTGCACGATCCAAAGATCCTGTTTCTTGACGAGCCGACTTCAGGGCTGGACCCGTCTTCTTCCCGCGAGATACACAAGCTGATCCAGGAAGAATGCCGCAGCGGCAAGACGGTATTCCTGACGACCCACAACATGATGGAGGCATATGAGCTGTGCGGGCATGTGGCCCTGCTGAATGAAGGCCATATAGTCGAATACGGGGAGCCGGATGAAATCTGCAGAAAGTACAATTCCCAGAACCGGATTTCCGTCATTACCAGGGACGGCCGGCAGCTGGTATTTGCGAATGGCCCGGAGGATGCGGGTCAGATTGCGTCGCTGCTCGAAGCGGACGACGTAAGAAGCATCCATTCATCGGAGCCCACATTGGAAACAGTGTTTATCGAGCTGACGGGAAGGGGGTTCGACGATCAATGAGCATGCGCAGGATACGTGCAGTCCTGCACAAGCAGGTCAAGGACACGCTTAAAAACAAGAGCGTGCTGATCCAGTTTTTATTCTTCCCGATCATTACAATCATCCTGCAGAACAGCATATCCCTCAAAGACATGCCTGAGAACTTCTTCGTCACTCTGTTCGGCACCATGTATGCAGGCATGGCGCCTCTGGTGGCGGTTGCCGGCATAATTGCCGAGGAAAAGGAAAAAAACACCCTCAGGGTGCTGCGAATGGCCAACGTCGGTGCCGGGGAGTACCTGATCGGCATAGGCTTTTATGTTGTTGTGCTCTGTCTTCTTGGAGTTTTCGTGATCGGCTTGCAGGGGACATATGACGCCGGAGGAGTCGGCCTGTTTGTACTGTACCTTGGTTTCGGAGTGATAATCACGGCCCTGCTTGGGGCTTTTATCGGGGTATGCAGCCGGAATCAGATGAGTGCCACGGCCATATCGGTGCCTGTGATGTGCGTCCTGGCTTTTCTGCCGATGCTGTCTATTTTCAATGAAAAAATAGCGAAAGTGTCACAGTTCGTCTACACCCAGCAGGTCTATGACCTGGTCAGCGGAAGCATGAAAATCAGCACCAGGTCCCTTGTGATTGTGCTTGCAAATGCAGCAGTTGTCCTGGTGCTGTTCATAGTCGGCATGCGGCGCAGGGGCCTGGACTGAAACATAAATATACAGGAATAAGAGAGCTGCAACAGCATTGGTTTATCCAGCTGTTACTGCTCTCTTCTTTATCCTGCAGATTCAGTTCTTCTTCGCTTCTTCCTCTGTAACAAAGCGTGGCGTCGGAGCCTTGACGCCTTCCTCATTCATGGCATCCGTGATTGCGGAGAGCAGGTCCTGGTAGACAGGCCAGTAGTCCTCTGATTTGACCCACGCCCTGGCAGTGAAGGTGAGGGAATCGACGGAGCTGGAAGTCAGCATCGCAAAGGGCTCTGGTTCCGGAAGAATCCTGCTGTCCCGGCTCATGACCTTCTTCATTATGGAAGACACCTTCCCGGTGTCCTCTTCCCTCGCAAATGTGAAGTCTATGTCCACCCTTCTGTTTTCCTCAGAAGAAAAATTGGTGACGTTTGAGTTCATCATGGTCCCGTTCGGCACAAGCACGTCCTTGTTGTCGAGAGTCACGAGCTTGGTGTAAAAGAGGGAGATCTCCTTGACTGTTCCGCTCTCCCCGCCTGCAGTCACGAAATCCCCGGCGTTGAAAGGCCTGAACACCATCAGCATTATTCCCCCTGCAAGGTTAGTGAGTGCCCCCTGCAGAGCCAGGCCTATTGTAACGCCCATGGTCCCGATGAGTGTCACAATGGAAGCAGTCGGAACCCCAAGGATTGCGACCACCGTCACAATGAGGATCCCGTACAGCAGCACCTTGATGGCGCTCACGAGGAATTTGGCAAGCGTCGGGTCCTTCTTGCCGAAGCGCTTGGAGTTTGCCATCCTCTTTCCAATCTTCTTGATGATTATTGACCCTATGATGGCCAGCAGAATGGCACCTGCAAGTCTCACTCCTGCAGATCCTGCTATTTCTTCGAGTTTAGCTAAAAAAGCGTCCAATTCCTTATCCCCCTTGATGTGATATCGTCAGCTGGCAGCCACGCGGTGCATGGGCTGCCTGTTTTCTCACCGTCATATTATAGGCGCGAAAGGCGACCTTTCACAGGCAATTATCTGTCCTCTATTGGCGGCCCTCTCCGCGGCGTTGTTGAATTCCACTTTTCTTCAATCTAGAATATTTCATATGGATAACAATATTGTAAAAGAGTCATACAGACAGGCTGTAGTGGATGCCGGCAGGAAGCTGCTCGGTTCCGGACTCACCATTGAAACCTGGGGAAACATCTCTGTGCGGGACCCCGAGACATCCCTCATATACATCACTCCGTCCGGGATGCCCTACGACGTGCTCAAACCAGATGACATAGTCGTATGCTCGCCGGACGGCTCGGTCTTCGAAGGCAGGCGCGTCCCGAGCGTGGAGACAGGCCTGCACGCGGGGATCTATTCCGCAAGGAAGGACGTTAACGCCGTTCTGCACACCCATCCGGTGAGTTCAATGGTGTTCTCGGTCCTCAGAAAGGACATCCCTGTGGTCACCGACGAAATAGCCCAGGCCATTGGCTCCACTGTCCGGTGTGCTGAATATGCCCTTCCCGGCTCCAGGGAGCTAAGCAGGAACTGCCTGGAAGCCCTCGGCAGCAGCCAGGCATGTCTGCTCGCCAATCACGGTGCTGTCTGCGTAGGGGCAACCTTAAAGGAATGCTTCAAGGTGGCAGAGGTCCTGGAAGCAGGGGCGGAAGTCTACTACAGGGCCCTTGCTGTCGGAACACCGGTCGTCGAGGACGACCGCGATGTCGCCTGGATGCGCGATTTTGCCATCAACAAATACGGCAGGGCCAACAAAGGAGACGGAGAATGAGCACAGAAGAGCGTTATCAGGTTGTAAAGATGGCGGATGATGCCGGCAGCATAACCATTCTCGACCAGACCAGGCTCCCGGGGCACGTGGAATACAGGACAGTATCCGAACCCGGGGACATGTGGGAGGCAATTAAAACCCTGCGGGTCCGCGGTGCACCTGCCATCGGGGTCTTTGCAGCATACTGCATGGCCGTGCTGTCCGGACGCGGGACGGACATGAATACGGAGGAGTATCTCTCGGACCTCGAAAAGAACGGGAAATATCTCTGCTCCTCGAGACCTACTGCAGTCAATCTTGCGTGGGCCGTGGGAAGGATGCTCGACAAGGCAGGGTCAATGAAGAACTCATCCCCGGATGAAATTCACTCCGCACTGATAGAGGAAGCCCGCACCATTGATTCTGAGAATACAGAAATGTGCAGGCTGATAGGCGAAAACGGACTCCCCCTCATTCATTACGGGGACGGAATCCTGACACACTGCAACGCAGGATATCTCGCCTGCTGCGGGTATGGCACCGCTACAGCTCCCATGTACATTGCCCACGAGAAAGGAATCAGCATCCACGTCTATTCCGATGAGACCAGGCCGCTGCTTCAGGGGGCAAGGCTGACTTCCTTCGAGCTCAGCAGGGCCGGAATAGATGTCACCAGCATATGCGACAACATGGCATCCATTGTCATGAAGCAGGGCAGGATACAGTCAGTCATGGTCGGCGCTGACAGGATCGCGGCAAACGGCGATTTTGCAAACAAGATAGGGACCTCCGGCGTGGCAGTTCTGGCGAAGTACTACGGAATTCCCTTCTACACTCTTGCACCGTCGTCCACCATAGATCTCGGCACCCCTTCCGGCGAAAAGATAAAGATCGAGATGCGGGACCCTGATGAGATCAGGACCATGTGGTACCGCGAGCCGATGATTCCGGAAGGCGTCAAATGCTTCAACCCTGCCTTCGACGTGACGGATCACAGCCTGCTCACTGCCATCGTCACGGAAAAAGGCATAGTATATCCCCCGTTTGAGGAAAACCTCAGGAAACTTTTCTGACAGCAAAGGAGAAATATAACATGGCGAACAAGGAATCAATTTCAGCGTGCATAGTCCAGAAGGAGGAGATTGCAAAAGTCGTCCTGATGCCGGGCGATCCGCTCCGTGCAAAGGCCGTTGCAGAGAAATACATGCATGACGTCGTGCTCTTCAACGACACCAGGAACATGCTGGGATTCACAGGCACCTACAGGGACAAGAGAATCTCCGTAATGGGCCACGGCATGGGCGTTCCTTCCATAGGCCTGTACACACAGGAGCTGTATTCGCAGTTCGGCGTCGAATCGATAATAAGGATAGGTTCTGCCGGAGGCCTCGACATGAGCGTTGAGGCAAAGGACGTGGTCATCGCTGAGGCTGCTTCCTCCAATTCGTCATACGGCGATGCTTACGGCATCCCTGGCCAGCTCGCAGCGTGCGCGGACTTCGACATGCTCGAGGCTGCAGTCGGCGCGGCCCGCGACAGGAACATCAAATTCAGGGTCGGCAAGGTCTACACCTCTGATTTCTTCTATTATCCCCAGAAGGGGCTCAATGAGAAGCTCCGCGACTTCGGGCACCTCTGCGTCGAGATGGAGACTGCAGGGCTCTACTGGACGGCGTGCGCCAACAACAAGCGCGCACTCTCGATACTTTCCATATCCGACCATCTGTTCAAGCCGGTAGCCCTTTCTGCCGAGGAGAGGCAGAACAGCTTCACCGACATGATGGAGATAGCCCTCGATACCGCTGTAAAATTCGCAGACTGAAGCCTGCAAAGGAGAAATTGACATGAAACTCGGAAAACTCGACCCAAAGACAACTGCAGTGCTTGTAATTGACATGCAGCACGATTTTCTTGACCCGGATTCAGGCGTGTCTGTCGAGATGGGACGCAAATTCCTTCCCAAGATGGCAGAATTCCTGGACAAGTGCCGCGCCAAAGGCGTTAAGCTCATATATTCCCAGGACGTAATCAGGCCCGACCAGAGCAACATGGGAAAATCCGGCGAGTTCTGCGAGCCGATCAAGCAGGGGAAAATGTGCGTTGAGGGCTCCGCAGGAGCCGAGATAGACTCCCGCATTGCACCAAAGGATGGTGACATCCTCATAAAGAAGCAGAAATACAGCTTCTTCTTCGGGACAGACCTCCTCAACACCCTCCAGACGCTCGGGATCAAGACGACGATAATCACAGGAGTCTGCACGGACTGCTGCGTGTTCCAGACTGCAAGGGACGCAGGCCAGTATAATTTTGACGTCGGGCTGCTCTCGGATCTCACCGGCACGGTCGGCTACGACGACATAGGGTACGGCTCATTCACAGCTGAGCAGGTGCAGGCATGCTATCTCACCACGATAGCGCTCACCACTGCAGACGTCATGACCAGCGACGACTTCCTTTCGAGGCTCATCTGACATTGGAATACTTTGACATCAGGAACCCGGACGGCTCCGTCACGGGCAGGATAAAGGAGCGCTCCCTCGTCCACCGCGACGGGGACCTGCACGGATCTGTGCACATATTCATAATCCGCGACAACAGGGACGGGACTCACGATGTTCTGCTACAGAGGCGCAGCTACCACAAGGATTCTTATCCGGGGCAGCTGGACACATCATGTGCGGGCCATCTGTCTGCTGGGGACGACTATATCACAGGCGCAATACGCGAATGCAGAGAAGAACTGGGACTATCAATCAAAGAGAGCGACTTGAGGCTCATTCTGGAATTCAGGCTCGATTCCGACACTGAATTCTACGGGAAGCCTTTCAGAAACCACGAATTCGTGAAGGTCTACAGGCTCATGAAGCCTGTGGAGATGGAAGACCTGAAATTCCAGAAGGAGGAAATAGAAGAGCTCGAGTGGATGGACATACGCGACGTATTCGAAAAGATATATTCGAATACAGGCGAGATATGCATCTATCCCCCTGAAGCGGATATGCTCTACCACCTCTTCTACCCGTCGGACCAGAGGCACATTGCCAGAAAAGACGCAATCCACAGCTGATAAGCAGGATAAACACAGCGGCAGGCCGTTTTTGGCCTGCCGCTTTTCATGTCTAATATTTTCCCTCAGAGCACGAATCTGTATAACGCCTCCGCGGCGCCTGAGCTGTCGCACCCGGGGACCACCGCGTCAGCCTCCGACTTCACTGAATCTGAAGAATTTCCCATTGCTATCGAGAATCCCGCTGTCCTGAAGCACGGGACGTCGTTCTCTGCATCCCCCACTGCAGCAGTCCTTCCCATGTCTATTCCCAGAATTCCGCAC
>JBMNPE010000003.1:0-34800 GCA_050943435.1 Oscillospiraceae bacterium | reverse complement strand
AAACAGGTTGTCGACTCCCTGCATTACGCATGCGAGCCTCTCGAGGCCCATTCCCGTATCTATGTTTCCGTGGGCCATCTTTTCATAGTGGCCCTCCCCGTCTGAAATGAACTGCGTGAACACCAGGTTCCAGAGTTCCATGAACCTGTCGCAGTCGCATCCCGGTCCGCACGTCGGCTTCCCGCAGCCGTACTTGAGTCCCCTGTCGTAATAGATTTCAGAGCAGGGTCCGCACGGTCCTGAGCCGATTTCCCAGAAGTTGTCCTCCCTGCCGAGCCTCACCATATGGCTCTCGGGTACGCCTACAGTCTTTGTCCAGATGTCGTATGCCTCGTCGTCGTCCTCAAATACGGAGACGTACAGCTTGTCCTCGGGAAGCTCCAGCACATCGGTAAGAAGCCCCCATGCCCACGGTATGGCTTCCTTCTTGAAATAGTTTGCAAACGAGAAGTTGCCGAGCATCTCGAAATAGGTGCCGTGCCTTGCTGTCTTACCGACTCTCTCAAGGTCAGGTGTCCTTATGCACTTCTGGCAGGTTGTTGCCCTGTCGCCCGGGACCTTCTTCTCGAGAAGGAAGTACTTCTTGAGGGGAGCCATTCCTGAATTAATAAGCAGAAGGCTCTTGTCATCCTGAGGTATGAGCGGGAAGCTCTCCATGCGGTAGTGTCCCCTCTCAACGAAATAATTGAGGAATGTCTCCCTCAGATCATTTACGCCAGTCCATTTCATTTGCGATGGGATCCTCCTAAAAAAATATAGTCCTACGTCCCTGATACGGGACGGAGGACTATAGGATCTTTCCGCGGTACCACCCGAATTGCATCCGAAAGGATGCCGCTCTCTGCCGTTAACGCCGGCTTACGCCCCGGTTATTTCCCGGAGGGCTCCGGGGCGGCATCTGCACTCCATGCTGCTGCGCCGCTCGCACCTCACGCGGCGCTCTCTTAAAGCATCTGGGAAGCGCACTCCCCTTCTACGCCTTGAACAAAGTAATATTAAGCTCCACCGGTTTTCTTGTCAACATCGGACTTTTCCGGCTTTTTGACTGCGTTGCGGAACATGTCGAACCCAGCCCACGCTGCAATGAATGGAATAAGTGCAAGCAGAGGGGCATTCATAATGCCTCTCGCGCAGAGATATTCTATTATTACGGTTCCCGCAAGTCCCAGAATAAGAAATACGAGACCCCGCACTTTATTTATCCGCCGTCGGGGTTGGTCAGGGTCGCTGGTCATATATATCTTCCGATCGTCTTATTTAATGTTAATTATTATATCATTATTTAGCATGAGAGCGGATTTTTTCGATTCCTCTACCATCTTCAGCGGTCAGAATGGTTTTTTTTCGTTTCATGAAAAAACGCAAAATCAAACGATAACTGATATATTTGAAGTTAATAACAGATCATAATTTGGAATATTATTTTATTGGAAAGGTATTACCTGTATATTACTTAAGGAGATGTCCTGAATGGCAAACACTTCTGTTGTATGCGCCAGAATAGATTCAAAACTTAAGAAAACTGCTGAAGAAATCCTCAGTAAACTTGGAATTACTCCAGCCAGTGCGATTCAGATGTTCTACAGCGAGATCGTTCGCACAAATGGTCTGCCGTTGGATCTGCAGCTTTCATGCAGAAAACCAACATCTGTTGGCGGTATGGACCGTTCCAGACTCAATTCTGAACTCGAAAAAGGATATACATCCATTAAAGAAGGAAGAACCTACTCTTCTGATGAAGTCGATCAGATTATGAAAAACGAGTTCAAAGTATGAGTGAATAATAATCATTAAGCAAAACTGGAAATACTGCAGCAATACTGCTGTTTCTCATAGTTCAATTCTGTATTTTTTGATCAGACAGTGCTGAATACTCTAATCATTAAAATTTCATAGATATGGCAATTTATTTTCAATGTATTTTATAGTCCACAGAATAAATGCTATTTACAATATCACCTATTATCAATTTGCATCCTCTTTCGGTTTATGCCCATCAGGACATGGTCCCAAGGCAACAAGACGTTTAAGTTCATCTGTCCTGTCAGTGTAGACTGTATGTAGAATTTTCTTCGCTTCTTCGCTTCCAGGTGTTTTCAAATATTTTTTATACAAGGCAATCACTTCGGGATTAGAGTGTGAAGTTCGATATCTGCTTTCCTGGTCCTTGGCGTACAGACTCTCGATCCTATTCTTCTTCACATAAAACTCATCCTCTTCGCTCAACAGCGGCTGGCCACCGCCTCCTATACAGCCCCCGCGGCAATTCATAATTTCGATGAACTGATATTCACATGTCCCGCTGCGCACACTGTCCAGGACATCAATGGCATTGCTCATTTCATTGATTACCACAGCTTTAAGTGTAGTTCCGGAGATATCCAGAGTAACTTCCTTTCTATCACCCATTCCATGCAGAGGCTTGAGAAGGGATACATCGATTTCCTCTCCAGTGATCATATGATAGGCAGTGCGTATGGCTGCTTCCATGACGCCTCCGGTATTTCCGAAGATTGCTCCGGCACCGGATCCTGTCCCCATGAACGAATCAAAAGTGTCATTCTGGTCAAGTTTATTGAAGTCAAGATTTTCTTTTATCCATTCAGATAATTCCTGAATGGTAAGCACATCATCTGTACCGGTGATCTCTTTCCTACGGATCTCGCCCTTTTTAGCCGTGCATGGTGTAATTGCAACTGTGTAAATGTCATCCGGATTCAGATTCATCTGTTTACAGTAATAAGCATCGATCAGGGCACCTTCCATGCCGATAGGGCTTTTACAGGTAGAAATATGGTCCAATATATCCGGATAAAAATACTCTGCATATTTTACCCAGGAGGGGCAGCAGCTTGTAAACATAGGCAGCTTTCCATTCCCTTTCAGCCTCTCTACAAGCTCGGCCGCCTCCTCCATGATTGTTACATCTGCTGCGAAGTTGACATCAAGTACATACCTGAATCCCATCTTCCGCAGGGCGTTGACCAGCTTTCCCTCGTTGTTTTTACCTGGTTTATCCCCAAAAGGATCACCCAGTGCGACTCTTGTTGCCGGAGAAGTGTATGCAATGCATGTTCTCCCTGATTTCAGCATATCCAGCACCTTCGGCAGGCTGTCCTTTGGTTTCAGGACGTTTTTCTCACAGGTATGAATACACTGCCCGCATCCCAGGCATACATTGCAGTTTTCGTCCTGAACTTTGTTTTCCCTTTTTCTGCAGGTCTTTACACAGCTGTGGCAGTCATTGCAGCCTTCCAGCCGCATGATGCAGGGATTATCAGGAGAGATATATACACGATCCACGCCGGTCTCATCTATTTCCTTCTCCTCGTGTGTATCTCCTACTACGTTTTCTGTCAGATCCAGCGCTTCACTGGGGCAGTAGTCAATACAGATACCGCAGTCAACGCAGAACCTGTTGTCAACAATCAGATGCTTTCCATTAAGCCGCATGGCATTATGGGTGCATTTTGGGACGCAGTCCCCGCATCCCGTGCAGAGGTCATAATCCACTACTATCCCCATGTGCGTTCCCTCCTTTGCTCACTTCCTGCCCGGATATCTCCCCGGCAGGAAGTGTGCCTTAATAATTTAATCGGAAATCTTCCTGCAATATCCTGCAGCCTGTTTTCCTGCGGTGTAGCCGGAGTAAACCGAACTCCCGAATGCCGTTCCGTCCAGAGCGCCTAATCCGTGTGATCCGATAAATCCGGATACGCCTATTCCTGCTGCATACAGTCCTTCAAACGGCTCATTGGATTCATGAAGAACCCTCATCCTGTTGTCGACACGGATGCCGCCGAAAATGGAATCAAGGAAGATAGTCTCACTCTTGACAAGGTAGTACGGCGGCGTCTTGACCGGATACACCCATTTTGGATCTTTCAGGAATTCTGCATCATAATGATTGGCCGCGTTCTCATTGATCCGGTCAATCTGGGCCTGCAGGTCTTCCTTGTCACACCCGATAAAGGCTGCCAGTTCATCAACTGTATCTGCCTTGCACACAAGACCGCTTCCATCCGAAGCAAATTTATTCAGATTCTCTTCCAGAGTGTCCAGCCAGGCACACGGGTTATTTGCACCTTCCCCGACCATCTTCTGGGGATCCACATCGGCCGCCTTTTCATAGAAATCTTCATCAACCTGCTGACCGAACATGCCCTCGAAGTTGTTGAGAACTTCCTGGCGCTCAACCATTGTATGCAGCGTATCCGAATCCATCAGGCCATAGCACAGGTGCAGAGGCTGCCTGTCAACAGCGCTTCCCAGCATTGAATGGTCGTCATTCGTGATGAACAGATCTTCATTGACGAATCTCATTCCGAACTTGTTGAGCAGATAATCATATGGACGGCTGAGATACATCTGCATGAACATATGCCCTGTGACAGTCGGGCCGATGTACAGTCTGGTCATCAGCGGATCTTTGAGGGCACCTGCCTCCTGGGTCATCAGATAGCCGTCGCCGTTGACCCATGGATAGGATGCTGTAATCTCAGTGTTATCAAAGTTTGCTTCCGGATAGAACTTCTTGCGAAGCTCCGGGTTGCCGGTGATTGAACCGGTAGCCACGATAACGGCTTTAGCACCGATTCTCATCTCAGCATTCTTTTTTGTCGCATAAACACCTACGACCTTCCTGTCACCATCCTTGATAAGACTGCGGACTCTGGTCCCCATCATGAATTCAACGCCTAATCTCTTGCATTCCTTGGCTATCGAGTCTGTGATGACTCTCCCGGTCACAGGCATGATGTTGTCCTGGGTAATGGAAAGAGAGGTCTTGTAATGGGTTCCGGAAGTCGCACTTACATGGTTGAAGCGGATTCCCGGAATGGTTTCCAGCCATTCGGCAATCTTACCTGAGTTATTGATAAAGTCACGGGCCATGCGCGCGTCGCATGCCCAGTGCGCGCATTCCATATGCCTTCTGTATACTTCATCATTGGTAATATGTACTCCAGCTCTCTTCTGCGCCGGGGACTCGACTGCAAACATGTGCCCGATAATTGCACCGGTGCCGCCGACCACCTTTCTACGGTCGATCACCAGGACATTTTCGGCACCGGCCTGCTTTGCAGACAGAGCTGCTGGCAGCCCCGATCCACCAGCCCCGATTACCAATACATCTGTTGTTTTGTCAAATTGTTCCATATTCTGATCCTCCTTAAAGTAATAGCATGCTATGTCTTTGCTCAAAAAATTTAATCGCTCAGATTATTCAGGATTTTTTTCAGCAGTGACTGCAGTTCCTCTTTCTGCATCTGATCCATCCCGTTAAGAAGGGTTTCCTCCATGCTGGCTGTTTCTTTTCCTGCATCTTTAATGAGTGCTGCTCCTTTTTCCGTCAGTCTAGCAGTCTTTGCGCTCATGTTGGAAGGATCCTCATGCAGTTCAATAAGTCCTTTCTGCTCCATCCGGTGGCACAGGCCGGAGACAGTCGGCTGGGAAATGCGGAAATTTGTTTCTATCTTCTTAAGGGGCACATCTCCCCCGCTTCGCTGCAAAAAGTCCAGGATACTGGCCTGCATCATTGTGAGGCCATGTTCCCTCAGCTGATTATTTGCTTTTTTCCCCATTCCATCGGAGATCTGCTTTATCAGGTAACCGCACTCCGTAGGAAATTCATCTGACTGCTTCATGACTTATATATAACATACCCCATTCTGCATTTCAATAGCATGCTATTGCTTTTTTGGGAATCTGTCTCTTACAGCTTCGTCTTCTTTCTATATTCGTCCACATTTGGTTCGCAACAGTTCTTTGGAAGTCCCGAGAATCAGTGCATTCTTTCAGATGATTTTCAAACTTTTCTGTCTGCTCAGGTATCCCCTTTTGACCTGCATTCACCGCAGAAGCGTGGGAAGATTTTCTTTGTATACCATATGTAAAAGATTTATCTACAGCACAGGGCCGATCAACAAGAAAGAGAAGCTGCAGAAAATCCGGGCTCAAACTGTGTAGTAATTATCTGCAGCCCCTTTCTGCCGTTTATTCTCTGGAGAATGCTGTCAGAGGTTGATGACAGCATCCTCTTGTCTAAAATTTTCATCCGGCATGCTGCAGTTGTCAGGCTGACGCAAACTGGCTGTTGTAGAGTTCCGCATAAAAGCCTCCCTTGTCCATCAGCTGGTCATGAGTGCCAGTTTCAATTATGTCCCCATCCTTCATGACGAGGATGCAGTCAGCATTTTTTATTGTCGAAAGGCGGTGAGCAATGACAAAGGAAGTGCGTCCCTGGGTGAGAAGATCCATTGCTTTCTGGACCTTTTGTTCTGTTCTTGTATCAACAGAAGAAGTTGCCTCATCCAGAATCATCAGCGGAGAATTGGCAATCATGGCCCTTGCTATGGTGATCAGCTGTTTTTGGCCTGCTGAAATTCCGGCATCCCCGTTCAGAACTGTGTCATATCCATTGGGGAGCTGTTTGATAAGGTCAGAAAGTCCGACCGCCTCGCAAACCTCATCAAGCCTCTGGTCAGAAACATTCTTCTTGTTGTAGACAAGATTTTCTCTGACCGTTCCTTCCATCAGCCATGTGTCCTGCAGAACCATCCCGAAGATGTCATGTACGGTTTCTCGCTTCATGTCCATGGTATTGACATTGTCTATTGTGATCCTGCCGCTGTTGACATCGTAGAACCGCATCAGCAGATTGACTATCGTCGTCTTGCCGGCTCCCGTTGGTCCGACAATGGCAACTTTCTGGCCCGCCTTTATATTTGTGGTAAAGTCATGGATGATTTCGCGGTTTTCCGTGTAGCCGAATTTCACATGATCAAATGCGACATCACCTTTCACATATTTGAGGGTTGCCGTCTTATTTGATTCGTCTTCCATCTCCTCTTCTTCCAGGAATGTGAAGATTCGATCGCATGCAGCGATCATGGACTGCATAGAGCTGAATGCCTGTGCAAGGTTCTGCAGAGGATTGGTGAAGTTTCTGATATACAGCATGAAAGCGACAATCACGCCGAATGTAATCTCGCCTCTCATGGCAAGCACAGCGCCTGTAATGCAGACAACGACATAGGCCAGGTTTCCGATGAACATCATCAGCGGCTGCATGATTCCGGAAAGATATGTGGACTTCCAGTTGGCCGTGTAAAGCTTTTCATTCTTCTCCCTGAAAGTCCTGCGGGAGGCATTCTGGCTGTTATAGGCTTTAATGACAAGCAGTCCGCCGTATGTCTCTTCAATATGCCCGTTCAGGCTGCCAAGCTCCTTCTGCTGCTGGGAAAAGTAGCCCTGTGACTTTGAAATGATCATCAGCACAATCGCAAATCCAATTACTGCAGAGAGAATGCCTAGCAGCGCCATTTTCCAGTTCGTCACAAGCATCATGATCGTCGCTCCGACCAGCAGTGCCACGTTCAGAATTATTGTAGACAGGGACTGATTGAGCATCTGGCCCACGGTATCGACGTCGTTTGTGACGAGGGACAGGGTGTCCCCGGTGTCGTGGGAGTCGAAATACCTCAGGGGAAGTCTGTCGATTTTTCTTGAGATGTCGGTGCGCATGGACTTTGTGATGTCCTGGGACACTGTGGCCATTATGAAGCCTTCCACGTAGTTGACTGCCCAGCCAAGTGCATAGAGGCCAGCGAGAAGTATGCAGATCCTGCCTATCCAGAGCAGATTCATGTCCCCTGAAAGGCCCTCGGTGATAAGGTCGGTAACCTTGCTCAGGGCATTGGGCCCGATGAGGTTCAGTATGGCCGCTACCAGCGAAAGGACGGCAGAGACGTAAATCCAGGATCTGAATTTTTTAATGTATTTGAGAAACTTCTTAAGCGGTTCCATCTGATTCTTCCTTTCACGCATCCTCGAGTTCCTCCTTCGAAAGCTGTGACAATGCAATCTCCTGGTATACCTTGCAGTTCTTCATCAGTTCATCGTGGGTTCCCTTGCCGACTATCTTTCCGTGTTCAAGCACGAGAATCTGGTCAGCATCGCGGATTGTGCTTATGCGCTGGGCAACGATGATTTTTGTCGCATCAGCTGTTTTTTCCGAAAGCTGCTTCCTGACTTCCTTGTCCGTCTTATAGTCAAGCGCTGAGAAGGAATCATCAAAGATGAAGATCTCGGGCTTCCGCGCCACTGCCCTTGCAATGGAAATCCTCTGCTTCTGCCCTCCGGATACATTTGTGCCGTTCTGGGAAATGGCAGCATCCACACCGCCGTGCATCCTCGTGACAAATTCATCCGCCTTGGATACAGCCAGGGCATTTTCAACATCTTCATCAGTGCCGGCAGCCCTGCCGTTCTCGCCGAAGAGAATATTTGATTTTACAGTCCCGGAGAAAAGTTTTGCTTTCTGGGAACAATATCCGATCTTATTGCGCAGATCCTTCTGGCGGTATTCCTTGACATTGACTCCGTCAACAAGTACTTCGCCTTCGCTGACATCATAGAAGCGCGGAATCAGATTGACAGCAGTGGTTTTTCCGGACCCTGTGGCGCCGATCAGAGCGCACGTTTCACCTTTATTCACTTTGAAGGAGACATGCTCAAGCACGTTGCCTCCGGCTTCCGGATAGCGGAATGTAACATCCCTGAATTCAATCGTCCCGGTTTCCCCTGCACCGGATGTCTTTTCACCGTCCTGTATGGATGTCGGGGTGTCAAGCACTTCTACAATTCGGTTTGCACTGACCTGTGCACGCGGAAGCAGGATGAAGATCATATTGAGCAGCATGAAGGCCATGATAATCTGCATTGCGTAGTTGGAGAACACAACCATGTCAGAGAAGATCGACAGCTTGCTCGCCTCTCCGGCCGCATCGATGAGATAGGCACCGATCCAGTAGACAGCGAGCGTCAGTCCGCTGTTGAGCAGCGACATTGTCGGGGACATCAGGGCCATGACCCGGTTCGCAATGGTGTTGTTTTCCGTTATCACTTCATTCTGCTTGTCAAACTTGTCTTCCTGGTACTGTTCAGCGTTGTATGCGCGGACTACCCTGATACCTGATACCTGTTCGCGGGTGACAGTGTTGAGCTTGTCGTTGAGCTTCTGGACCTTCTGGAAGCGTGGAACGGCAATCACAAGCGTAATAGCAAGCACGATAATCAGAATTATCACGGCAACTGCTGTCGCGAGAGTCCATTCCCAGCTCTTCCCCGCAATCTTGACAATGGCCCATACAGCAAGTATCGGGGCCTTGATAATTGCCTGCAGGCCCATGGATACAAGTGTCTGGATCTGGGTTACATCGTTTGTGGTGCGGTTGATAAGGGAGTCGGCCGAGAATTTGTGCACTTCCTGCATAGAGAAGTCCAGGGTCTTGTTATACACAAGTTCACGAAGCGTCCGGGAAAGTCCGGCAGCAGTTTTTGCGGCAAAGAAACCCGTCACAATTGATGCCGCCATGGAGCCGATAGCGCAGATTATCATTCCCCATCCGGCACTCAGGATGTCGCTCATTGCAGACCCTTCTGTTTCCACAAGGGTTGTGATCTCGGACATGTAATCGGGCAATTTTAGATCAAGCCACACCTGTATGACTACAAAAACCACACAGAAGGCTGCATACATCCATTCCCTCTTTTTAAGATATTTCAGGATTTTCAGCATACTATTTACTCCTTTTTCAGGTCTTGAACCTGTGTACTCTTGCTGCTGAACTGTTTTTCTGGCATCCGGTGCCCTTTAAAATCCATCATGCTGTTCGCTTATATTCCTTGACTGTAAAACTGTTCTATTCTGTGCATTCTCCATTAATTTTTTTTTTCGCTATTGCCTTATATGGTATTTAAAGGCAAAAGGTGAAAAAAAAATTATTCTGAAAGATTTTTATTGATCCGTTCAAGCATATCGTGAAATTCTTCCCGCTCTTCTTCTTTCAGAGCGCTCAGTATCATTCTTTCTTCATTTCCTCGATCGTCCCCGGCTTCCTTCATGAGTTTCCAGCCTTTTTCAGTAAGCCTGGCATTCTTTGCCCGTCCGAAGCTGCCGTCTTCAATTACAATCAGATCCTTTTCTGCCAGGCGACGCATATTTCCTGAGACAGTGGGCTGAGAAGTCTGGAAATGTTTTTCTACATCCTTGAACGGCACCGGATCGACGCTGCGGCTCATATATTCGAGGTATCGAAACTGCGTAGCCGTGAGGTTTATTTTCTGCAGCTGTTTGTTTGAATGGTTTTCAATGCGGTCTGAAATCTGCTTCAGCAGAATACCGCAGTCAACGTATTCTTCATTGCTGTCTTTCATAGTTTGTATCCCCTTTTGAACTGCCCGTAGAAGCTTTCAGCTTTTCGGGCTTTGATCTGATAGCCATGTAAATGATTATTTCCAGCACCAGGGACAAGACATCCGCCACGGGCTGTGCCCAGGCGGGGCCGTTCAATCCTATCAGTGCTTCCAGGATGAATACGGAAGGTATATAGATTATCCCCTGCCTGCACAATGAGATTATCAGTGACGGCAGGGCGGCCCCGATCGCCTGCAGGGCATTCATCAGCACATAGAATATACCGAACAGCCAGGCCGTAGTAAGCATGATCCTTGAAAACTGCGTGCCGAGCGACAGTGCCTCCTCGTTTGTCAGAAACACAGTCACTATCCCGGGGGCAAACACATAGCAGATGACCGTAATTGCCGAGCAGAGGACAAAAGCAAATAAAATGGAAAAGCGGAGTGACTTCTGGAATCTCTCCTTGTTCCTTGCGCCGAAGCAGTATCCGAGAAGAGGCTGTATTCCCTGTCCTATGCCGATCCCGACGAGGGAAACAATCATCAGGACTTTTGAAGCAACGCCGTACGCCGCCACTGCCATATCGCCATATCCCGCCATGCGGCTGTTTGTGATGATCTGCGAGACGCTCATCATAATGTTGCCGAGGGCTGCTGGAATTCCAATTGACAGCACTCCGCTGCAGATATTGTCCTTCATGCTGAAGTCTGACAATCTGATGCTGAGGATCGATTTGCCCCTCCAGAAATATATGAGGTAATAGAGAGCCCCGGCGACGTTTCCTATAACTGTTGCTATAGCCGCACCGGCAACTCCCCAGTTGAAACCGAGGATCATGATCGGGTCCAGGATCACGTTGAGAAGATTCCCGATAAGGGTTCCCATCATCGCCGTAGCAGACTTGCCTTCGGCGCGGATTATATTTGTATAGCAGTTGGAAATTATGGAGAATATGCCGCTCAGGGATACAATGCTCAGGTATGTCTTCGTGTACTCCAGGGTTTCAGGGCTTGCGCCGAGCATGACTGAAAGGGGCTCGGCAAAGACCAGCAGCAGGACCGAGCAGACGGCACCTACGGCAACGCCGGCCCACATGCAGAAGGATGAGACCTTTTTCGCATATTCCCGTTTCCCCGCACCAAGTGCACGGGAAATCAGGGAGGTTCCTCCCATTCCAAACATGGTCCCGAGCGACATGAACAGCAGGAAAACCGGCGTAGCCAGGTTTACAGCAGCGACCATGTAGTCGTTGTTGGTCTGCCCTATAAAAAATGTGTCTGCAAGATTGTAAATGAGCACCATGATCATTGCGGCGATTGCAGGCACTACATTTCTGAGAACTGCCGAGCTCACGGAGCCGGACACAAAAGAATCCAGAGACGACTTTTCTTTATTCATTCCTGTTCGAACTTCTCCCTCAGATAAAAGGCATGTCAGCTTCATTTAATAGCGTGCTATCATAGCCTGCTATTATATTAATCACAATAAATCAGGTTGTAAAGTAGTTTTTTAAAAATTCCCCAGAAATATTCCATGATGAGGCACAGCAGCTTTCCGGATATTCACCGCCCACTTTCAGCATGGCAAAAAAAAAGCCCCGGACTTTCGTCCGGGACCATTAAAGATACCTCTATACAGGGGCTCTCAATTAATACATCTGCTGCTGGGGAGCTTGTGCGGGTTCCTTCTCAGGGATGTCCGCGACACAGGCTTCGGTCGTCACGACCATGGAGGCAACTGATGTGGCGTTCTCGAGAGCGCATCTTGAAACCTTGGTAGGATCGACGATGCCGTCGTCGATGAGGTCGCCGTAGGTGTTCTTCTCGCAGTTGAAGCCGTAGTTGGTCTTGCCCTTGGATCTGATCTCATTGACGATAACGGATCCGTCGAGTCCGGCGTTCTCAGCTATCTGGCGCACAGGGCTCTCAAGAGCCTTGAGCACGATCTTTGCACCGGTCTTCTCGTCCTCATCCTTGATGGTGCCGATGTACTTCTCAACTGCAGGCATAGCATCTATGAATGCTACTCCGCCTCCGGCTACGATGCCTTCCTGAACTGCTGCCTTCGTGGCAGAGAGGGCATCCTCCACGCGGTACTTCTTCTCCTTCATCTCGACTTCGGTGGCAGCACCGACGCGCACGACTCCAACGCCGCCGGACAGCTTTGCTAGCCTCTCCTGAAGCTTTTCCTTGTCGAAATCGGAGGTTGTGGTCTCAATCTGGGTGCGGATCTGTCCGATCCTGTCGGAGATGGCCTTCTTGTCGCCTGCTCCGTCCATGATGATTGTCTCTTCCTTCTTGACCTGGACCTTGCCGGCTCTTCCGAGCTGCTCAAGCTTTGCATCCTTGAGTTCGAGTCCGAGGTCGGAGCTGATGACCTCTCCGCCTGTGAGGATTGCGATATCCTGGAGCATCTCCTTGCGCCTGTCGCCGAATCCAGGGGCCTTGACAGCTGTCACAACGAATGTTCCACGCAGCTTGTTGACTATGAGGTTTGCGAGGCAGTCGCCGTCGACATCCTCAGCTATTATCAGAAGCGGCTTGCCGGACTGCACGATCTGCTCGAGCAGGGGCAGGATCTCCTGGATGTTGGAAATCTTCTTGTCTGTAATCAGGACATATGCGTCGTCGAGGACGGCTTCCATCTTCTCGGTATCTGTTACGAGGTACGGGGAAATGTATCCGCGGTCGAACTGCATGCCTTCCACGACATCTGTCGTGGTCTCGCTTGTCTTTGATTCCTCGATCGTGATGACTCCGTCATGCCCGACCTTCTCCATGGCGTCGGCTATGATCTTGCCGATAACTGCATCCTGGGAAGAAACGGTTGCTACACGGGAGATGTCCTTTGTCCCTGAAACCTTCTTGGAATTTCCGATTATTGCGCCGACAGCAACTTCCTGTGCATTGAGCATCCCGCGCTTGAGAGCCATCGGGTTTGCACCGGCTGCGACGTTCTTCATGCCTTCGTGGACCATCGTCTGGGCGAGGACTGTGGCTGTTGTAGTTCCGTCGCCTGCCGCGTCGTTGGTCTTCGTCGCGACTTCCTTGATGAGCTGGGCGCCCATGTTCTCATATCTGTCTTCAAGCTCGATTTCCTTTGCTATCGTCACGCCGTCGTTGGTGATGACCGGGGAGCCGTACTTCTTGTCGAGGACGACATTGCGGCCCTTGGGTCCGAGAGTGACCTTGACGGTATCAGCAAGCTTGTCTATTCCGTTGAGAAGGCCTTTTCTTGCTTCTTCTCCGTAATTAATGTCTTTAGCCATGTTTACAAATCCTTCCTGTTATTTGATTACCTTGGCGAGAATGTCCGACTGACGGACTACAGTGCACTCGTCCCCGTCGATCTTCACGTTTGTTCCTGCATATTTTCCGATGATGACCTTGTCGCCGACCTTGACAACCATCCTTACTTCCTTGCCGTCAACGACCCCTCCGGGTCCCACTGCGATGACTTCCGCAACCTGCGGCTTTTCCTGTGCAGATGAGGTGAGGATTATTCCGCTCTTCGTCGTCTCCTCGGCCTCTACCATCTTGAGAATCACTCTGTCCGCAAGAGGTTCAAGTTTCATACTGATAATAGCCTCCTAATCAAATTATTTTACTTTTCAAATTGTCTAGCACTCTTAATCTCTGAGTGCTAAATCATATTATAAGCACTGCACTTTGAAAATCAAGAGATATTTGGCGATAAATAAAAAATTTTTGTAAACATTGCGGTCAAATCTGTCTATTGACATTTTGAGAGACAGCCCGCGTCCCCTGAAACGGAGGCGCGGACACATATATTTACCATTAATTATTTAAAGTGAATTTCCTGGGGATGACTCCCCTTTCACGGATTGAGCGAGGCCTTCGCCAGTGCCCTCGCCATTCCCTTTAGGCAGAGGCCTGTGAGGATGCCCGCTGCAATACCGGAGAGCACCAGAACAGGCGCATACACGAACACCGACCAGGAACTCATGAGGGCTGCCATTCCGAGGAGCTGTCCCGCGTTGTGCGCGAGGGCACCTATTATGCCGAGCATGACAGGGCTGCGCTCCTTGAATATCCTCGAGAAGATGTACATAAATATTAAGGACGCAGCTGTGCCGCACGCGGACATGATTCCCGCCGTGGCCCCCCTCGTCGCGAACACGAAGAGCACCTTGGCTGCACCGAGCCCCGCAGCCCCGGCAGGGCTCACGTAGATGAGGCAGTACATTATTACGACGTTGGATATGCCAAGCCTCACCCCTGGAGGGAGGAAAGGGACATCCGAAATGAGCACGTTCTCCACCCAGGAGAGCGCTATTGTGAGTGCCAGCATTACTCCTGCGAACGCAGCCTTGTAGGCGGGTGACTTTTTCCTTTCCCGGTTCACCCCACCCAGGCCGCCACTATTCCTATAATCACGAGAAGAGCGAGCAGGCCGAACGAGACTATCTCAAGGATGAGTGTCGCCTTGAGCCTTATTTCGTCGTCCAGCTGTGCGCTTGCAGCGGTGATGATCCCTCCTATCGCAGTACCGATGCTCGCCCCGGCCACAGTGATGAAGACTGCGGCAGGCACCAGGCCCTTCGAGAATTCGAGACAGACCGGACACAGCATGATCGCAGCCAGTATAAGAAGCATCAGGAGATGCTGAACCTTAAGTGTCGAATCGTCCGCCCTGTAAGGCCTTCTTTCCATTGCAAGATCCTCCTTAGACCCGTTCCCGGCCTGTGAATTTCCTGTCCATAATTATATAATGTACAAGGTTATCTACAATTTTGAAAGGTGAAATCCTTGGTTTTCTCGAGCCTTATTTTCATATTCAGGTTCCTGCCGGTGGTGCTCATAGTCTACTACATAGTGCCGCCAAAATTCAGGAACATTGTGCTTCTCATTGCAAGCCTGTTCTTCTATTCGTGGGGAGAGGTGAGGTACTTCCCCGTCATGGCCGCAATGATAGTAGTGAACTACGGATGTGCGCTGCTCGTAGGGAATGCAAAAACCAGGGGCAGGAAGAAGCTCTTCCTCGCCATTGCTCTCATTGTGAGCTTCGGGTTTCTCGCGGTATTCAAGTATCTCGATTTCATAATAGAGAACATCAACGCCCTGACCGGGGCGTCGATATCTCCCGTGGGGCTCTCGCTCCCCCTCGGGATAAGCTTCTACACGTTCCAGACTGCCGCTTACACGATAGACGTGTACAGGGGAACCATCAAGCCGGAAAAGAACTTCATATCGCTAGCGGCCTTCATATCCATGTTCCCGCAGCTAATAGCGGGACCTATCGTGAGGTACCAGGACGTCGAATACGATTTAAAGCGCGCGAGGAGGATCGACCTCGACAAGTTCGAACTGGGGATCGAGAGGTTTTCTATAGGTCTCGCCAAGAAGGTCCTCATGGCAAACAGCATAGGGATGCTCTGGGACGAGGTCGAGGACCTCGGGTTCTCGTCAGTCTCCTCGGGCCTCGCCTGGCTGGGGCTCATTGCCTTCACTCTGCAGATATACTTTGACTTCTCCGGATATTCCGACATGGCGATAGGCCTCGGCCACATGCTCGGGTTCAATTTCCCCGAGAACTTCGACACACCGTATTCCTCCAGGTCCATAACTGAATTCTGGAGGAGATGGCACATGACCCTCTCCGGGTGGTTCCGCGAGTACGTCTACATCCCACTTGGCGGAAACAGGAAGGGCAGGTGGCGCACTTTCCTCAACACATTCATAGTCTGGGCACTCACCGGAATATGGCACGGAGCCAGCTGGAACTTCCTCCTCTGGGGGCTCTACTTCTTTGTGCTAATAAACATCGAGAGGGCCGGACTCAAGAAGCATGTCCTTGACAGGAGCCCTGTTTTCTCCCACATCTACTCAATATTCTTCATTGTGTTCGGATGGTCGCTCTTCGCTATAACCGACATGAGCGTGCTGGGGGCGTTCATTTCCCTTCTCTTTTCCTTTAAGGGAGCCGGGGAAGGCATAACCGGCGGGATCTATTACCTCAGGAACTACGCCGTTGTGCTGATCCTCGGGTGCTACTTCTCAACAGCATTTTCAAAGAACCTCTGGGGAAAGCTGAGAAACAGCAAGGCAGTCAGGACAATCATACCTATACTGCTCATCGTGCTGTGCACCGCTTATCTCGTCGATTCCACATACAATCCGTTCCTGTACTTCAGGTTCTGAAAGGAGGGCGGAGTCATGAAAAAAGTTTACAGGCATCCCCTCTTCCTGATAACGGCCGTATTCCTGATTGCCGTCTCTCTCATCGACGTGATCGAGCCCGACAGGGAGTTTTCAGAGGCTGAGAACAAATACCTTGAGCAGAGGCCATCGATATCGTGGAATGAGGTCGTGAGCGGCCACTTTGAGACCGAGTACGAGGAATACATCGCCGACCAGTTCCTTATGAGGGACACCTGGATAGACATGAAGTCCGCTTCCGAGACTGCCCTCCTCAAGATAGAGAACAACGGGATTGCATACGGGAAGGACGGGTACCTGTTCCCAAAGTTCACAGGGTACGACAGCAGGATACTGGACGCCAACATGAGCGCAATAAGCAGCGCTGCCGAGCGCTATTCCGGGAAGATAACATTCTGCGTGGTTCCCTCCGGATATGCGGTGATGCAGGACAAGCTTCCGGCCGGATTCCCGTCCGTAGACCAGGACGAACTCATATCTGAAATGTACTCGCGCTGCGAGGATGCGCAGTGCATTGACCTCCTTGAGCCCCTGAGGAGTGAATCCGGTTCCTACATCTGGTACAGGACCGACCACCACTGGACCACATACGGTGCCTACATAGGATATGAGGAAATCTGCAGGGCATGGGGCATTGAACCCGTTTCCTACGATTCGCTCTCCCTCTCCACCTGCAGCGGGTTCTACGGAACAAGCTACTACAAATGCAAGAAGCTCGGGGCTGAATCAGACGTCATAATCTGGCCCGAGGTCGACGCCACGGCAGTCATAGGCGGCGAGACAAAGGACTCCCTCTACGACCTATCCATGCTCGAAGGGAGGGACAAATACGCGATGTTCCTCTGGAACAACAACGCGAGGATGGACATAACCTCCAACGAACCGGGCGCCTCCGGCAGGATTCTCGTCATAAAGGACTCGTTTGCCAACGAACTCGTTCCGTACCTCTGCTTTAACTACAGTGAGATAACCGTAATAGACCCGAGGTACTACCAGGGCGACTACCAGGAGCTGCTCTCAGAGGACTGGGACCAGATTCTCGTGCTCTACAACGCTGAGACCATCTGCACAAGCACATACGCCGCGATGATAGGAAGCTGAAAATACCAGAAGACACAAAGAAAGCCGGAGGATGTCCGCCGGCTTTCTGAAAATCTAAATTCAGTTTCCGCTGCTCGAGACTATTTCGAGCACCGTGTCGAAATCGAGGGATTCGGAATAGTAAGAATACTCGTTGCCTTCGCTGTCCTTATACCAGACGCAGGTTCCGCACGCAGATCCCGTGGGATCCCCCTCCAGCATCATCTCGGAGCCGTCCCCGAAGGAGAGGACGAGGACGCTTCCCTGCTGTGAATCCTTTATCTTGCCAGAACTGCCTGCAGTCCTTATCATGGAATAGATTTCGTTTGCATCCCTCACGCTGAGGTAAGTAGGCCCGCTGGAGCCCTCGTACGAGGCAGAGAGCACCCCGTTGGAATTGGCATATAGGAAGCTGTCGGAAAGCTTTGCGTTGTACTCCTCGTAGCCCTCTGTTTCGGCAAACCACACTACGGACGACACCGCCGCTGCGACAAGCACCAGGAACGTGATCAGGAATGCCCTTCTTATTCTTCTGTCTTTACTTTCACTATTGCTCATAGAAACCAGATACAAACCTGCACACAATGCCAAATTTTCTATACAATCTGTATTCTAATTTCCAATTGTAAAAAATCTTTTAATAGCTTTTAAATAAGATTGATGCAATCCTGTTAAAAAAGGATTTTTCTGTACTGGAGGACACACATGGAAGGAAAAATGGACCGGGAAGGCTCCCTCACGTTTCTTGAGGCGGCGAGTATCATTGTGGGCCACGGAGTCGGCGTCGGGATACTGGCAGTTCCCTATCTCGCATCGAGAAACAGCTGGCTGCACATAATTATCATCTGCGCAGTCTGCTACCTCATAAACCTGCTCATGCACTACATGATCGCCGAACTCTCATACAACAACAAAGGCGCTCAGTTCATAAAGTGCTTTAAAAACGAACTGTTCACAGGCAAGATCGGGAAGCCGCTCACCTGGGCCGATTTCTTCTTCCTGGGCCTCTCAGTCCTGGTAAACGTTGCGGGGTACATAGCCGGCAGCGCAGCCGTCATAAATTCGTGGTTCGGACTCGACAGCCGCCTCGGGATGCTCATCTACTACGCGGTTGTCTCCCTCGTTGTCCTCTACGGCCTCAAGATGGTCGGGATCTTCGAGAAGATCTCAGTAATATCGATGGTAGGCGTAGTCGGGATTCTCTTCGTCTCGGCTATGATCCACTCGAAGTCCGGATTTGCTAACGAATTCATAGACATAAAGAACGTGGCTGCCCTCTACAGCATGGTCATGTTCTCGCTCTCGGCAGTCATGTCAGTGCCGCAGGTCGTTAAGGGGCTGGGCGGCGACATAAAGAAGATAAAGAGCAGCATAGCCGTCGGCACCGGCGTAAACCTGTTCCTCATCATCCTCATTACCGTCATGACGATAATAGGCACAGGCGGAAACGTATCGGAATCCGGCGCTCTAGTGGACCTCTCGCAGAGCATAGGCGGATGGGTAGGAATTGTCGGATACGTCTTCTCGCTTCTGGCTCTTTCCACGTCGTTCTGGGCAAACACCCTGAACCTCAGGGACATAGTCTATGAGCAGACAGGCCTCAAGAGGAGACTCAGCTACCTCGTATGCTCTATCCCCTCCCTTATTCTCGCCCTCCTAGGGCTGCAGAGCTTCGTGGGATTCACGAGGCTCGCTGGAGTAATCCAGGTTCTCACCGGAATAGGAATAATCCTCGCTTACAGGAATTCGAGAAAGAAGGCTTCCCTGTCGCCAATCTGCGGGAAGTTCGGGACGGCGCCGTTCCGCATTCTTGTAATTGTGAGTTCCCTGCTCGCGACAGTCGGTTCTCTCGTAAAGGTGGTCTGAATCATATATGGAATACGACGACAGACCCTGCATAACCGGCATAAACGCCACAATATGCTCCCTTCTCGGAATCCCCTGCCATGAAGGCGCGGACATACCGATAGAGGAGGTCCTGGACCTGTGCAGAAAAAATCTGGGCGGGGACGCGCGTCCAAGGGTTGTGATGTACAACCCGGATGCCATAGGAGAGTGGATATTCCGGAAGTATTCCGGCATTACTTCTGCTGCTGCCGAGGGCGGAAGCACAGTGCTCATGAAGTCAGTGCACCCCTCGATAACCCCGGCATGCTTCGGGTCGATGTACACGGGTGTCACCCCGGACGTGCACGGGATACACGTCTACAGGAAGCCTGTCCTCAGGATTCCCACTGTATTTGACGACATAGTGAATGCGGGCCTCAGGGCCGCAATAGTGTCGACGGAAAATGACTCGATTTCGAGGCTCTTTCTCGAGAGGAAGATAGACTACTTCATCTATCCTCATAAGGAGCAGTGCAACCTGAAGGCAGAGGAACTCATAAGGGCAGGCATCTACGACCTAATAGTCGTATACAACGGCGACTACGACCACTGGATGCACAGGACTTCGCCTGAGGGAAAGAAAGCCATAAATGCCCTAAAGGAAAATGTTGAAACCTACATTAAGCTCAGGGACGCCTGCAGAGGCATCCAGGGTCCGAGGAGGACTGCAATAGCGTTTGCCCCTGATCACGGGTGCCACAGATTCCTGGGATTCTTCGGGCTGCACGGCTCTAAAAAAGCCTGCGACATGGAGATCTGCCACATCTGGTCTTTCGTCTGATTTAAATACAAAAAAAGCACAAAACCCTCAGCTATAGAGCTGAGGGCCTTGTTATCTGTCAATCTGTCAAAATGATTTTCTTATTCTGAAACTGAAACTTCTTTTTTCCTGCTGTGAGTCTCCCAGTAGTTGAAGAGCCACGGATAGAGCCCCATCACGCAGAAGATGACTATCGCATGCCTCACTGCCCTCACTATGAAGGCTGCTGTGGATGCGGAAGTGAGGAAATCCGAAGAGAACGGAAGCTTTAGGAGGGCGTTCATTCCGAGATAGACTGCCCCGCATCCCACGACCCTTATGAGGCCGAAGAGGAAGTTCTTGGGCTTGCCGAATTTCACGAATTTCTCCTCGAATATGTATGCCGCGTAGAATCCGACCATAGTGCCGTAGCCGGTGTAGAAGTCGTTGGTCTTGCAGAAGAAGAATCCCGGCAGGAATATCACTGCCATTCCTATGAAGACGAGGTATTTCCTCTTTACCTTGTAGAGAATGTACGGAAGGAGGAAGGAAACCGCTACTCCGAGTGCCCACCCTGCAATGACGTCCGTCGGGTAGTGCACGCCCAGTGCAACCCTCGAAACGCCGATTAGGAACGGGAACAGCACCGCTATGATGTCGAGCACGACGCTCCTCTTTCCCATGGTCCTCCTGTACCTGGCGAGCGAGACATAAGCCGTGGTCGAATTGGTCGAATGACCGCTCGGGAACGAGTAGTCCTGTGCGGTTATGTCGTATATGTCCGCGGAGCTGTCCACAGGCTTGAGGCACTTTATCCCGGGATTGTCGAAATACGGCCTTCTCCTCAGGAATATGTTTTTGATGAACGGATTGAGCGTTATCGTGCACATTATGTTCGTCCCGACGTACAGCCCGTACTCCTTGTCGATGCACAGGTACAGTGCGCCTATGATGACCACCATTATGGCCGTCTCGCCGAGGGCAGATATCAAGGAAAAGACCTTGACCGCGCCGTCGCCGAGGAGTCCCTGGAACCACTCCATGAACTCGACTTCCCAGTCGAAGTAGAAAACGTTTCCCTGCATAAATTAAATTTCCTTTCGGTATCTCCTTTGCCCTATTGTCCTTCACCCGCGGCGGCCCATTCGTCCGTCTTTCTTGCTATTTCGTCCTTTATGCGGGTGAGTTCCGTGTATATTTCGTCGAGCCTCACGTGGTCTTCCATTGCCTCGGGGCTCGCCGCCTCCTGCTCCAGCTTCTTCTCCTCCGCCTCGAGACTCTCTATCTCCTTTTCGAGGTCGGAAATCCTCTGCCGCCTCAGGGCCCTTTCGCGCCTCGATTCCCTTTCCTCAGCGGCAGTCGTTCCGGAAGGCTTTTTTCTGTCCTTCCGGACGGAACTCCTGTCTTCCTCAGAGGCCTCTATGTACTTTTCGTAGCTCTCGTATACCCTCGCCTCGCCGTCGGCTATTCCTATGACCCTGCCTCCGAGGCCGGAAGCCAGGAATCTGTCGTGCGTGACGCAGACTACTGTACCCTGGTAGTTTTTTATCATGGAGTCTATTTCGTCCTTGGATACGAGGTCCAGGTAGTTGGTCGGCTCGTCCAGAAGCAGAAGGTTCGGCCTCTCGAGGGCTATCTCTGCAAGCTGGAGCCTCGCAAGCTCCCCTCCGGATAGTCCTTCCATTTCCGTAAACACCCTGTCCCCTGTGAATCCGAACCTCGCGAGGTGGGATCTCACCTCAAGTGCCGTCATTCTCGGCCATCTGTCCCAGATGTACGACATAGGGTCCTTTCCGGTGACTGCTGAGTACACGTCCTGTACAAAGTACGAGTATTCCACGTTTTCGCCAAGGGATATCTTCCCCTCGGAAGGCCTTTCCTCACCTGCTAACGCCTTGATGAGTGTGGATTTGCCGGTGCCGTTGGCACCCATTACCGCGATCTTCTCACCCCTCAGCACCGTGCAGGAAAACCCGGAAAACAGAGTCCGGTTTCCGAACGAGAATCCGGCGTCATCGATGACAGCGACTTCCTTGTATGGCTCAGTCCTCGGCTCGAGTGTGAAATCCAGCCTTACGTGGCTTTCCGCCTCGGGAGGCGTGTCGTCGATCCTCTCCGCCATCTTGAGGCGGGACTTTGCCATGTTCCTCGTCGAGGAGCGGGCCATGTTCTTTTCAGCGTATTCGAGGAGCCTCTTCTTCTCCGCGGCATTCCTCTCGTATTCGCGCTGCTCCATGTCCCTCGCGAAGTCGCGCTTCCTTATGTATTCGTCGTATCCGCCTGTAAAGCTCCTGCACCTGCCATTCACCACTTCTATGATCCTGGTCGGCACATTCTTGAGGAACCACCTGTCGTGGGAGACCGCTATCACGGTGTACCTGTAGTCCTTTATAAAGCGGTCGAGCCACTCCATGGCGGCTACGTCGAGGTGGTTTGTGGGTTCGTCGAGCACGAGGACATCGGGGTTAGAGATAAGGAGCCTTGCAAGTGCGAGCCTCGTCCTCTCGCCGCCGGAAAGGAGGCCCACGTCCTTGTCAAAGTCCTCCTCCTTGAAGGACATTCCGAGGAGGATCCTCCTCGCGTTGTCCTCTAGGTGGTACCCGTCCACAGCCTCGTATCTCGAGGATATGTCGGCGTACCGTGAAATGAGGGACGGGTCGCTTCCCATCTGCGATTCGAGTCTCTTCATCTCCGCGAGGAGCCTGTCTGCGCCGCCTGCGGTCTTCATGACGTCCATGACCGTCCCGCCGCCTGCCGGCACGGCTTCCTCGTCCATGTGCTCTATTGAGATGTTCTTCTTGAATTCGATCGTGCCGGATGAGGGCTGGAGCATTCCGCATATGAGTTTTACGAGCGTGGTCTTGCCGCACCCGTTGCTGCCGATGATTCCGACCTTTTCGCCGTCATTTACCTCGAAGGAGGCCCCTTTTATGACCTCGTTAGACCCGTAGGAAAACCTGAGAGAGGATGCCTGGAGAATCATCTGTCCCTTACATCCCCCTGGCGGAGCACCAGTCAGTAACGTCGCCCCACACCTTTTCCTTCTCGGTCTCCCTCAGGATCTCGTGCCTCATCCCGTCGTAGATCTTTAGTTCCACGTCGGAGAGCACCGTCCTGAGGTTGTCTGCGACTTCCTTCGGCCCTTCCCCGTAGTTCCCGACGGGATCCTCTGCACCGGCTATAACGAATACCGGCAGGTCCTTCCTGATCTTTGTCCAGGAATCCCTGTCCGAGACCCTCTTGAGGATCCTGAGCAGGTCCTGGTATCCGGAAAGCGTGAAGTCGAATCCGCACATCGGGTCGGCCACGTAGTCCTCGACGTTCTTCTCGTCCACGGAGAGCCAGTCGTATTCGGTTTTCGGGTTCTTGATCCTGTCCTGGTACTTCCCGAAGGCAAGATTCTTTGCAAACTTGCTCTTGGCCCTTCCGCCCTCAAAGAACCTCAGCACCGAGAGCACGGCGATTCCCGCCCCTACAGCCGGGTTGGTGCCTCCAGTGCCGCAGATGATGAGGCCGTCGATGTCCTGCGACCACTGCTCCGCATAGTACCTCACCACGAAGGACCCCATGCTGTGCCCCAGCAGTATTGTCTTTTTGCCGGGGAATTTCTTTTTTGCAATCCCGGTCATGGTGTGGACGTCCCTGGTAATCAGCTTCCAGCCGTCCTTCTTTGCCATGTAGCCGTAGTTTTCGGGGGAAGAGGTCTTCCCGTGTCCGAGATAGTCTATCCCGCAGACCGCGTACCCTTTTCCTGCCAGGTATGAGCAGAACGGGTCGTATCTGTCGATGTATTCGGCCATTCCGTGCGCGCACTGGAAAATGGCCTTTGGTTCACCTTCCGGAAGCCACCATGTGCCGTAAACCCGGGTAGAGCCGTCCGACGAAACGAAGCCTGCATCTTCCCTGATGATTGCCATTTTGTACCTCCTTGGAATATATTATTTATTATCTGCCTTAGAAGGAGCTTAATAATCTTCCATGTGGGACTGTTTACTTGACGCTCTTTTAGATACGCTCAAGCTGATGCCGTTTCTGTTCGCGGCATACCTGATAATAGAATTTGCCGAGCACAAGGGCGGGGACAAGATGTATTCCGCCCTCAGGAAATACGGGAGGATAGGTCCTCTCATTGGCGGGCTGCTCGGGCTCGTCCCGTCCTGCGGATTCAGCGTGGGAACTGCGAGCATCTATTCAGGAGGCCTTGTGACCTTCGGGACGCTCGCCGCAGTGTTCATAACCACGTTCGACGACGCCCTTCCCATACTTGCCGCATCGCTGATTCCGGCAAAAGACCTCGCCACCATTATACTTGTAAAGCTGGGAGTGGGTATAGTCCTTGGCTTCGCGCTGGATTTCATTATCAAAAACAAACACACTGTGCACTCGAGGCACGACCTCGTCCACAAGGGATGCCACGACCACTGCTCGAAGCACGGGATATTCATGGCCTCCCTCGAGCACACCCTCAGGAGTTCAGGGCTCGTGTTCGCCACGCTTGCAGTGCTCGAGATCATCATCTACTTCATAGGCGATGACGCGATAAGGTCCATCTTTTCCACGGCCCCGTTCGTGCAGGTGATAGCTGCTGTAATAATAGGATTTATACCGGGCTGCACGCCGTCCATAGTGCTGTCGGAACTTTACGTCGAGGGAGTGATAGGAATAGGCCCCCTCACGGCGGGGCTCACTTCCGTGACGGGGCTCGGGATGGTTGAACTCATAAAGAGTTCCAAGTCAAAAAAAGAAGTCCTCGTGATGGCCGGCGTCCTCGCAGGCGCGGGACTTATCACGGGACTCATCCTCATTTAGGATTCGTTTACAAGCTTCCCGGTCATGTGCTCAACTGAAAGCACCGTGACGAGGGCGGCATTTCCGGATTTTTCTATTTCATGCTCCACGTATTCCGGATCATCCGGGAAATACTTGAGACCGAGATTCCTCAGGATTCCGGTCTTTTTTTCTGCGTCTTCCACCCTGGATATCTTCCCGAAGACTATGACGCTCCTCACGTCGAATCCCCTCTTGTTCCGGGAGGGCTTCCCGGCCTCATATACAGTAAAGCAGGCCCTCTGGTCCTTCTTGAGGCACTCCACCCTGGAGCCGAAAGAAGCCCCGTGAAAGTATATCTTCCCGTCCTCATAGAGGAAATTCACGGGCATGCCATACGGGTACCCGTCGGGTCCGTTTACTGAGAGCACCCCGCGCCTCCCGGCACTGAGGATTTCCTCGCACTCGGATACCGGCAGCTGCTGCCTGAATCTTCTCATCTCTGGAAACATATATCATGGGCTCCTTTTACCTGTATTTCACGTAATCGAGCAGAATCCTTGCCGCGGAAGACGAGGGCTCGTCTCCCCTGTAGGCGACCCCGAAATCGGAGTACTGCGGGGGATCCAGCGACCTCACGGCTCCGCTGAACCTGGTCCTCTCGAGGGTCATCTTCGGGATGATGCTGATTCCTATGCCCTTTTCGACCATCGAGATCACAGAGTACCTGTTCCCGAACCTGAGGGAAATATTGAGGTTGAGGCCGCTTTTTTCGAATATTTCGCTTATTTCTCCCCTGCTGCTGTCTATCATGATGAACGGCCAGCGGGTCATCTCCTCAATCGGTATCCTCTCCATCGAGGCAAGGGGATGGTCCGCAGGCAGCAGGGCCACAAGCTCGTCCTTTTCGAGGAATTCGCATGTGAGCCCTAATTTTGACGGCATCTTGATGAAACCAAGGTCGGCGAGCCCGTCGGCTATATTCTGTTCAGTTTCTGAATACCCGCTCTCGAGTATCTCGAATTCAATTCCGGGATGGTCCTTCCTGAATTTAGCGAGGATCCCGGGAAGCCAGTTCACTGCTGCGGTTTCAAATAAGGCTATCCTCACGAGGCCGGATTCCAGCCCGTGTATCTCGTCTATCTTTGAGCCGAGTTCCCCGTATTCTGCGCAGAGCCTCCTCGCATACGGGAGAACGCTCCTGCCGTCGGAAGTGAGCGTGACCCCGCTCCTGCCCCTCTCGAGAAGCTTAACTCCCCAGTCGTCCTCGAGGTCCGCAATCATCCTGCTTATCCCGGACTGGGAGTAGTGAAGCGTCTCCGCCGCCTTTGTTATGCTGCCCTCATCGACTGTTGTGATGAAGGCCCTGAATTTGAGAACCCTCGAATCCATTGAGAATCTCCCGGCTTATATTCATCTGATGAAATTCGTCATTTCGTGCGGCACTTCCCTCTCGGGTTCCCTGATTCCTGCAGCCTTTCCGGCTTCTATGCACTTGAGGATATATGCCATGTTTCTCCCGAGTGTCCTCATTATCTGCATGCCCTCGCGGTCCTGCCTCACGTCGTCGGGAGTGAAGCCGTGGACCTCGTTCCAGTACTGGGATGAAATCACGGGCATCTCGTTTATTGTGAAGTACTTGTTGAGCCTGTCGAAGGACGCAGTGGTTCCGGCCCTTCTCGCCGACACGACGGCTGCAGCGGGCTTGTGTCTCAGCACCTCTCCGCCCGCGTAGAAAACCCTGTCCATGAAGCAGCACATGGCCCCGTTTACGGAGGCGTAGTGGACAGGCGCGCCGAACACAAATCCGTCCGCATTCCTTGCCTTGTCGATAAAGACGTTGACCGAGTCGTTGAACACGCACTTGCCCGTCTCCTCGCACCTTCCGCAGGCTATGCACCCGGAGAGGGCCTGGCGGCCTATGTGGAAAATCTCGGTCTCGATTCCCTCCTGGTTTAGGGTTTTTGCGACCTCCGAGAGAGCGGTGAATGTGCAGCCCTTCTCGTGAGGGCTTCCGTTTACAATCAGTACTTTCATGATATCCTGTGATGCCCCGCGCACCGGGAGCCTTTTCCCCCGGGTAAGGAGCATTATTCCTTTCATGAGTAATTATAATACACGGCGCACACCGGGAATCGGATATGCGCCGTGCAATGTAATATCTGGCGACTATTTTACTTTATATCCCACTTCCAGTTTGCGACTTCAGGAAGGTCCTGGCCGTATTCGCGGATGTACTGCTTGTGCTCGACAAGCTTGTCGTTCATCTTCTGGTAGAGGGCTGACCTCTTGTCGCCGAGCTGGGGCAGGCACCTGAGGGCAAGCTGCACGAGGTGGAACCTGTCTATGTCGTTCTGGACCCTGACGTCGAAAGGAGTCGTTATGGTCCCCTCTTCCTTGTAGCCCCTCACGTGAACAAGCCTGTTGTTGTGGCGCCTGTAAGTGAGTTCGTGTACAAGTCCGGCGTAGCCGTGGAAGTTGAAGATTACCGGGATGTTGGTCCCGAACAGCATGTCGTACTCGTCGTTCGTGAGCCCGTGGGGATGCTCTTCCTTGGGCTGCAGTCTGAACAGGTCGACTACGTTGATGAACCTTATCTTGAGGTCAGGCAGCTCTTTTCTCAGAATAGACACTGCCGCGAGGGCCTCGAGCGTCGGGGTTTCGCCGGCGCAGGCGAACACGATGTCGGGCTCCGACCCCTGGTCGTTGCATGCCCACTCCCATCTGCCGATTCCCTGCGTGCAGTGCTTTACGGCCTCGTCCATCGTGAGCCACTGCGGACGCGGGTGCTTGGAGGCAACTATGACGTTGACGTAGTTGCGGGACCTGAGGCAGTGGTCCATTGTGGAGAGAAGGGTATTCGTGTCCGGGGGGAGGTAGATCCTCACGACGTCCGCCTTCTTGTTGGCGATGTGGTCCATGAATCCGGGATCCTGGTGTGTGAACCCGTTGTGGTCCTGCTGCCAGACCGTCGAGCACATTATGAGGTTGAGGGAAGCTATGTCCTCCCTCCATGGAAGCTGGTTGCAGACCTTGAGCCACTTTGCGTGCTGGGCTGCCATCGAGTCGATGATCCTCGCGAACGACTCGTACGTCGCGAAGAACCCGTGCCTTCCGGTGAGGAGGTATCCCTCGAGCCAGCCCTCGCACATGTGCTCGGAGAGCATGGAGTCCATGACCCTGCCGTACGGGCTCAGGTGGTCGTCCGTGTCGTATTTTGTGGAGTTCCAGTCCCTGTTTTCCACCTCGAATACGGAATTCAGCCTGTTTGAATTTGTCTCGTCAGATCCGAAGATCCTGAAGTTCTTGGACTCGCTGTTGAGCTTGAAGATGTCCCTCACGAACTTTCCGAGTTCGGTCATGTCCTGGCCGTCCTTCGAGCCGTGGCTCTCGCCGATATCGAAGGCGTAATTGCGGAAATCGGGCATCCTCAGATCCCTGAGAAGCTTTCCGCCGTTTCCGTGCGGGTTCATGCCGATCCTGTGGTTTCCAGTGGGAGCGAGGTCCTGCAGCTCCGGACGGAGCCTTCCCTCGGCGTCGAACAGCTCCTCGGGCTTGTAGGAGCGCAGCCAGTCCTCGAGGATCTTTAGGTGCTCCGGCTTGTCCATGGCTATTGGCACCTGGTGTGCGAGGAAGTTGCCCTCTATGCGGTTTCCGTCGACCACTTTTGGTCCGGTCCAGCCCTTTGGCGTCCTCAGCACGATCATGGGCCACCTCGGCCTCGTGGTGTCGCCTGTGGACCTCGCGTGCTTCTGTATCCTCTTTATCTTTGTTATGACCTTGTCGAGTGTCTCTGCCATCTTGCGGTGCATAGGCATCGGGTCGTCTCCCTCGACGAAGTACGGCTCCCAGCCGCAGCCGTGGAAGAAGTCGGTTATCTCCTGCCTCGACATCCTCGCGAAGATTGTGGGGTTCGCGATCTTGTATCCGTTGAGATGGAGTATGGGAAGAACAGCGCCATCGCTCACGGGATTTATGAACTTGTTGCTCTGCCAGCTCGTGGCGAGGGGTCCTGTCTCGGCTTCCCCGTCTCCAACGATTACAGCAGCGATGAGGTCGGGGTTGTCGAATATGGCCCCGGTGCCGTGGGCTATGGAATATCCGAGTTCGCCGCCCTCGTTAATGGATCCCGGGGGTCTCAGGAGCGCAGTGGCTCGGCACTCCGCCAGGGAAGCTGAACTGCTTGAACAGCTTCTGCAGCCCTGCCTTGTCCCTGCTTATGTTCGGGTAAATCTCGGTGTATGACCCGTCGAGATAGTCGTTTGCTATGTAGAAGTTCCCTCCGTGTCCCGGACCTGAGAGCAGGATGAGGTCGAGATCGTATCTCTTTATCTCCCTGTTGAGGTGCACGAACACGAAGTTCTGTCCGGGAACGGTTCCCCAGTGGCCCACGATCTTCTTCTTGATGTCTGACCACGCTAGCGGCCTCTCAAGGAGCGGATTGTCGAGCAGATACAGCTGTGCCGCAGATATGTAGTTTGCGGCGCGCCAGTACGCGTTCATCCTTTCGAGGAGGTCGTCAGTGATCGGTCCCTTTTCCGGGCATGACTGAGTCTTGCCTTGTGCCATTTGTCAGTCTCCTTTATATAGATGGGTGAATGAAATTATTGCAGGAAATCAATATTTCCAAATCGAATTATAACAAAAAGAGCCACCGCGTTATGTAAAAAAATCCAATATTGTGACAGTTTGACAAAATTATCGGCACTATTGTAAAGACTTATATAATTTGACGAGAAAAAACCGCCGGGATGCTTACCCCGGCGGCATATAAATGCTTATAAATAAGGAATTTCAGGTCCTCTTTATGGAAGAATACCGTCCCTTGTCCCTGAGCCTCTGCTCTGCAACAGCTTCCCGCTTCTTCTCGAGCCTTCTCTTTTCCTTGTATTTGTTGAATATCACGGCTATCACGACGAATATGACGATAAGGAGGAACATCACGATGATAGTGGCGCCGTCCCCACCGAGGGCGTCGGACCAGTCCGAAACCTCACCATCAGGGTTGAAGTTGCACACGGAGCCGTAGACTGAGGAGAAATTGTACATGAAGAACGTGTAGGAGTCCCCGTCTATGAGGACGTCGACCTTGTCGTCGTCCTCCGCCAGCTCCGCAGAAATGACTCCCTTTTCAGAATAGAGGGTCAGTATCTCATCCCGGGTTTCCACGAGGTAGGAGTGGGAGAAGTCGCACTTCTCAAACACAATCTTCCTGCCGGATTCGACAAGTGAGCAGATCGATTCGAGAACACTGTCAGAAGTGTCAATGACCCCGACAGTTATCGTATCCCCGTCGTCGTAGACAAAGCTCACTTCCTCCGGCCACCCGTTTTCCTCGTAATATGCCTTGAGGTCCTCTACAGTGCCGGTGCCGTAATAGTCCCCTTCCACGTCCTCGGCATATGCTCCAAGTGGAAACACAAGAAACACCGCGGCAAAAATGAGCGTGAGTAACACAGCTGCAGCTCTTACAGCTGCCGCCGGACGTCTTGTCTGGGACTTTGCACTCATTCGAGCGTCGCTCCTTCTCTTATCATGTCGATGACTTTCTGCTCGAGTACCGTCTTCATGAGGTACGGGGTTCCATACATCTCATTATATGCCGAATAATCCGTCACGCCCAGGTCATTTGTAAAATATGACTCGAGGTCGCTCTCGGATACGGTTATCCCGGCATCCTCTGCCACGGCCTGGACTATCAGGTCGTAATTTGCGTACTGCTGGTTCTCGCTCTCATATGCGGCAATTAGTTCCGATGCCGTCGAGTAGCCGTACTGGGATGAAACGAAGGTGTCTATGTCTTCACCGTACATATCGGCATAGTACTTGAGATATCCCATCATGTAGCTTTCCTCGTGCTGGATTATCTCATCAGGGATGGATGTGATGCTGGAATTCTCCACTATCCAGGTCTTGATGTAGGAATCCACCATACTCGTCTCGAGGCTGTCGCTTATGGCAGTCCTCATCTCGGCAACAGTGTTCCAGCCGTAGTCGGAGAAGAAATTTTCCATCACAAAATCGTCTGTGAGTTCAGGGGTGGTGGTCTCCTCTATATAGTTGATGGTCGTGGTGAACACCGCATCCTTGCCCGAGAGATCTGTGTTTGCCTCATACGGGTCAGGGAAAGTGACCTCTATGTCAAATGTCTCGCCAGGCATGTGCCCTATCAGCTGCTCGAGGAAGTCGTCAATATACTGCGTTTCTCCTATCGTGACGTCGGTGCCTTCCCCGCTGGTGCTGCCCCCGTCGAATTCGACTCCGTCTATCTTGCCTACGTAGTCTATGTTAACTGTATCGCCGTCTTCCACCGCGCGGTCAGTGACCTGCGTTGTCTCAGAGTGCTGGTCCATTATGCTGCTTATCTGGCTGTCAACCTCTTCGTCTGTAACGGTGTGTTCATCCGCTGGGACGCTCACATTCTCATAGTCGCACAGACTTGCAACGTAGTCGGAAGCAGTTATGTCTTCGAAATACCCTGTGTCGCTGAGTCCGTAGCTGTAGTAGTCCGCTGTCGTAAGGGTTTCCGCCGTTGTGCTCGAAGAAGTAGTATCTCCTGTAGATCCGCAGGAAGAAAGGACGAGTGCTGCGAGAACTGCGCAGACCGTCAATGCTAATATGGAATGTTTTTTCATCTGACCTCTACCAAATCCTGATCTGACTTTATATTACTATGATTTGCGGGGCATTTATGCATAAATTTGTTAATTTCTGTCCCTGTGCAAACTATTCCTAAGGATATACCAGCATGCTGACGGCCTGTCAACCTCGGGAGCATCATGCACTCTTGCCAAAGTCACTCTTAGGCAGAAGAAATCAGCAATAAAAGAAAAAACACCGCAGGCTTTAAGTCTGCGATGTTTTTTGGTGCGGATGACGAGACTTGAACTCGTACGTCATAGACACACGCCCCTCAAACGTGCCTGTCTGCCAGTTCCAGCACATCCGCTCAGTGTTTCAGATTATAGACCGCAAATTTTTACATGTCAATACCGGGTTAGCGGCATTGAAAGGGCCCTGGAAGCTCTATGACAGGCCCTTGTTCTTCCTGTATTCGAGATAATTCTCGAGTATCACGACGGCCGATGCCGAGTCGAGGACGGCCTTCCTCTTTTTGCCCCTGGTGTTCGTCTGGTTCATGTAGTAAGTGGCGGTTATCGTAGTTCCCCTCTCGTCCCAGGGCACTACAGGAAGACCGCACCGGAATTCCAGCATCCCGATGAACTTTCTCGTCTTTTCGGCCCTCGGCCCTTCCGTGCCGTTCATGTTGAGCGGGAGGCCCACGACGATCATCTCGGCGCCTTCCCTCGCCGCTGCTTCACAGACAGCTTCGCACGTCCTGTCCATTGACTTTGACTCTATCTGCCCGCACGGGGAAGCGAGAACCTCGTTCTTGTCGCAGACGGCAATTCCCGTCCTCGAGTCCCCGTAGTCAACTGCGAGTATTTTCAACTGCGGTATTCCTCCGCCCTCTTCAGGAATGACGAGATCATCCCGTAGTACTCGTCCCCCAGCACGTAGACGCTCGACACGTGTCCGGCGCACGGCACGGATCTCATCTCCTTGTATCCCTCGACCTTGCAGTCGTAGAGGGTCCTCACATTTATTGGATCCACCACCCTGTCGTCCTCACCATGTATGAACAGCGTCGGGAATGAGGAGGCTGTTACTCTCTTTCCGATGTCAGCCTTTCTAGCGCTGAACCCGAGGTGAATCCTGCTGTAGATGTCTGCCACGTATATGAACGGGAACTTGGGCATGTGAAGGATGTCCTCGGTGCAGTCCTTGAACATGGTCCACACTGACGCGTATCCGCTGTCCTCGATGATAGCCTTCACCCTCTTCATGCAGGGCCTTCTGCTTCCGCCTGCCATCAGGACTGATGCAGCCCCGAGCGACTGTCCGAAGAGCACTATCTCGGCATCCGGGTCCCTTCCGACCACCCATCTCACCCAGTAGACTACGTCCATTCCCTCGAGCCATCCGGCACCGGTGTATTTTCCGCCGCTCTCGCCGTTGGCCCTCATGTCGGGAAGAAGTATATTGTACCCGAGGCTGTCGAAATACGGGGCAACCGCGTTGTCTATGAGAACCTCGTGGTCCGAGTTGTAGCCGTGGAATCCCAGCATCCAGCGGTGGTTGGAGGTGTCCTCCCTGTAGAAACCGGCGAGAGAGGTCCCGTCAAAGGACCTTATGTTGGTCCTCATGAGGGGCTTCTGAACCCTGAATACCTGTCCGGAAGCCATCAGAGCCTGTTTTCTCTTCTCCGCTTCCTCTCTTATCTCGGAGCCTTCCTTGCGCTCGGTCTTTTCCCTCATGCCTGCCTTCCTTATGAGGGAGCTGATGCCGCTCCTGCGGCAGAGGGACCTGCATATAATCACATCTGCAGCTGTCACGACAGCAGCGGCTCCAGCCGCCGCAAGGCCGGCATACAGCAGGTATTTTCCTGTATTCGACTTTTTCTGGGCGGATTCTGACTCCACAAGTGCTCCGCTCTCTTTTTCCTTTTCGCTCATTGAGAACAACCTCGCATATAGTTCTGAAACGGGTTACGGGTTATGGATTATTGTATCACACGACTCGCTACTTTTTATGGTCGCAGCTCGAGGCGTATGGACATCCGGCGCAGGGGTCGCCGCTCTTTCTGGCCTTCCTCTTCTTTACGATAAGAGATACCGCAGCGGCCAGCGCAAGCAGCGCCATCGCCGCGGCGAGTATGGAAGAGGCAGTATTCATACCAAGAAAGCATAAAGGCATTTTCCGTCTCCCTCATTTTCCAGCTTTCCTAATAGTACTATACAAAAATGATTATTTAAACATTCTGTCCCGACAGGTCCTTAATCTCAACAGTCCTGCCCTCGGATTTTCTCCACGCAGAGTACCTGTGAGAAATTGAAATCACGGTTCTCCCTGCGGAGGCCTTCTGGATTGCCTCCATTACCTTTTCCTCTGTCTCCGAGTCGAGATTTGCCGTCATCTCGTCGAGAAGCATAATCCTGGGTTCCGCGGCCGAAGCCCTTGCAATGGAGATAAGCTGCTTCTGGCCCTCGGAAAACAGGTCGTCCGAATAAGGAGTCTCATAGCCCTCGGGCAGGTCCTCCACGGTTTCCGATATTCCGACTTCCGACGCGGCCCTCTTTATTTCCCCGTCTGATATAGACGGGTCTCCGGCCCTTATCTGGTCGGCAACAGTACCGGGTACAGCCCTGAACGACTGGGCGACTACCCCGAATATCCTCCTCTTGCAGGAATCAGCGATCTTTGAGGCCTCCTTGCCGAACACCATGAGGCTGCCGCCGGTGGGCTCGTAGAGCCCAAGGATAAGCTTGAAGAGAGTGCTCTTTCCTGCCCCTGTCTTTCCGACGACGGTTACCGGCACTCCGGGATCCGCCTCAAACGAGAGCCCCGAAAGCACCGTTCTTTTTCCGTCATACGAGAAATCGAGGTCTCTGGCCTCTACCGGTTTCTCGCGGTCCATGTCGTCATCCGTCACCATCTCGGTCGGGATCTCCCTCTCTTGACCGTTCATGAACTCCTCGACCCTTCTCGAGCCTGCCACTGCGGACTGGACTGTCTGTATCTCCATGCCGATGCTCTCGATAGGGGTGAATATCTTTCCGACGTAGGAGATCATTGCGACGGCGGTTCCTACGGATATCCCGAAGAACGCCTGCATCCTGCCCCCGGTAGCGGCGAGGATCATCATGACTGCCGTTATCACGGCCTGGGTCACCTTGATCACGGGAGAGTAGATCGACTCGTATATGTTGGTGACGTTTATGGCCCTGTAGCTCTTTACGAGGGAATCGTCGTACCTCTTTTCCATGAATCTGCGGCATCCGTACACCCTTACCATCCTCATGTTCTTAAGGGTTTCGGGTATGAAGTTTGAGAGCCTGCCTATCTGGACCCTGTTTTCCGAGTGGGCTGCAAGCATTTTCTTCTGC
>JBMNPE010000002.1:0-41106 GCA_050943435.1 Oscillospiraceae bacterium | reverse complement strand
CGAGGAATTCGCGGCCGGGAAATTCGACATACTCATAGGGACCCAGATGATAGCAAAGGGCCTCGACTTCGCAAACGTGACGCTTGTGGGAGTGGTCAGCGCAGACCAGATGTTCATGATGCCGGACTACGACTCCATAGAGAGGGCTTTCTCGACCCTCACCCAGGTCGTGGGAAGGGGAGGAAGGGGAGAAGTCCCCGGGGAGGCTGTCATTCAGACATACGACCCGATAAATCCGGTGATAAGGCTGGCTGCTTCCCAGGACTACCCGGCATTCTACGAAAGCGAGATAGAGCACCGCAGGGCGAACCTTTATCCCCCGTTCTGCAGGATGTGCATAATCGGGCTCTCCTCGGAAAAGGAGGAGAAGGCCAGGAATTCCGCCCAGAGGATGATAGAGATCATGAAGGAGGAGGCTTCCCTGGGAGGGGGAAAGCTCCCGATAAGGATCCTCGGGCCCGTACCTATGAGGATCGCGCGCATAAGCTCGAGATACAGGTTCAAGATAACCGTCAAAGGACCCTACGGAGAGGCCTTTCGTGATATACTTAAAAGAACGCTCGCCAGGTACTATCAGGAACCCGGGAATTCAGGCGTGCGCGTGTACTGTGATTTCAACAGCAGGGAAAGCTGATCTTAGGGGAGATATCTGATGGCATTAAGAAAGATCGTATATTTCGGAGACCCCATCCTCAGGAAGAAGAGCAGGGATGTGACGAGATTCGACGAGAGGACCGCAGAACTCGTGAGCGACCTCAAGGAGACTCTCGTGGCGGCCGACGGGCAGGGGCTTGCCGCCCCGCAGGTGGGCATTCTCAGAAAGGTGTTCGTCATGCGCCACGGGGAAGACGTCATAGAACTCATTAACCCCGAGATCATAAAGCAGGAAGGAGCCGTGGACGGGACTGAGGGATGCCTCTCCCTTCCCGGGTGGAACGGATATGTTTCGAGACCCGAAAAGCTCACCGTAAAGGCATATGACGCCAGCGGAAGCGAATTCGAGCTGGAGGTCGAGGGCATAGACGCGAGGTGCGTCTGCCACGAGAACGACCACCTCTACGGGATCCTGTACATAGACAGGGCACAAAACGTGTTTGACAATGAGACCGGAGACCCGATTCCGGAGAGCAGGTGGAAGAACAAGCTGTGAAGATAGTATTCATGGGGACGCCGGAAATCGCCGTCCCTTCTCTTATAAGGCTCTCAAAAGAGCACGAGGTGGCTGCAGTATTCTGCCAGCCTGACAAACCGGTGGGCAGAAAGCACGTGCTGACGGCCCCTCCTGTCAAGAAAGCGGCCGCGGAGCTCGGCATACCCGTGTACCAGCCGAGAAAGATGAGGGACGGGACCGTCCGCGGGATCCTGGAGGAGATAAACCCTGACGTATGCGCCGTGATAGCCTACGGAAGGCTTCTTCCGGACGACGTTCTCGCGGTGCCGAAATACGGCTTTATCAACGCACACGGGTCCCTTCTCCCGAAGTACAGGGGAGCCGCCCCGATACAGTACGCCCTCATAAACGGCGACAGCACCACGGGCGTCACGATCATGAAGATCGGGAGCGACATGGATGCAGGGGACATCATCCTGCAGAGGGAGACGGAGATACTCCCGGAGGACGACGCCTATTCCATGTTTGATAAGCTCGGAAAGATGTCCGCAGAGATGTTCTCCGAGGTCCTTTCGGATATAGAGGGAAGCCTCGCGTCGGCGAGACCCCAGGACCCGGGGAAGGCCACATTCGCGCCTCCCCTCACGACTGAGCAGTCCGTGTTCTCGTTTAGGGATCCTGCCTGGGAGATATTCGGGAAGGTGAGGGGAATGTGCATGAACCCTGTTGCCAGGACCACGGCCTTCTCAAAGAAGCTGCTTGTGCTGAGGGCCGGACTGTCGGAGCAGTCAGGCAGACCGGGGGAAGTTCTGGGTCTTGACCCTCTCACCGTGGCGTGCGGGGAAGGAGCTGTAGTGCTCCTGTCCGTAAAGCCGGAGGGGAAGAGTGAGATGACGGGCACCGCATGGGCCTCGGGACACAGGCTCAAAAAGGGAATGGTCATAGAATGAGCAGCCCGGACCCCAGATATACGGCGGCAAAATGCCTCATGAGGGTCGAGGGAGGCGGGTATTCCAACCTCGTCCTCGATTCAGCGCTGTCCAGGGAGAGCTTCCCGAGAAGGGATGCTGATTTCCTGACGGCGCTTTTTTATGGAACACTGGAAAAACTGGTCTCCCTGGACTACTTCCTGTCGAAATGGCTTAAGAAGGGCATCGGGAAGCTCGACCCTGAGGTGAGGGTGTCCCTTGAGCTCGGGGCGTATCAGTGCCTGTACATGGATTCCGTGCCTGCGAGGGCAGCAGTGGACGAGAGCGTAAAGCTTGTGAAAAAGCTCGGGAAGGGATATGCTTCGGGACTTGTGAACGCCGTCCTGAGGCGGGTTTCCGAAACCGGCACGGAAATCCCGGAAGAGCCCAGGAATCTGATGCTCTCGGTAAAATACTCGATCATCCCGGGCCTGGCGGAGGCACTTGAGCGGGACTACGGGCCGCGAGCAGAGGAGATAATGGCCGGAATGGGCGGCAGAAAGCCTGCTGATATCAGGATAAACACGATGAAGATCTCTCCCCGCGACGCCTTCCAGATCCTGGATGAGAACGGAATCAGGGCTGAATGGCTCCCGTCTTCCGCGTGCCTGCGGCTGCCGGGGAGCATCAGGGATGCCGGATGCCTGCCGGCGGGAACCTGGGCAGTGCAGTCGTATCCGGCGCAGTGCGCAGTCAGGGCCCTGGAGCTTAATAAGGGCATGACAGTTCTGGACATGTGCTCCGCCCCGGGCGGAAAGTCCCTCGCCGCAGCAGAGGCGATTGGCGGGCAGGGGCTGGTGCTCGCATGCGACAATGACCCCGGCAGGCTGGAGCTTGTAAAGAAGGCCGCCGACGAAGAGGGAATGAGCTGCATACGTGCGAGGCTCTTCGATTCGGAAAAGGATTTCGCCGGGATGAAGTTCCAGAGAGTGCTCTGCGACGTGCCATGCTCGGGATACGGGGAAATCTGCTCAAAGCCCGAGCTGAGGCTCAGGGATCCCTCGGAAGCAGAAAGCCTACCTGACAGGCAGCTTGCAATACTGGAAAACGGAGCCCGGCATCTGGACCGCGGTGGAAAGCTAGTCTATTCGACGTGCACGGTCTTGAAAAAGGAGAATTCAGGGGTGGTGGAGGCCTTTCTTTCTAGGCATCCTGAATTCTCCGCGGATGAGCTCCCGGACTGGCCCGGAAGCGAGCCGCAGGGCCCCGGAAGGGCGTTTCTTCCGGGCCGCGGCGGGCCCGAGGGCTTCTATGTGGCAAGATTGGGCATTATATGATAAAATACCTGAATTATGGACCTGCTTTCGCTCAGCCTGAATGAACTGGAGGAGCTTGTTTCGGAACTCGGCGAACCGAAGTTCCGTGCGGGCCAGATCTTCTCATGGCTCCACGAAAAGAGAGTGCGCTCTATAGACGAGATGACCAACCTGCCTCTCAGTCTGCGCAGGAAGCTCTCGGAACAGCATTCATTGGCAGGTGTAAAGGAGATCACCAGACAGGTATCGAAGGACGGGACTATCAAGTTCCTCTACGGTCTGGGCGATGGGAACTGCATAGAGACCGTCGCGATGTTCTACGAGAGGGGAATTTCACTCTGCGTGTCCACGGAAGTTGGATGCGCGATGGGATGCAGGTTCTGCCTCTCCACAAAGGGCGGCATCGTGAGGAAGCTCACGGCCGGGGAAATCCTGTCCCAGGTCTACGAGACCGACAGGATTCTCGGCAGCAGGATAACCAGCGTAGTCATGATGGGCATCGGCGAGCCCCTCGACAACTACGACGCGTCGCTGAGGTTCATGAAGACCCTGATTGACAAGCGCGGATACGGTATCTCGGGGCGTTCCGTGTCGATATCCACCTGCGGCATAGTCCCGAGGATCAAAGAGCTTGCAGATGAGATGCTTCCCGTGACCCTGTCGCTGTCGCTCCACGCCGCTACGGACGAGAAGAGGCGCGAGATCATGCCGATAGACAGGAAGTACCCGCTAATGGAGGCTGTGGAAGCAGCCAGATACTATGCGGAGAAGACCGGAAGGCGCGTGAGCTACGAATACGCCGTAATCCACGGGTGGAACGACACCCCGGAGGACGCCCGGAACCTCGCAGGGCTGCTGGGCGGCTCGCTCGCACACCTCAACCTAATACCAGTGAACAGCGCGGGGGACAGGACGATGAAGGCCACGAGGGCGGATGCCTACGCATTCATGGACATGACTTCGGCACTGGGGATCAACACCACCGTGAGGAGGACGCTTGGAGCGGATATAGACGCTGCATGCGGACAGCTGAGATCCAGAAATCTTTCCTATAAAGAGGAACTCAAGTGAAAGTGACTGCAGGCACCCTGTGCGGGTGCAACCATAGGATCAATGAGGACTCTTACGAGTGCGGGAGGCTGACCGACGGCTCCCATTTCGCAGTGCTGTGCGACGGCATGGGCGGAATGAGCGGAGGGCTTGTTGCGAGCAGCTTTGTGGTCAACTATCTGTCGATGCTCTCGATGAAGACCGACATGGGAAAGGTCGGGAACATGAGGGAATGGATGACGGCTGCCATGTACGACTGCAACGCCGAGCTGTACAGGCTCAGCACAAGGGACACGGGGAAAGTCACCATGGGCACCACCGCCATCTATGTTGTAGTCACGGGGAAAAAGCTGTACGCCGTTCACTCGGGCGACAGCAGGATATATCTCATCAGGTCGGGGAAGGCCGAGAGGATTACCACGGACCACTCGATAGTCCAGGAGCTCCTGGACAAGGGGAGGATAACCGAGGAGCAGGCCACCAAGCACCCCAACAGGAATATCATCACCAGCGCCATAGGAGTTGAACGGCGCCCGAGAATAGATTATCATGAGACTGACCTCGAAGACGGGGACACGGTCCTGTTGTGCACGGACGGCCTTTCCAACAGCGTTTCTGAAGACGAGATGGTTTCCATCCTGGAAGCTTCCGACTTCTACAGAGCTGCGGACGAAATGGTGAGAATCGGCGCTGAACACGGAGCGCAGGACGATCAGACGGCACTGCTGCTGGGAGTCTGACGGCACAGCTTGGAGGAACGGATGCAGGACAAATATATCGGAAAAAAGCTCGACGGAAGATACGAGATACATGAATTAATAGGTACCGGCGGAATGGCCTACGTCTACAAGGCCGTAGATCTCAGGGACGGAAAGACCGTTGCCGTAAAGATACTGAAGGACGAATACCTAACTAACGAGGACCTCGTCAGGAGATTCAAGAACGAGTCCAAGGCCATCGGGATGCTCAACCAGAAGAACATCGTCAAGGTCTACGACGTCAATTTCTCCGACAGCGTGCAGTACATAGCCATGGAATACGTGGACGGCATAACGCTGCGCGAGTACATGGACACCAAGGGCAAGCTCTCCTGGAAGGACACGGTGCTGTTCACGACGCAGATACTCAAGGCCCTGCAGCATGCCCACGACCGCGGGATCATCCACCGCGACATAAAGCCGCAGAACATAATGCTCCTTGACGACGGCACCATCAAGGTCATGGACTTCGGGATCGCGAGGTTCGCCCACGACGGCTCCAGGACGATAACCGACAAGGCCATCGGCTCTGTGCACTACATTAGCCCAGAACAGGCCAGGGGCGATGAGACAGGCGTCACGTCCGACATCTACAGCACCGGCGTCATGATGTACGAGATGCTCACGGGACAGCTTCCGTTCGATTCGGACAGCGCTGTGTCCGTGGCAATAAAGCAGATTTCCGACGATCCGAAGCCCCTGAGGGAAATAGACCCCAGCATCCCGGAGGGACTCGAGGAGATAACCCTCAAGGCGATGTCCAAGAACCCGGAGGACAGATACCAGTCCGCGGACCAGATGCTGAGGGACTTCGAGGAGTTCAAGAAGGACCCCGACATAAAGTTCGAATACAAGTACATGACGAGCGGGGATCCGGACCGCTATTTCGATAAACCCGGGAATAACGGCACTGAGGACGATAACCCGGCGGGGAGTGAATCAGGAGTTGATTCTATGAAAGACAAGGAAAAGACCCCCAGCAAGGAAACAAAGCAGAAATCCGAGAAGAAGGGCTTCCGGCTCTCCGTTCCGGTGATGCTGCTGGTGACTCTCATCTTCGTTATAGCTTCTCTGATACTCATCTACATGATCCTCAACCAGGGCAGCTCGAGCCTGTTTTCAAATCCGGAGGACACGATCCTCCCGAATTTTGTGGGCCAGACCCTCGAATCAATCCAGTCGAACAAGGATTACAAGTTCACTTTCCAGATAGAAGAGGGCTACAACGCGCAGTACGAAAGCGGCGTAGTCTACTCGCAGAGCCCTGCCCCCAACAAGACAGTCAAGGACAACTCGGAGGTCACTCTGTTCGTGAGCAAGGGAACCGAGATGGTCACAATTCCTTCCGACATTGTCGGCATGTCGAACAGCGAGGCAGTGCAGACCCTGCAGGACCTCGGCCTCACAGTCATGCTAAAGACCACGGAAAACTCGGAATACTCCAACAACGTCGTAGTTTCAACGGACCCTGCCGCCGGCAGCACGGTGAGCACGGGCACATCCGTCACAGTAACGATCAACACGATATCGGCTACTACGAGCGTTCCGGTTCCGGAACTCATTGGAAAGTCCTATTCCGAGGCCAAGGCACTTCTCAACAGCACCGGCCTTGTAATAGGGAGCGTCACAGCCGTCAACAGCGACCAGGCTGCCGGCACGGTGCTCACGCAGAGCATCGCCGCCAACACGGAAGTGACCCCGGGAACATCTATATCCATAACGATAAGCAGCGGAGTCCAGATCAAGACTGTCACATTCGGCCTGCAGATGCCGTTCGCAACGGCCGGACAGCTCGTCCAGAACATCACGGTCGGAGAGGCAACCAACATCGAGATGCCTGAGGGATATGTCTCGGTGTCGCAGCAGACCGGTGAATCTTCTGATTCCTCCACAACCGACGAACAGGCAGTAGACTTCACATGCACACCTGCGGTGACAGCTGCAGCGAGCCTCGACACCGTCCAGTTCACAGCTACGGGCGCCGGTAAGGCTACGTTCAGCATCATGTCGAACGGCATCGAGATCTACTCAGTGACGATTGACTTCGAGGCGGGAACCTACGAGGCTGCGGCATCGACAGATTCCCTGGTCGTGTGGATCGAGCCGGTTTCGTCTTCCGAATCGACATCTGAATCGAGTTCCGAGTCCACTAGCTCAAGCTCCAGCTCTGAATCCACATCTTCCTCTTCGACGGAGTCAAGCTCCGAATCGACACCCTGACGGCAGATAGATGGGTTCTTCTGAAAACAGCAGTACGGATGCCCGCAAAAAAGGCGTCATCATGAAGAGAATCGGCGGCTTTTATTACGTAAAGGCCGCCGATGATTTGATAGAGTGCAAGCCGAGGGGGATCTTCCGCAAGAGGGGAATCACCCCGCTCCCGGGCGACATAGCCGTGCTGGAAAACGAGGGCGGGACCTGGACAATCACGGACATTGAGCCGAGGAAGAATTCCTTCATGCGTCCCCCTGTGGCGAATGTCGACCTGATGGTTGTCGTGGTGTCGACAGTGGTGCCGGACGCAGACTACATGATGACCGACAAGCTCCTGTGCATAGCGGAAAAAGCCGGGGTTGACGCCGTCATAGCCTACACAAAGACCGACATCGCCGACATGGGAGATTTTCCCTATGTGTACCGCAAAGCCGGATATGAGGTAATAGTCACCGGCGATCCAGGCGCGGGAAAGAGGCTGCGGGAGCTCATACAGGGCAGGGTCGCGGTGTTCGTTGGCAACACCGGGGCCGGCAAATCCACGCTTCTCAACACCATAGAACCCGAACTCAACCTTGCGACCGGGGAAACCAGCAGGAAGCTCGGCCGCGGGAGGCACACCACGAGGGCAGTCGAGCTCTATGAGATAGGCGGCGGGCTTGCCGCGGATACACCGGGATTCTCCGCCCTTGATTTTTCGAGTGCGGTCACGAGCCGCGAAGTCGCAGGGCTTTACAGGGAATTCAGGCCCTTCCTCGGCAGCTGCAGGTTTTCTGACTGCAGACACGCCGGGGAGGAAGGCTGTGCCGTCATGAAGGCCGTTGAAGACGGAATAATCGGGAAGACTAGATACGAAAGCTACCTCGGGCTGCTCGGGCAGCTCGAAAAGAGCGAGAAAGAGGAACTGCACAGATGAGCGAAGGCGGAAAAAGCAGCACTGAGAGCACGAGACACCCGGGAGTGCCCGAATGGGCTGACCATACCCAGGTTACGAGGCTCGCGTACAAGACTGTCAGGATGCTCAAGAACGAGGGCATCGGAAAGACTGCCTTTGCGGCGAAGTACGTCATTTCGAGAAACCTGAGAATGAGGAAGATCCGCAGGAGCTTCAGGCTCACAAAGAAGGAGCGCGCTCTGCAGGAGGGAACCAAATTCCCGTACATGCCCCTGATAAGCATCGCGGTTCCTCTCTACAACACCCCCGAGAAGTACCTTCGTGAGCTGATAGAGTCTGTAATGGCCCAGTCCTATAAAAACTGGGAGCTCTGCCTTGCGGACGGGAGCACCAGCCCCGGCTATGACCTTGCGGGAACTGTAAAAGGGTATATCGAGGCCTCCGGCGGGAGGATAAAGTACAGAAAGCTGGATAAGAACGGAGGAATATCGGAAAACACGAACAGGGCGATAGAGATATCCACCGGCGACTACATAGCTCTCGCGGACCACGACGACATAATAGCGGAGGGGGCTCTGTTCGAGGCGGCAAAGGAAATCAACAGGTCCGGTGCCGAGTTTCTGTATACGGACGAAGCACTGTTTTTAAACAAGCCGAGCGACAGCGAATCCATGCACCTCAAGCCCGATTTCTCCCCGTACTACCTCAACGCCTGCAACTACATCTGCCACCTCTCGGTAATAAGGAGGACTCTGCTCGAGAAGACGGGCCTCTACGACAGCAGGTTCGACGGGAGCCAGGACTACGACATGACCCTGAGGCTCTCCGAAAACACAAAGAAGATATCACATATAGCAAAGCCGCTCTACTGGTGGAGGATACACGCCGGTTCAGTGGCGGACAGCATAGACTCGAAGCCTTATGCGTACGTTGCCGCAAAGAGGGCCGTTGAAGAACACCTCAGGAGGACAGGCGTCCCGGCGGACGTGGAGTACAGCCGCGCAGTCCCTATGATGAGGGTCAAGTACCACTTTGACGAAACGCAGAAGGTGACTATCATCATCCCCACGTGCGATCACGTGGACCTGCTCTCGAGGTGCGTTGAATCTATAGAAAACAAAACGACCTATAAGAATTACGAGATAATGCTCGTCGAAAACAACAGCAGGGAGGCGGACACCTTCCGCTATTACGAAAAGCTCGATGAGAGGTATGAGAACATAAGGGTTGAGAAATACGAGGGGGAGTTCAATTTCTCCGCGATAAACAATTTTGCCGTATCCAGGACTGACAGCCCGATCCTGCTGTTCATGAACAACGACACAGAGGTCATAACCCCGGACTGGATACAGGAGATGGCCATGTTCGTTTCGAGGCCTGACGTTGCGGCCTGCGGCCCGAAGCTCCTCTATCCCGACGACACCGTCATGAGCGGCGGGATAGCAGTGGGTGTCTGCGGCTCTGCTGCCAACATCTGCCCGCTGTACCCGCGCGACAACGAGGGGTATATGAGCAGGCTGGCAGTCGCGTGCGACATGTCGGCTCTCACAGGAGCGTGCCTGATGGCCGACGCTGAGGCCTTCCGTAAAGCCGGGGGATTCGACGAAAATCTCGCTGTTTCCTTCAACGACGTCGACCTCTGCCTCAAATTCAGGAAAGCCGGGTATTCTATAATATTCAACCCCGAGTGCGAGATATACCACTATGAGTCAAAGTCCAGGGGATACGACTCCAAAGGCGAAAAGAAGAAGAGGATGGAGCGGGAAAAGCAGATGTTCAGGGATAAGTGGCCCGAATACTTCGAGGTGGACCCTGGGGATCCCTTCTACAACAGGAATTTCGGGAAAAACAGCATAAGTTACGACGCCTAGGCGCGGGCTGCCTCGTGTTCATAAAAGAGGCCGATTGTGCTATGATTACCAAAGAACTCAAGACGCCAGTTCCGGAAAGGTGAATGACTTTTTTAGTCACATATGACGGAGAGCAAGAAGCAAAAATTTTTCCACAAAAACCGCAGATGGCTCCTGATGCTGGTTGACACCCTGATGGTGACCTTCGCGTACCTCATTACGTGGGTTCTCATCTCGGGGAGGGAATCTCTTTATCCCTACCGCAGCCTGCTGTTCTCGAGCTATGTGCTGTTCGTGCTGTGCTTTGAGACTGTCTACGTGGCAATGGGCATGTACGACAGCCTGTGGAGATACGCCGAAGCGAGCGAATTCTTCAAATGTGCTCTTGCTTCCCTCATTGCGCTAGTGATTTTCGTCGGGATGACCCTTCTCATCTACACGGAGAGGAGAATCCCGATTTCCGTATATCTGATGTCTTCGCTGTTCGCCGTGTCGCTCACCCTCTACTCCAGGCTCACGTACAGGATGATGAGGGACCTTGGGTACAAGCGCAGCGGGGAAAAGCCCAAGAGGGTCATGCTCGTCGGCGCCGGGGAAGCGGGAAGCTCTCTTCTCTATGAGCTGAGAAAATCCTCAAACAAGTATTCCAACGTGGTCTGCATAGTTGACGACAACCCGTCCAAGATAGGCGGGACGCTGATGGGCGTCAAGATAATGGGCGGAATGGACGACATCCCCTCACTTGTTGACAAGTGCGGGATAGACGAAATCCTTATAGCCATCCCGTCCGCCACGGACCAGGAGAAGAGGCGCATCCTCAACATATGCTCCTCAACCTCGTGCCCGATGAGGATGCTTCCGGACATAAGCAAGATGCTGACCGAGGGGAAGGACCTTGTCGACGCCGTCAGGGACGTGCGCGTGGAGGACCTCCTCGGAAGGGACCAGGTTGAGCTCGACACCCAGAACTTCGAGAAAATCAAAGGCAGGACAATACTCGTGACCGGGGCAGGGGGATCCATCGGCTCGGAGCTTTCAGTGCAGATTGCGTCAAGCCACCCCAAAAAGCTGGTCCTCGTCGACATATACGAAAACTCAGTCTACGACGTGCAGCAGCAGCTCATACGCCAGTACGGCGACAGCCTTGACCTCGACGTGAGGATTGCCTCAGTGAGGGACGCCGACAAGATGAACGAGCTGTTCGAGGAGGTCAAGCCCGACGTCGTTTTCCACGCCGCCGCGCACAAGCACGTCCCGCTGATGGAGACGAGCCCCGAGGAAGCAGTCAAGAACAACGTCTTCGGGACCTACAACGTCGCGATGGCGGCTGACAGGTGCGGAGTCGGGACGTTTATCCTGATATCCACTGACAAGGCCGTCAATCCCACGAGCATAATGGGCGCCACAAAGCGCCTGTGCGAGATGGTCATTGAGTACGTCAACAGCAAGAGCAGCACGACTTTCGCGGCAGTGAGGTTCGGAAACGTCCTCGGGTCCAACGGATCGGTCATTCCGCTCTTCAAGAAGCAGATTGAGGCCGGCGGACCAGTGACGGTGACCCATCCTGACGTTGTCAGGTTCTTCATGACGATCCCGGAGGCTGTCAACCTCGTCATCAGGACGGCTGAGATAGCCAAGGGCGGGGAGGTGTTCGTCCTGGACATGGGCGAACCGGTGAGGATACTCGACCTCGCGGAGAACCTGATAAGGCTCGCGGGATACGTCCCGTACAAGGACATCCCGATCGAATTCGTGGGGCTGAGGCCAGGCGAAAAGCTCTATGAGGAGCTGCTCATAAACAATACGAGCCTCACACAGACAGAGAACAACAAGATCTTCGTGGACAAACTCGAGAACCTTGACCCCGAGTTCCCGAAGAACCTGGAGGAACTCAGAAAGATTGCGGCCACCAACGACTCAAAGGCCGCTGTGGACAAGATAATCTCAATGGTTCCGACTTTCATGGTTGAGCAGTACAACGAGATGACTGCGGAAAGGAATGGATATGACCGTTGATTTTTCGCCTCCTGACATCGGAGAGAAGGAAGTAGAGGCAGTTTCGAGGGTCCTGAAGAGCGGCTGGATAACCACCGGCCCCGAGACTAAGGCTTTTGAACACGACATCGAGGCGTATCTCGGCACGGAGAGGTGCGCATGCCTGTCGTCCGCGACTGCAGCTCTCGAGATCTCCCTGAGGGTTCTCGGGATAGGGCCCGGAGACGAGGTCATAACCTGCGCGTATACGTTTACAGCCTCCGCGGCCGTCATCGAGCACGTCGGGGCAGAGATAGTGCTCGTCGATTCAGCTCCCGGGTCCCCGTTCATAGACATGGACGCGGTGGAGAAGGCCATAACCCCGAAAACCAAGGCCATAATCCCTGTCGACTACGGCGGGGTGCCCGTCGACTACGACAGGCTGAGGAAGATAGTAGAAGACGCGAAGCCCATGTTCAGGCCCTCCTCAAAGATGCAGGAGGAGCTCGGAAGGATAGCTATTGTCGCGGACTGCGCGCACTCGTTCGGGTCAAAGTACAAAGGCGCCTGCGTACCGAAATACGTGGATTTCGCGTGCTATTCGTTCCATGCGGTAAAGAGCCTCACAACTGCAGAGGGCGGAGCGGCGTGCTTCCGCGGAATAGGGAGCTTTGACGCCGAGAGCATCTACAGGATGTTCATGCTCTACTCCCTGCACGGGGAGACAAAGGACGCCCTTTCCAAGACCAGGGCCGGCGCCTGGGAGTACGACGTGGAAATCCCCGGGTACAAGTCAAACATGACGGACATTATGGCTGCCATAGGCCGGGTCCAGCTCACGAGGTTCCCCGGGATAATAGAGAGGAGATTCGAGATAACTGACGGCTACGACGCCGCCTTCTCGAAAAACGGGAGGATCATCCCTCCTGTGTTCAAGAACGACGAGATCTGGGCAATACCGTACATCTATTATGCTGAGATAAAGGGGTCGTCAGTCGAGGAAAGAAACGAGATCATCCTGAAGCTCGCGGACATGGGAATACGCGCAAACGTGCATTTCAAGCCCCTTCCGATGATGACGGCATACAGGAAGATGGGATTCGACATAAAGGACTACCCGTGCGCATATGATTTCTACACCCACGAAATTTCGCTGCCGCTCAACACGGTCATGACGGACGAGCAGGTGGAATACGTGGAACAGTCTCTTCTCTCAATATTGTGATGCTCGCAGGGAAGTTCGAAAACCTTCCTGAGAGGATGCGGTGCCGGGAGGTGAGGGAATACTACGACATGCTTTCCAAGAAGCGTGCGGGTCTTTTCCTAAAACGCCTCTTCGACATCGTGATGTCCCTGCTCCTGATCATTATCCTTTCCCCCCTGCTGCTGGGGCTTTCCATAGCGGTCGCGGTTTCCTCAAAGGGGCCAGTGTTCTACAGGCAGGAGAGGGTCACAAAAAATCTCAGGACCTTCAGGATATTCAAGTTCAGGTCGATGGTAGCGGACGCCGACAGAATAGGCCCTCTCGTGACAGTTGAGAACGACCCTAGAATCACGGGAGTCGGAAGGTTCATGAGAAAGCTGAGGCTAGACGAGCTGCCGCAGCTTTTCAACGTGCTCGCAGGGGACATGTCATTCGTAGGGACGAGGCCCGAGGTCGTAAAGTACACCGACAGGTACACTAACGAGATACTGGCTACGCTACTGCTTCCCGCGGGGGTGACCTCGATGGCAAGCATCATGTACAAGGACGAGGCGGAGCTTCTCGAAAAGGCAGACGACGCGGACGAAGTCTACGTAAACAAGATCCTCCCGGAGAAAATGAGGTACAATCTCGAGTATCTCAGGACATTCAGCCCGGGAAGGGACATAAAGATTATGGCAAGGACACTCGGAGCAATAGCCAGGAGGTAAATATGGGCAAATTCAGCGTAACTGAGACAGGAATAGAAGGACTCGTTGTGATCGACCCCACGGTGTTCGGGGACAACAGGGGATACTTCATGGAGACCTGGAACACCAGGGATTTCGCCGAGATAGGTCTGGGAGTCGAATTTGTACAGGACAACCAGTCGTTCTCCCGAAGGGGAGTTCTGAGGGGCCTGCACCTGCAGATCGAGCACCCTCAGGGCAAGCTCGTGAGGGTTATAGACGGAGAGGTCTTCGACGTCGCCGTAGACCTGAGGAAGGGGAGCAGCACTTTCGGAAAGTGGTTCGGTGTTATCCTCTCGGGGGAGAACAAGAAGCAGTTCTTCATCCCCGAGGGTTTTGCGCACGGCTTCGAGGTGCTTTCGGACACCGCAACATTCGTCTACAAGGTCACGAGGCTCTACGCCCCGGGAGACGAGATGGGCATAAGGTACGACGACCCCGATATAGGCGTTAAGTGGCCGGATCCCGGAATTGAGCCCATCCTCTCCGAAAAGGACAAGAAGAACATCTCATTCAAGGAAGCAGTAAAGCAGCTCGGCCTTGAGTGAGAAATTGCAAGACAGTGAATGCCTGAAGCTTTATGGGCTTCGGGCATTTTTCCATTAAAAACTGCCGCTGGATTCAGCGGCAGTCTCTCATATTATTCACAAAACCGGGCTTTCTGCAGAGTGCCTTTCACTGCTCCTCGTTGGGGGGACACACAAGCTTTGAGAGGGCGTCCTTCATGATCTCTTCGCCCTTGTCTATGAAATTCTGCTTTATATTCTCAGCATGCAGCTTGTTTGGGGCATATACCTCTATCCCGAAAATTTCGTTGCCGAAATCGCTTATTGTGCCCCTCACGAGATACCCGTCGTCCTTTTCTATTATCTCGACCTTGTGCTGGTCTGTGTTTATCTGCTTCCTGTAGAGGTCCTTGGCCCTGTCGAGGATCTTCTCCTTGACGGTGTAGGGGACGTCGTTGTAGAGCGTGTCCGCTATCTGCCTGCCTGTGTCGGTCAGGACGTAGCATCCGTCGTCGTTGAGCCTGATGTGGCCGAAGTTCATGAGCTCCGTAAGGGCGTCGGCCGCCTCGAAGTAGTTTATGAGGTTCTCGTCAGTGAGGGCCCTCATCATCAGATTGTGCTTTACAGGTTCCCCGATGGTGTTGAGAACCAGGCATATTATTATCTTTATCTCCCTGTTGCTGGTGAGTCCTCCAGGGAGGACGCCCGCAGTGAATGCATCCTGCTGCATACCGTGAATCTCCTGGAAATTTACTGAATTTATACAAAGATTATAACATATTGGAGAGATTAGAAAGACCGGGAAGCGCCTTAGCGCCTCCCGGCCCAGAGATGATCTTGAAAGCTTGAGGATTATGCCTTTCCGTCAGATCCGAGGACATCCTTCATCTTGTGCTCGACCATGTCCTTGATTGCGGTTCTTGCAGCACCGAGGTACTTGCGCGGGTCGAATACATCCGGATGCTCTACGAGGTACTTCCTCACGGAAGCTGTCATCGCGAGGCGGATATCCGTGTCGATGTTGATCTTGCAGACTGCGAGCTTTGCCGCGTGTGCAAGCTGGTCCTCGGGAACGCCGATTGCCGCCTTGAGGTCTCCGCCGTACTTGTTGATCTCGTTTACGAACTCGATCGGTACAGAGGAGGATCCGTGCAGGACTATCGGGAATCCGGGCAGGCGCTTGGAAACCTCCTCGAGAATGTCGAAGCGCAGCTGCGGCTTTGTGCCGGGTTTGAACTTGTGTGCGCCGTGGCTTGTGCCGATGGCGATCGCGAGGGAATCGCATCCCGTTCTGGAAACGAACTCCTCGACGTCTTCAGGACGCGTGTAGGAGGAATCCTCGGCCTTTACCTTGACCTCGTCCTCGATTCCGGCGAGCGTGCCGAGCTCGGCTTCAACTACGACGCCGTGAGCATGGGCATAATCGACCACCTTGCGCGTCTCGGCGATGTTCTCTTCGAACGGAAGTCCGGACTTGTCGATCATGACAGAGGTGAATCCGCCGTCAATGCAGGCCTTGCAGAGCTCATAGCTCGGGCCGTGATCCAGATGGAGTGCCACGGGGACGTTCGTGGTAGCTACCGCGGACTTCACAAGATTCACGAGGTACTCCTGGTTTGCGTACTCGCGGGCTCCCTTGGAGACCTGAAGAATGACCGGGGAATGGAGCTCTTCAGCGGCTTCCATGATGCCCTGGACTATCTCCATGTTGTTGACGTTGAATGCGCCGATGGCATAGTGCCCATCATACGCCTTCTTGAACATCTCTGTGGTTGTTACTAGTGGCATTGGCTCATACCTCTCGTTCCTATAAAAATTTGCAGTTCATGCACGGCCCTTTGCCGTGAATGGACATATGATTACACCTAAAATTATAGACTGGCGGCAGTTAAAATCAAGGACATGAGGCCCTCTGACGCGTGTTTTGAACGCTTTGTCCTGCCTTCCCTTAAAGGGGAAGCGGCAGCCAGCATCAAGCGGGCTCCAAGAAAGCTTCAGGAAGAGTGGAAACTGCCCGTGCACATGGGTAAAACAGCACTGTGCAATATTGCATTGAATCCGGCCAAAAGGTATATTTATCGTGAAAGAAGGTGATATGAATCATGAATGAACTTAAAGGTGCATGCGTGATCGGCCAGTCTGGCGGGCCGACCGCGGTTATAAACGCCAGCGCCGCCGGCGCAATAGAGGCTGCGCTCAAGAGCAGCAGCATCACAAATGTGTACGCAATGGAGCACGGCATCCAGGGGATGCTTGCAGACAGGCTCTTCGACTGCGGGAAGGAGGACCCCGAGCAGATAAAGCTGCTCAGGACGACTCCCGCTTCCGCCCTCGGGTCCTGCAGGTACAAGCTCAAGGACCCCAAGGAGGACGACACTGACTACAAGAAGATCCTGGAAGTCTTCAAGAAGCACGACATAAGGTACTTCTTCTACAATGGCGGCAACGACTCCATGGACACCTGCAACAAGGTATCCAAGTACATGGCAGAATCAGGATGGGAATGCAGGGTTATCGGAATACCCAAGACCATCGACAACGACCTCGCTGGGACGGACCACTGCCCGGGATACGGCTCTGCAGCCAAGTACATCTCCACCTCTGTAGCCGAGATTTCGAGGGACAACGCCGTCTATGACATGGGCAGCATCGTCATCGTCGAGATCATGGGCAGGAACGCGGGCTGGCTTACAGCTGCCTCCGCACTCGGGAACAAGTACGGATGCGGCGCGGACCTCGTCTACATCCCTGAAATAGACTTCGACCTCGATGCGTTCATCGCCAAGATCCAGGATATGGTCAAGACCAAGCCGAGCCTCATTATCGGTGTTTCGGAAGGCGTCCATGACAAGGACGGGAAGTTCATCTCCGAATACGGAAGCGACCTCGCAAAGCAGAAGGACGTGTTCGGGCACTCCCAGATGGGCGGACTGGCCGCGACGCTTGCAGGGATAGTCAAGTCCCGCACGGGCCTCAAGACCAGGGGAATAGAGCTCTCGCTTCTGCAGAGGTGCGCCGCGCACTGCGCCTCCAAGGCCGACGTCGACGAGGCCTACATGGCAGGTGCAGCAGCAGTTGAAGCAGCCGTTTCCGGCGTCACCGACAAGATGGTCGGGTTCGAGCGCCCGGAGAGCGGACCGTATGTATGCAGGAGTGTCCTGCTCCCGCTCGATGTCGTCGCAAACGCAGAAAAGAAGATCCCGAGAGACTGGATGAACGAAGAGGGATGCATGGTCAACGACAAGTTCTACGACTACGCACTGCCGCTCATAAACGGCGAATCCTCGGAGCCCTACAAGGACGGGATCCCGCAGTTCGCACACCTCAAAAAGGTATTCGTGGACTGAGGCTAAAACTTATACAGCGCAAATTGATGCACGTTCTGTCGAATGTGCATCAATTTTATGCATAAAAACGGCCGATAATTGAATGTTTTATACAATTTACTAAAATCGGCCGCGGTGCTATCATCATTACATACCTCAAACAGAAAACTTGAGGTAGAGGTTGCGTCAATCATCAGTAGCCGGTCGGAGGCCGAAAGCCGAGGAACTCCGGTGAAAGGGAGAGACGCCGAAATCGGAAGGGCGAACTTCCGGTTGGGACCGCATCGAACAGGTGCGGGACTGTCAGCGCGTTCTTGTTACCGGTTCGCGCTGGAGCGCTATCAAGGGTAGATGTTTTAGAGGTGTGCCATATAAAGCCCTCTCAGGCCGGTGCATTTTCTAATGCACCGGCTTTTGTCATATCCGAGAAGGTAACGGAAGGAAAAGGAGGAAGGCATGGACACTGCAGAGAAGAAGAGGAAGTTCAAGTTCCCCGACACATACGTAGTGATCTTCTTAATGGTAGTCGTGAGCGCAGTTCTCACGTGGATCATCCCGGCGGGCAGCTACGAGAGGACAACCAACGAAGAGGGCAGGACCGTAATCGTAGACGGGACTTACGAGCAGGCGGAGGAAAACTCGCCTGTCGGCATAGTCGGGGTCTTCTATGCAATCGAGCAGGGCATGGTCGAGACCGCCGACATCATATTCTTCATAATGTTCGCGTACGGCTTCGTGCACATGCTCATCAAGAACGGGACCTTCGACGGACTCATGGGGGCCGTAATCAGGAAGACCCGGGGAATGAACGCGATGTGGCTCTTCGCCCTCATCATGGTGATCTTCGGGATACTGGGCTCCACGATGGGCATGGCGGAAGAGACGTACGGGATGTACCCGATATTCATAATGATAGGCGCCGCGATGGGATATGACGCCATCGTCGGCGTTTCACTCGTGTACATAGGCGTCGAGACCGGGTTCGCGAGCGCGACGCTCAACCCGTTCACAGTGGGAGTCGCTAACGCCATCTCGGAAATCTCGATGACCAAGGAGATGCTCATCTACAGGATCATTTGCTTCGTGATCTTCGAGGGAGTCGGAATCGCATATGTCGCGAGATACGCGGCGAAGATAAAGAAGGACCCGACAAAGTCCCTCCTCTACGGCACAAAGTACCAGAACCTCGGGCTCGACAAGACGAGGGAGGAGATGGAGCTCGCCCCCGTAACCACGAGGCACAAGCTCTGCGGGATCTGCTTTGTCGTCACGATAGGCCTGATGGTCTGGGGAGTCCTCGCAAAGGGCTGGTACATCGACGAGCTCTCGACGCTGTTCTTCATAGCCATGGTCGTCGTCGGGTTCGTAGGGGGATTCAGCGCTGACGAGATAGCGGTCAACTTCATAGAAGGCGCGAAGTCGATGCTCTACGGCGCGCTGATCGTCGGGTTCTCAAGGGGAATCCTGGTGGTTCTCGAGAACGGCAACATCATCGACACGATACTCCACTTCTTCGCGACCTCCCTCTCCGGCTCATCCGGGGTCCTCTCAGGGATATTCCAGGTCATAGTGCAGAACTTCATCAACTTCTTCATCCCGTCAGGAAGCGGGCAGGCGGCCACCACGATGCCTATCATGGCCCCGCTCTCGGACCTCCTCGGGATTTCGAGGCAGGTGGCGGTCCTCGCGGAGACCTTCGGAGACGGCTATTCCAACATGTTCATTCCGACGGGCGTGTTCACGCTCTGCGGAATAGCAGGACTGCCTGTGGACAAGTGGTACAAGTACATAGGCAAGCTGTTCGCGATCTATTTCGTGCTGGAACTGGTCCTGATTTCGGTCGCGATCCTTATCGGGCTTTAATTCCGGGCTTATAACAATCAAGTCGCTAGGAGGATATATAAATGAGTGCTGACATAAGTGAACTTATGGAAGAGGCTAGAAAGATAGAAAAGACCAATTCCGCCCTCTACGAGCAGGTTTCGAGGGACGTCTTCGGGATGCCGGAGATAGGCGGAAGCGAATACAAGACAGTTGCGTACCTTACAGACCTTCTAAGGAAGCTGGGATTCACCGTCACGATGCCCTACGGGGGACTAGACACGGCCTTCAGGGCCGAATACGGGAGCGGAAGCCCGAAGGTGGCCTTCCTCGCGGAATACGACGCACTGCCCGGATACGGCCCGAACAAGGACCAGAATGCACACGCCTGCGGGCACAGCTGGATAGCTGCAAACGCCTATGCCGCATGCTCCATCCTCTCCGCCCTCAAGGACAGGTTCGACGGGACTATCGTATACATGGGCTGCCCGTCAGAGGAAAACTACGGCGGTAAGGTCAACATGGTAAACGCCGGGTGCTTTGACGACATAGACGCGGCAATGCAGATACACATAGCAGGAGGATCGAGGACGAGGCTCGCTGAGCAGGCCCTCGCCATAGACAGCGTCGAATTCATGTTCCACGGCGTCTCGAGCCACGCCTCCGGTGCCCCGGAAAAAGGGATCAACGCGCTCGATGCAGCTTATCTCACGTTCAACGGGATAAACGCCCTGAGGCAGCACGTGACCCCTGACGTCAGGATGCACGGAATCATCAACAACGGCGGGCTGGCCCCTAATGTGGTCCCCGCGTACGCGAGCTGCATGTGGTACATAAGGGCGGCCGACAGGAGATACCTGAACGGCCTTACCCAGAGGGTCATAAACTGCGCTAAAGGCGCTGCCCTGATGACCGGGGCCACTATGGAATACAGGTATTTCGAGAATTCCTACGACGACATGGCCCTCAACCCGAGGCTGATAGGCGTCATGGCGGACGGACTCACGGCAGAGGGCGTAACGGGGATATGCAGGGAGCCCAATCCCGCGACCGGCTCGACCGATGTCGGCAACGTGTCGCACATCTGCCCGACAGTGATGGTAAACATGGCTGTGGGGAACACAGACGGGTGCGACTGCCACGAGGAGGGATTCCTCCCGTACATCACGGGCGAGCTCGGCATGAAGGCCCTGCACCAGGCAATCATGGCCCAGATGTATGTGGCCCTCAGGATCTTCACCGACCCAGAGCTGAGGGAAGGCCTCAGGAGGGACAAGGAGGAGCTCGCCAGGACAAGGGCTTAAAATCGGCATAAAAAGGCGCGCAGTGAATCTTCACTGCGCGCTTTCAATGGGTTCCCGGACGGATTACCTGTCCGGGAATTTTCTGCTGTATGCGGCCTTGCACTCCTCGATGACCTGCTTTGCCTTTTCCGGGCCCTCTGTGTCGTTGAGAACCGTGGTCTTGTTTTCTAGAGTCTTGTAGACCGTGAAAAAGTGCTTCATCTCGTCGAAGATGTGCTTCGGGAGCTCGTCTATCGATTTGTAGCTGTTGTACATCGGGTCGCCGAAGGGTATCGCTATGATCTTGTAGTCGAACTTGCCCTGGTCCATCATCGAGATGACGCCTATCGGGTAGCACTCAACCATGGCCATGTTGACTATCTGCTCCGAGCACAGCACGAGGACGTCGAGCGGGTCGTCGTCCTGGTCCCAGGTGCGCGGGATGAACCCGTAGTTGGCCGGGTAGTGCGTCGAGGTGTAGAGGACCCTGTCGAGCCTCAGCATGCCCGTCTCCTTGTCGAGCTCGTACTTCATCTTGGAGCCCTTTTTGATTTCGATTACCGCTATAAAGCGGTCCGACTTGATCCTGTCCGGGGAAATGTCGTGGATGATGTTCACTGGTTAACCGCCTCCGTTCTGCTCTTGCACACGTCTATCCAGCCGGAAAAATTGCTGGAATACTTTTCGAGGAACTCGCAGGTGCACCTGACCCCGTTGTCGTCGTCACCGGCCGCAGGGAACACGGTTTCGAATCTCCTGAGGGAAACGTCGAGATAGGTCTCGACCCCTTCCGGGAGGTCGAACGGGCAGACGCCGCCTATCCTGTATCCCGTCATCTCCACAACCTCGTCGGGGGAGAGCATCCTTGCCTTTTCGTGGAAGCATTCCTTGAATTTGTGGTTGTCGATCTTCTCGTCTCCTGCGGTGACTATCACCATCGCGCCGTTCCCGTGGTGCAGGGAGATGGTCTTGGCTATCCTGGCCTCCTCGACCCCTGCGGCCTTTGCCGCAAGCGCGACTGTGGCGCTCGGGGCACCGAATTCGATGATATTGCCGGTATCTGCGCCTACAGATTCAAAATACTTTTTTACTCTCTCGATGGACATGGAGACATTTACCGCCCTTGAATAATTATTTTGTTTAAGATATTCTAACATACGATTCCGTATAATACGGGGTTATTCTGCGCCGATTTTGAAATTTTGGAAATGAGTTAACATTCAGTTCTTATTTCTGTCAGATAATTAGCGAAGTCGACGACAATCACGGCGGCAGCTGATGCTCCGCCGGTCAAAAGGAGGACGTCACGCTTTGATAGAAGTAAAGCATCTCACAAAGCGCTACGGCAAGAACATTGCCGTGAAAGACCTGTCCTTCACGGTGGAAGACAACGAGGTATACGGGTTCCTGGGGCCGAACGGCGCCGGGAAGTCCACGACTATGAACATCATGACCGGGTACCTGTCCACCGATGAAGGGGAAGTTCTCATCAACGGACACAGCATATTCGAGGAGCCGGAGACGGTTAAGGCGATGATAGGCTATCTTCCGGAGCAGCCGCCGCTGTACACCGACATGACGGCCTACGAATACCTGATGTTCGTGGCAGACCTCAAAAAGGTCGCAAAGGATGAGAAAAAGGCCCAGATAGAGAAGGCCATGGAGCGCACCGGTGTCACCGATGTCAAGGACAGGCTCATCAAGAACCTGTCAAAGGGCTACAGACAGAGGGTCGGATTTGCCGAGGCCCTCATAGGGAATCCAAGCGTCATCATCCTGGACGAGCCCACAGTCGGGCTCGATCCCGCCCAGATAATTGAGATAAGGAGCCTCATAAGGGAGCTCGGCAAGGAGCACACCGTCATCCTGAGCTCGCACATACTGAGCGAGGTGAGCTCCGTATGCGACAAGGTTCTCATAATCTCCAAGGGAGAGCTCGTGGCATGCGATACCGCTGAAAACCTTGAGAAGAACGTTTTCGGCGGAAACACCTATACCATCGAGGTCAAGGGATCTGAGGAAGAAGTAAAGAAGGTGCTCCAGGGCATAAAGGGCATAGAGTTCTCGAAGGCGCAGGGAGGAGATCCCGCATATTCGAGATTCGAGATAAAGTCCAAGGAGTCCGAGGACATAAGCGACAAGCTGTTCTACGCATTTGCGGAGGCCAGAATGCCGCTCAAGACACTCGAAAAGAAATCTGCGTCCCTCGAGGACGTCTTCCTTGAAGTCACGGGAAATGAACCCGAGAAAGAGACCTCCGGGAAGAAGAAGGGGGACAAGAAATGAGCGCCATATTCAAGAGGGAGTTCAGGTCATATTTCCACACGATGACCGGGCCGGTCTTCATAGCCGTCGTAACCGGGTTCGTGGGACTGTACTTCATGATCTACAACATGATCACCGGATATCCGTATTTTGCATATCCGCTGGTCAGCTCGTGGATAGTCCTCGTAATAGCTGTCCCGATACTGACGATGAGGTCCTTTGCAGAGGAGAGGAAATCCAAGACAGACCAGATTCTTCTAACTTCCCCCGTGAGGGTCATAGACATCGTCATGGGCAAATATCTCGCCATGGTCGCGGTTTTCGCTATAGCAACGCTGTTCCTGTGCCTGTGCCCGCTGATAATTTCATCGGTCGGCACTGCATACTTTCTTGTGGACTATTCGACGATACTCTGCTTCTTCATAGTGGGATGCCTCTACATAGCCATAGGCATGTACATCTCGTCCCTCACCGAGAGCCAGCTCATTGCGGCAATACTGTCTTTCGTGGTTCTGATGGTCATGTACCTCTGGTACTCGATAGTAAACATCCTGCCTACGGATGTGGGCGGGACGATGGCAGTGCTGCTCATAATCCTGGCACTCATATGCCTGGTGATTTATTCGTCGACCAAAAACGTGACTCTTTCGATGATAATAGGGGTCATCGGCATGGCTGCCATGATGATCGTATACATCGTCAACTCGTCGCTCTACGAGGGACTCCTCAGCAAGATACTCGGGGATTTCTCGATAATAGGCACATTCTATAATTTCATGGTTTACTACACTTTTGACCTTGTTGGACTGCTCAAGATGGTCATCTGGACTGCGGTCATGGTGTTCCTGACAGGACAGTCGATCCAGAAGAGGAGGTGGAACTGAGCATGAGCGAAGAAAAGAAAAAAACCATCGCCTCCAAGGACGACATCCTCGCTACAGAGGAGGAAGCCGCTCAGGACAGGGAAGAAAAGAAGAACAAGGAGAAGGAAGCCCCGAAGAAGAAGGTCCGGCTGTTCTCCTCGAGGAGCTCCAGAAAGGGGAGCTACAGCATAGGCATCAGCGTGGCAGTAATAGCTATTGCCATAGCCGCGTGCCTGCTGCTTAACCTCCTGCCTGATTCTGCCGCAAAGTTCGACATAAGCGACAAGAGGATATACGAAATAAGCGACACCACGAAGGACCTCGTGGCTGCCCTTGACAAGACCATCGAGATAACGGTCATCTGCGACCCTGACAGTCTTGACGAGAGGATCCGCAGGATTGTGGACGAATACGACGAACTGTCGGACAATATCACGGTCACATATGCCGACCCGGTGAAGACGCCTTCGGTGCTCGATCTCGCCGATGAAAACGAGATCTATGTCTACTGCCCGGAGACCGAAAAATCCAAGACCATAAGCTTTGACGACATAATCCAGTACGACGCATACACTTACTACACCACCGGGACGAAGACAGAGACCGCGTTCGACGGAGAAGGACAGCTCACGAGCGCCATAGACGTCGTTACGAGCGAAAAGGACAACATCGTCTACGCCCTCAAGGGCCACGGCGAGTCGGATCTGCCGTCCTCAATTAGCAGCAGGGTCGACAAGCTCAACATAACGATCCAGGACGTGACACTCCTGCTCGGCGACACGCTCGACTACGACGTGTCCTCGGTGCTTCTCATCAACGGCCCTGTGATGGACCTCACAACCGAGGAGCTCGAGGCCATAAGGACGTACATGGCTGCCGGCGGCAGCGTCATCTATCTTGCCAAGTACCAGGGGACGACGTTCTCGCTCGACAACTTCAATGCGCTTCTCGGAGACTACGACCTCGAGCAGCAGCCCGGATTCGTGCAGGATCCCGACAGGGCATTCAACAACGCCCCGACGAGCATGCTGCCGACAATCGGCTATCTGTCCGGCATAACGAGCGATTCCTACTCACAGGGGCTACTTGTGCTGCTCTACGACTCGACCGGGACCGACTACGTCGTCGGATTCAAGCAGAACATCACTGCGAGCTGCGATGTCTCGGCACTGCTGTCGACTACGGAAAACGCCTATATAACCTATACGGATGACAGCGGCCAGGATGTCACGGAGACAGGCAAATATATCGTCGGGGCAATGTCCGAGAAGACCGATGACGACCAGGCCGGAACGATGTTCGTCTTCACGGACGTGCTCATAGACGACTACGTCATAACGAACTATTCAGGGAGCGTTTCGAACGCCGACATATTCCTCAACTGCCTCACATACAAGCTCGAGTCGGTGTCCAACATTTCCATAGACAGCAAGAGCCTTGAAGTCACCTACAACACCATTGACAACGGCATGACGTACGGCGCCTTATACATGCTTGTAATACCTCTGACCGTGCTGATTGCCGGCCTCGTAGTGTGGCTCCGCAGGCGCAGGGCATAAAATCATAAAATGAAGAAATCTACAATTACGCTCCTCGCCCTGATAGGGGTTTTCGCAGTGCTAATAGGGGTATATCTCGGAGTGAGCCATGCACAGCAGAAGAAGCAGGAGCAGGAAGAACAGGAGTCGGAGGCCGAGCTGACGATCATATCGATGGAGACCACCGATGCGACGGCATTCTCCTACATGAACCGCGACATGGGGATTGACCTCAGCTTCACCAAGACCGACGGAGAGTGGGTCTGCGACCAGTATCCCGATTACCCGATGGACGAGGACAAGATCAACGACATACTGGGCGAAATCGTCGCGCTCAAGGCCGATAGGGTCATCAAGGAAGGCGAATTTGACCCGGAGAGCTCTGATTACGGGTTCTCCGATCCGGAGGCAGTCGTCACGGTGACCAATTCTGATGGGACCCAGACAGTCACAATAGGCGGGATGGTCTCCGTGTACTACTACTGCATGAAGGACGGTTCAGGCGACCTCTACACGATAACCAACGACCTGATGCTCGCAATCGACAGGACCGCTCTGGACCTCGTGGCCTACACGAAGCTGCCCGGAATCAATTCCTCCGGCGTGAGCCGAATCGAGATGCAGTACGACGGATCAACCTACGTGTACACGGCAAATGAGGTGGAAACCTCAAGCACTGACGAATCCGGGTCCACCACCACCGAGACTACAACAGTCTGGACTGCAGAGAAGGACGGGGAGAGGTTCGACCTGGACAGCAGCTCAATTGAGACTGCAGTGGATGACATTGCGTCCATTTCCCAGCAGAACTGCATTGTCTACGGTGCGACGGACGATGACCTCGCTAAGTACGGCCTCGACGACCCATACATAACCTTTACAATCGATTATCTGGATGTCGATGGTAACGCTGCCACTGTCGTCATCAGAATAGGCGACATGGACGACACCGGGGAAATAAGGTATATTAATTTCAACGACGTTTCCGAAATAACATCCGTTGAAGAGGTATTCGACGAAAACCTGCTTCCCCTGCTGCTGGGCAGTTCAGACGCTGTTCACGACGACCAGGTGACCACATCGACGACAACTACTGCGGATGCTGTGGACGAAGGCTGATACCTGAAATCCGGGGGATCTGCGGCTTATGCCGGCTGAGACAGAGATTTACAGAGAGAGCAGGGAAGGTGTGTTCCTCATTTGCGTGAAGACATACCTTCTGCTCTTTCTTGCTGTCTTCGCCTTCACATACTCCTGGTTTGACAATACTGCACCGGTAATGGGAACCGCCGAGGTTTCGGAAGCGGTCGGGGATGACGGACTCATTGAAGTCAGCCTCTCCGCGTCAAAGGCACATTCCGGCGACGTGTACTTCCGCGTATCCAAAGACGGGGGCACGCCCGAGCTGCACGTATCCTCAGACGGAAACCTTTCATTGAGGCTGGGCCCCGGGAATTACAAGATAACGGCCACCGATTCAAACGGATACTATTCCGAGGCAGCCGTTGTGAACCTCGAGGACAGGGTCTCGGCGGTGACCCTCTCGGAGACTTCCACGATATACCTGCCCATAGACGGCACAGACCAGCTCACTGCCGAGCTGGAGCTGTTCGGGGACCCGGATAACACCTCCATAGAATGGACGAGCTCCAGCCCGGATGCTGTCACTGTCGAGGACGGACTCATAACGGCCGTTTCTCCCGGAAATGCAGTCATAAGGGCGGAAACCGCAGACGGCGCATATGCAGAAGTGGAAGTGGTGTCGACCGACCTCTTCCACCTTCCGGTCGTGGAATCGAAGCCTCTGATAACATACCACGCATATACCTCCGGGGAGGCAGAGCTCCTCGACAATGCGCTTGCATACACAATAGAAAAGGCTGGCGGGGCACGCTCGAGAGGCGCAGTAGTCGCTGCGGCGAGGTTCCTCACGATGCAGCTCGACTACAAGATCCCGTATTTCTTTGAGAACGGGAGGCTCGACCCTCTGCCCGGGAGGCCGTATGCGGACGGCGAGGGCAGGTTCTACCACAAGGGCCTGTACCTCTCCGAGGACAAGTTCGAACTCCTCGACCCCGACGGGATAAGGTGGGGGCCCGCAATCTGGGGACAGAACCTTCTAAACTGGCAGGACCAGTACTACTTTGTCTACGGCAATTCCTATCCAAACGGGCTCGACTGCTCGGGGTTTGTGAGCTGGTGCATGTGCCAGGCCGACATGGGCTACGGCGACATAGGTGCTGGCAGCTATGCCGGGGTGACAGCCGAGTATTTCGACATCGGAAGGCATGAGACGCTCACTGTAGACCTGCTCGACAGCGGCGGCGTAAAGCCGGGGGACCTCATAGGCGCTGACGGCCACGTGGCCATAGTGGCCGGGATGGACAGGGAGAACAGGATTATCTACATCGCGGAATCCCTCGCCCAGGGCGTAAAGATAACGACGATGACGTACGAGAGGTGCGTCTGGTGCGGCGTATACTCATACGTCGGGTTCATGGACGGCGAGTACGACTCCGAGGGGGTCTGGGAGGACCTCTGGGAATCCGCAGAGTAGGGCTGACGGGCCCTCAGGGGGTTCAATTCGGCCGTTTTTTGATGTATCATACTTTGCACAGGCCGCTGTGGTGGAACTGGCAGACACAAGGGACTTAAAATCCCTCGCCCATAAAGCATGCGGGTTCGAACCCCGCCAGCGGCACCAGGAGGAAAGAAACCGGGGCAGTGCCCGCGGCCTAAAGTACTTTAGGAGGTATCTAATGGAAAGAAAACCGGTGCTGTTTGCCGATTCCACTGCGGACCTCACCGAGGATCTCTACAAGGAATTCGACATCCACAACTGCTACTACCACATCATCTCCCAGGGCAAGGACTACAGGGACAACGTCGACATCACGACAGAGCAGATATTCGACGTGTACTACAAGACAAAGGAGCTCCCCAAGACGTCCTGCATCAATGAAGAGGACTACTACGCGGAGTTCAAGCCCTATCTCGACCAGGGATACGACATAGTGTGCGTGACCCTCGGAAGCGGGATTTCAACATCCTACTCAAACCTCAAAAGGCTTGCGGAAAAGCACCCGGACAGGATATATCCTGTGGACTCCGGGAACCTGTCAACCGCTACGGGGCTCGTCACAATAGAGGCGGCAAAAGCCATAAAGGCCGGCGCCAGCGCAAAGGAGGCCCAGGAGGCAGCCCTCAAGGTCGTCCCGCACACACACGCGAGCTTCGTGCTGGACACCCTCGAGTTCCTCAAGGCAGGAGGCAGGTGCAGCGCGCTGCAGGCTTTCGGGGCCAACCTGTTCAGCCTCAAGGTCGAAATCGAGGTGAGCAACAAGGACGCCACGATGACCGTAGGCAAGAAATACCGCGGTGGAATCTCCAAGGTCATGCCGCAGTACATAAGAGACCAGCTCACGATGTACAAGAAGGTCAGGACAGACAGGATAATGTTCACCCATTCGGGCCTTCCGCAGGAGCTCATTGACCTCGGGGTAAACACGATAAAGGAAATCGCGCACCCCGACATTATCAACATCACGCGCTCCAACTGCACTATATCGAGCCACTGCGGCCCCAACTGCTACGGGGTGCTGTTCATAACTGAGGACTGATGTTGACAAAGCCCCGTGCAGGGGCTGATAATACAGAAAATGCAAAAGGCCCTGACGGAGAACTTCTGCATGAAAAGAAGCTTTAAGAGATCCGGGGACGGTGGAATCCCGGAAGCAGGAAAGTGCAGAATCGTCGCTCCCGAGCCCGGGTCCTGAACCAGCAGTAGGGATCCGCGTGTCCTGGCGTTAACAGGGTGATCCATCTGGATCCGCTGAGCGGCCCTCAATGAGGGCAATCTGAGTGGTAACACGGGTAGCATGCCCGCCTCGGAACATCCGGGGCGGGCTTTCTATTTGAGGAGGAGAACATGGCAAAAGAACTCGACAAAGTCTACGACCCTTCCAAAGTGGAGGGAAAAATCTACGATATGTGGCTCGAGAAGAAGTACTTCCACGCCGATGCGAAGAGCAAAAAGGAGCCCTATACGATAGTCATGCCGCCTCCTAACATTACGGGGCAGCTCCACATGGGGCACGCCCTCGACATGACCCTCCAGGACATACTCATAAGGACCAGGAGGATGCAGGGCTACGAGGCCCTCTGGGTCCCTGGCACCGACCACGCATCCATAGCGACAGAGGCCAAGATAGTCGAGGCTATGAGGAAAGAGGGACTCACAAAGGCCGACATAGGCAGGGAGGAGTTCCTGAAGAGGGCCTGGGCCTGGAAGGACAAGTACGGGACCAGGATCGACCAGCAGATAAAGAAGCTCGGCGCCTCGTGCGACTGGGACCGCGAGAGGTTCACTATGGACGAGGGCTGCAGCAAGGCGGTCCGCGAGGTCTTCGTAAACCTCTACCGCAAGAAATTAATCTACCGCGGCGAGAGGATAGTCAACTGGTGCCCCAAGTGCAGGACGTCCATATCCGACGCGGAGGTCGAATTCAAAGAGAGCGACGGAAACTTCTGGTACTTCAGGTACCCCGTAAAGGGCGAAAAGGACAGGTACATAACTATCGCCACGACGAGGCCTGAGACAATACCGGGCGACACCGCTGTCGCAGTGAACCCCGCGGACGACAGGTTCCGCGACCTCGTAGGCAAGACGCTCATACTGCCGCTTTTTGGCAGGGAAATCCCTGTCGTGGCCGACGACTACGTCGACATGGAGTTTGGCACCGGCTGCGTCAAGATTACCCCTGCCCACGACCCCAATGACTTCGAAGTAGGCCAGAGGCACAATCTTCCGTCCATAAACATCATGAACGAGGACGGGACCCTCAACGAGAACGCCGGAAAATACAACGGAATGGACAGGTACGAGGCGAGGGATGCCATAGTAAAGGACCTCGACGAGGCCGGTTATCTCATCAAGATCGAGCCCATCAAGCACAACGTAGGGTCGTGCTACAGGTGCGGAACAGTAATAGAGCCGCGCCTCTCGACACAGTGGTTCGTAAAGATGAAGCCGCTCGCTGAGCCGGCGATCAAGGTGGTCGAGGACGGCGAGACGACGTTCGTCCCCGAGAGGTTCGCCAAGACCTACTACAACTGGATGTACAACATAAAGGACTGGTGCATATCCCGCCAGCTCTGGTGGGGCCACAGGATTCCCGCATACTACTGCCAGAACTGCGGAGAGATGGTTGTCTCGGCTGATGAAGTCAGGACGTGCCCCAAGTGCGGAGGCCCGATGAAGCAGGACGAGGACACGCTCGACACGTGGTTCTCATCCGCGCTCTGGCCGTTTTCCACGCTCGGCTGGCCCGACGACACCGAGGACATGAGGAAGTTCTACCCGACCACAGTCATGGTGACCGGATACGACATCATATTCTTCTGGGTCGCGAGGATGATATTCTCCGGCATCGAGCACACGGGAAAGACGCCCTTCGAAAAGGTGTTTATCCACGGCATCGTCAGGGCCGCGGACGGCAGGAAGATGTCGAAATCCCTCGGCAACGGCATCGACCCCATTGAGGTGATAGACAAGTACGGCGCGGACGCAATGAGGTTCATGCTCATCTCCGGCAGCACCGCCGGAAACGACATGAGGTATTCCGAGGAAAAGATCGTCTCCGCGAGGAACTTCTGCAACAAGCTCTGGAACGCCACCAGGTTCATAATGATGAACGGGATCGACGGCTGCACCCCGGACAAGCTCCCGGAGGAGCTGAGGCTCGAGGACAAGTGGATAGTGGCAGGCGTCGACAGGCTCATCAAGGAAGTCAGCGCGAACTTCGAGAAGTTCGAGCTCGGGATCGCCGCTGACAAGATCCACGACTTCATCTGGAACGAGTTCTGCGACTGGTACATCGAGGCTGCCAAGCTCAGGCTCCAGGGCCCCGACGGACAGTCCAAGGACGACTGCAGGCAGGTGCTCCTGTGGTGCCTCACAAAGCTGATCCAGCTCCTGCACCCGTACATGCCGTTCATAACGGAGGAGATCTGGCAGGTCATACCGCACAGTGAAGAGAGCATCATGGTAAGCAGGTATCCCGAGTACGACCCGAAGCTCGACTTCGGAGAGGCCAGGGAGAAGTTCTCCAAGATCATGGACGTCGTGAGGGCAGTGAGGAACGAGAGGTCCGAGAGGAATGTCCCGCCGAGCAGGAAGATAAACCTTATTCTCGACACCCAGGACGAGTCTATACTCGGAGAGGGCACGGATTATATCAAAAAGCTGGCCGGCGCGGGGTCTGTTGAAAGGTTCTCCGGACAGCCGGAGGAGGGCATGATACAGGTTTCAACGCCTGCATGCAGGATAATGATCCCGCTCGGCGAGATGGTCAACGTCGAGGAGGAGAGGGCAAAGCTCACCTCGAGAAGGGAAAGGTGCCTCAAGGAAATAGCCCATTCCGAGGGCATGCTCTCAAACGAGCAGTTCACGTCCAAGGCCCCGGAGAAGGTCGTCGAATCCGAGAGAAAGAAGCTCGGGGATGCAAAAGCCCTTCTCGCAAAGATTGAGGAGAGTCTCAGGTCCCTCGATTCCATAGGCTGAAGACCGGCCACATTTCCGCAGGGAGGACTGCCCAATGTCGATGCGCGGCATCTACACCAATGTAAACGACATAAGGAGGAGGGTCTTTGCCGAGGTGGCAAAGCTCGCCTACAGCTACAAGGACGGGGATCTCTCCGAGATGGAGCTCATACCTTACAGGATAATCCCCGGGGAGATTTCCACGTACCGCGAGAGCGTATTCCTCGAGCGCGCGATTGTCGAGGAGAGAATGAGGCTCGCCATGGGCCTTCCCGTGAGGAAGGCCTCCGAGCACGCACCTGTCTCGGTAGGGGCCGAGGAGTGCGTAAAGCCGGAAAAGTACTACCAGCCGCCTCTCATCAATATAATCAAGTTCGCGTGCCACTCCTGTCCTGACAACGTGATGGTGGTGACAGACCAGTGCCAGGGCTGCCTAGCACAGCCGTGCAGGGAGGTTTGCCCCAAGGACGCAGTCTCGATTTACGGCGGGAAGTCGCACATAGACCCCAAAAAGTGCATAAAGTGCGGGAAGTGCATGAACGCCTGCCAGTACGGGGCGATACTGCACCTCGAGAGGCCGTGCCAGAAGGCCTGCGGCATGAAGGCCATAGGCTCCGACAAGTACGGCAGGGCCGAGATAGACCACGACAAGTGCGTGAGCTGCGGGATGTGCCTCGTGAACTGCCCGTTCGGGGCTATCTCAGACAAATCCCAGATATTCCAGGCCATACAGGCGATTAGGAGCGGGACTCCCGTCTACGCGGCGATAGCACCTGCGGTGATAGGCCAGTTCGGGAACTCTCTTCCGAGGGAAAAGCTCAGGACCGCATTCCAGGCGCTCGGATTCACCGATATAGCCGAGGTCGCGGCTGGGGCGGACCTCTGCACAGTCGAGGAGGCCCAGGACTTTGTGGATAAAGTCCCGGAGAAGATTCCATTCATGGGGACTTCCTGCTGCCCGGCGTGGGCGGACATGGCAAAGAAGAGGTTCCCCGAGCTCAAGGGCTGCATTTCCATGGCGCTCACGCCGATGGTGCTCACCGGCCGCCTCCTCAAAAAGCAGCACCCCGGATGCTACACGGCGTTCATAGGGCCGTGCGCGGCAAAGAAGCTCGAGGCTATGCGCAAGGAGATAAGGAGCGACATAGACTTCGTCCTCACGTTCGAGGAAGTCATGGGGATGTTCGAGGCAAAGGGAGTGGATTTCTCGTCCCTCGCTGAATCCGACATCCAGCAGGCCTCCGGCGACGGGAGGGGATATGCGGTATCCGGAGGGGTCGCTGATGCGGTCAGCACCAGGATACGCGAGCTGCGTCCCGGCATGGAAGTAAAGGTCGAGCACGCCGAGGGCCTCGACGGGTGCATAAAGATGCTGGCCCTCGCAAAGGCCGGAAAGTACAACGGATACCTGCTCGAGGGCATGGGATGCCCCGGCGGGTGCGTCGGAGGGGCCGGGACTCTGATGCCTATTTCATCCTCCTCCGCAAGGGTCAAAAAGGAGAAGGCAGCGAGCCCCGTGCAGCACTCGAGCCAGAACGAATTCCTTGGCCTCCTGGAGGACCTGGAACACTAGCTTGAGCAGTAAATCTGCACAGAAATAAATATTCCCGGCTTCTTTATAGAAGCCGGGAATGCTTTGCTATGCCGAAAATGCCCTTATTTCAGGGAAAATTCGCTCGGGTCGAAAACCTGTAGCTTGGGAAGGCTCTGGGGCTTTCTCCTTATCGGGTTGTACTTGAAGTGCTTGCACCTGAAATACGGCGACACGACGCCCGTCTTGTCGCAGCTTATCATGTTGTCGTTCGTATCCCTTCCGAAGACACAGTAGCTGCAGGAAGGGGTTATATTTTCATCAAACAGCTTGCTCATATTCTATGCATGGACCTCCATATGGCTGTAAAAGCATGTTAAAAAGTGATAATGACGAAATCATTACGAATAATGACATCAAATTATACAAAACTTTACTGCACAAACTGGATAACATTTTGCTATAATATTCCTAATTTGTAAAGTCGAGGTATCAATTGGCAAAGATTAACATCGGTCTGCAGGATCAGGAAATAGCTTCCCTCGTGTTCGGGAATTTCGACAAGAACCTGAAGTTTCTTGAAAAGTCCTTTCATGTGTCCATTGCGGGACGCGGGACCAACATCACGATAGAGGGCAGCGACGAAGAAGCTGATCATGCCTCCAAGGCCGTAATGGCCCTGAGATCATTTGCCGACAAGAACGGGTACATCGATGACCAGACCCTGAGGTACTGTGTTGGCCTCACGAGGGACGACCAGGCTGAGAGGATAGAGGAGCTCGACAATTCGACAGTGCTCATCACTCCTCACGGAAAGCCGATCAAGCCCAAGACGCTGGGGCAGAAGAGATATATACAGGCCATTCAGTCGGATTTCGTGGTGTTCGGGGAGGGTCCCGCCGGAACGGGAAAGACGTATCTTTCCGTGGCCATGGCGGTAAAGAGCCTCAAGAACCACGAGGTCAGCAGGATCATACTCACAAGGCCCGCAGTGGAGGCCGGCGAAAAGCTCGGATTCCTGCCAGGGGACCTGCAGGACAAGGTGGATCCATACCTGAGACCGCTTTACGATGCGCTGTTCGATACGATGGGCGTAGACCAGTACCAGCGCGACATGGAAAAGGGCATTATCGAGGTTGCACCTCTCGCCTACATGAGGGGCAGGACACTTGACAATGCATTCATAATACTTGATGAGGCCCAGAACACCACACCGGCCCAGATGAAGATGTTTCTCACAAGGCTGGGCACCGGGTCCAAGATGGTGATAAACGGGGACCTCACTCAGGTCGACCTCCCCGACAGGGGCAGGTCCGGACTCCTGGATGCCATGAACACACTTGAGGGAATCAAGGGAATATCCTTTATCAGGCTTACCGGGAAGGACATCGTGAGGTTCAGGCTCGTGTCAGACATAGTGAGAGCGTATGCAAGGGCATCGGGAGAGAATGGAGGAAAAAATGGCTGACAAGGTGATAATTTCAAATGACCAGAGCAGCGTCAAGGTCCCTTCAGGAACCAGGCTCCTCATCAGGAGGTGCTGCAACGCGGTCACGGAGATAGAGGAATTCCCGTATCCGGCGGAAATCAGCGTTTCACTCGTGGACAATGCAAAAATAAGGGAACTCAACGCAAAATACAGGAACAAGGATTCGGAAACAGACGTGCTCTCGTTCCCGCAGTTTGAGAAGGGGAAGTGGGAGCCCAACCCCGAGACGGGGGTCGTGGTCCTCGGGGATATAGTGATATCCGTCGAGAAGGCGATGGAGCAGGCCGAGGAGTTCGGCCACTCCCTCCAGAGGGAGATAGCCTTCCTGACTGTACACTCGATGCTGCACCTTCTCGGATATGACCACGAATCTGGCGGAATTGAGGAAGTCAGGATGAGGGAGCGCGAGGAGTACATCCTCAAGCAGATAGGGCTGCCGAGAGGCTATTCCTACGTGCTGGACAGCTGATGGAGAAAAACCTGTTCGTATCCCTGATAGGCGAGCCTAATGTCGGCAAGTCTACGCTGCTGAACGCCATGATAGGCTGCAAGGTCGCGATAGTGACCCCGAAGGCCCAGACTACGCGCATGCCCCAGAACGGCATAGTGACAAAAGGCGAAATACAGTACGTGATAACTGACACCCCGGGTCTTCTGGACCCGAGGAACAGGCTCGACGCCAGGATGTCGAGGAGCATCATAGAGAGCTGCTCTGACAGCGACCTCGTGATGCTCGTGGTATACCCGAAGGAAAAGCTCTCGGACGCAGAGCTGAAAATACTCTCAAAACTAAGGGACAGCACTGTCCCCGTATTTCTATGCGTCAACAAATCGGATATTATTAAGCAGCCCTCCAAAAAGGGCAGCTATTATACTGATGTGCTCGGGAAGCAGTTTAAATTCGACGGCTCGTGCCTTGTGAGCGCCAAGACGGGGGACGGCCTGGACAGGCTGTTCCAGGAGATAGACAGGTTCGCAGTCCCCGGAGAACACCAGTTCTCCGATGACGACATGACGGACAGCTCCGTGAGGAGCATGTGCGCTGAAATAATGAGGGAAAAGCTGTTTTTAAACCTGCGCGAGGAAATACCGTACGGATGCGCTGTGATGACGGAGAGCTTCCGGGAGCGCGAAGACGGGATTACTGAAATTGAATTCGTGATTCTCTGCGACAAGGAGAACCACAGGGGGATAATAATAGGGAAGCACGGGTCGATGCTCAAGAAGATCTCCACTGAGGCCCGCGCCGACATAGAAGAGCTGCTCGGCACAAAGGTCTTCATGAAGAGCTTCGTGAAGGTCCGCAGGGACTGGCGCAACAGCGAGTCTGTGATGCACGAGCTCTCGGAGATGTGAGTTTTTCATGAAGTCTGCATGCGACGGTCTTGTCATCTGGGAGACAAAGACGGGGGAGGCTGACAGGGTAATAGAGATCCTGACGGCCAGGGGCCTCGTGACCGCATACGCAAAGGGATCCCTGAGGCCCAAGAACAGGCTTGCCTCCTCGACTGCTCTGCTAGCATACTCCGGATTCGAGCTCTACAAGGGCTCCAACATGTACACGGTTGACGACGCCGAATCGATAGAGAGGTTCATGAGGCTCTCCACCGACATGAAGGCCTACTCCCTCGTGCTCTATTTCTGCGAGCTCCTCAAGACGCTGCTGCCCGGCGAGGAGGACACTGCTGAGCAGCTGAGCCTGATGTTAAACTCGATGTTCCTCACAGATAAAGGCAAAACAAACCTCGAGCAGATAAAATCGGTGTTCGAGCTCAAGATAATGCAGCTCTCCGGATATATGCCGGACCTCGTCGAGTGCTCCAGGTGCGGAAAGAACGACAGCCCGGACGGGCTGTATTTCGACATAACGGGCGGAACGTGGCTCTGCTCGGACTGCGCTTCTTCTGCGGGCCTCGAGCTAAACTGCTCGGAAGCGGTTCTCAAGGCGATGAGGTTCATACTTGACTCGGATGTAAAAAAGGCATTCGGGTTTAAGCTCGGGGAAGCGAACCTCAGGAACCTTTCGGGCCTCACCTCGAGATACGTCGAGGCCCAGATAGACTTCAGGCCCAAGACGCTGGAATTCTACAATTCTCTCTGACGGAGGACTACCAATGGACATGAAATCGGCCTCTCTCAGGACCATAGGCTATGACGAGATAAGGAAAGCGGTATCGGCCAGGTGCGTGACAGCGGAAGCAAAGGAGGCCGCGCTTTCGATTGCCCCGGAGACGGACTACGAGGAAGCCGAGAAGCTATCCTCGATGTGCGCTGAGCTCACGGAGCTCATAGACAGGAGCTCGTATCCTCCTCTCACAGCCTGCGACGGCGCAGAGGCCGCTGTTGAGAGGGCACACAAGGGCGGGATGCTCTCGATGGGTGAGCTTCTCACCGTGAGGGCCATGCTTCTCGATTCCTCAGGGCTCAAGAACTGGTACGGAGCCTCGGAGGGTCCCTGCGAAAAGCTGTTCTTCGGGCTTCTTGACGAGGACAGGCTCCCGAGGGACATTGACAGGGCTATACTCAGCGAGACGGAGATGAGCGACGAGGCGAGCAGGGAGCTCTCGTCCATAAGGAAGAAGATCCGCTCCACCGAGGCAGGAATCAGGACCTCCCTCGAAAAGATAATAAAGGCAGGAAGCTCATACCTGCAGGACTCCGTCGTGACTGTGAGGAACGGCAGGTACGTGGTCCCCGTAAAGAACGAGTACAGGCAGCAGGTCCAGGGGATGATCCACGACGTGTCCTCGAGCGGTGCCACGATATTCGTGGAGCCGGCTTCTGTCGTGGAGGCCAACAACCAGATAACCTACTTAAAGCACGAGGAACAGAGGGAGATAGACAGGATTCTCACTGCCTTCACAGAGAGGGTCGCTGCCCTCTATATAGATCTTCGCCAGAGCTACGAGAAAATAGTCAAAATCGACCTGGCTCTTGCCAAGGCCAGATATTCAATAGAGCTCAAGGGAACTGTCCCCAGGCTCAACAGGAACGGTGAAATAGACCTGAGGAACGCGAGGCATCCGCTGATACCTTCCGACAGAGTTGTCCCCATAAACATAAGGATAGGCGGAGGCACTAAACAGCTGATAGTCACGGGGCCGAATACTGGCGGCAAGACGGTGTCCCTCAAGACCGCAGGGCTCCTCTGCGCCATGGCTTCAAGCGGAATGCTGATACCGGCTTCCGAGGAGAGCTCCGCCGCGGTTTTCTCCGGGATTTATGCGGACATAGGCGACGAGCAGGACATCTCCCAGAGCCTATCAACTTTTTCCGGACACATACGTAATATTGCCCGGATACTTGACGAAGCTGATTCCAACAGCCTTGTGCTGCTGGACGAGCTGGGGGCCGGAACCGACCCGACAGAAGGTGCTGCTCTCGCTCAGGCGATTCTCGAACACCTGCTCAAGCTGGGCTGCACTGTGATGGCGACTACACACTACGCAGAAATCAAGATATACGCAGTCAACACTCCTGGAGTCGAGAACGCGAGCTGCGAATTCGACTCGGAGACCCTTTCCCCGACATACAGGCTTCTTATAGGGACCCCGGGCAAGTCCAACGCCCTGATAATAAGCAGAAAGCTCGGCCTCGACCCCGAAATAATAGAATCTGCAGAAGAACACATAGACACGGGTGCCCAGAAGTTCGAGGACGCCCTCGGCAGGATAGAGACCCTTGAAAATTCGAGGAGGAGCGACATGGAGGCCGCTGCCGCCGCGAGGAGGGAAGCAGAGCAGATCCTCGCCGATGCAAGGGAGAAGGCAAAGGACTTAAAGAGGAAATCCGAAGGCGAGTACAGGGCTGTGACCGAAAAGGCGAGAAGGTACTCCGCCGAGATTTCAAGCGACGCCGAGAGGCTCTATTCGGAGCTCAGGAACATCAGCAGCTCGAAAGATGTGTCAAAGGCCGACAGGGTGCGTGAGATAGCTAGAAAAGAGAGCTTCTCGATGGACGAGCACCTCCCGAAGGTGCAGGAGACAAAAAAGGAGCACTACCCGAAGCTGAGGAGAGAGGAGATAAAGCCAGGCCTCACTGCCTACTCCACAGACACGGGAAGAGCTGTGACGGTCATTTCCTATGAAGAGGGGCAGGACACTGTCGAAGTATCCGCCGGCAACATGAGACTGAGGGTCAGGGCGTCGAGCCTGAGGCGCATGCCGCAGCACCAGGCTGCTAATAAGCCATCGAGAAGCGCTGTCAGCGTGACCGGCTATGACAGGCTCAGGGACGCCGCTGGAAGCGAACTCAACATTATAGGCCTCGATACCGTGGAGGCAAGGGACAGGCTCGATGCTTATCTCGACAAGGCCATGATGGGAAATCTCGATGAAGTTTCGATCATCCACGGCATGGGAACCGGAGCCCTCAGAAAGATGGTTGAGGATTTCCTGAGGCACGACAAGAGAGTCAAGGGATTCCGCCCCGGAAGGTACGGAGAGGGCGGCGCCGGAGTGACGGTAGTGCAGCTCAAGAGATGAATTTTCAATATTCATCATTTATTCACTATTTTTTTATTGACTTCCATATAGAGCGATGATATATTTTGTATTGCACCGAGGAAATTCGGGGCAAAAACTACAACATATGGAGGTCATATAAGGATGGCAAAGTACATTTGCTCAGTTTGCGGATATGTTTTTGAGGGAGATGCTGCACCGGCAAAGTGCCCGGTATGCGGAGCTCCAGCAGATAAATTCGTAAAGCAGGAAGAGAAGAGCGACGAAGTCAAGTTCGCTTGCGAGCACGAGATCGGAATCGCAAAGGGACTCGATCAGAGAGTGGTAGACGGACTCAGATCCAACTTCACCGGAGAGTGCTCAGAAGTCGGAATGTATCTCGCAATGAGCCGCGCTGCGGACCGCGAGGGATATCCGGAAATTGCCGAGGCCTACAAGCGCATAGCTTATGAAGAGGCCGATCACGCATCCAAGTTCGCTGAGATGCTTGGAGAGGTTGTCTCCCCGAGCTCCAAGGAGAACCTGAAGGCCCGCGTCGAGGCCGAGCAGGGTGCCACGCAGGGCAAGCTCGATCTCGCAAAGCTCGCAAAAGAGCTGGGATACGACGCAGTTCATGACACAGTTCATGAGATGGCAAAGGACGAGGCGCGCCACGGAAAGGCATTCCTCGGACTTCTCAACCGCTATTTCAAGTAATTAAAAGCAGTTTGTACGGAAAGACCGCTGGTTCAAAAGAACCGGCGGTCTTTTTATATTAACTGAACCATTATACAGGTATGACTGTCCAATGCATCGAACAGCATTTAATATATAACAAAGTATAATTAAACAAGATGAAGCATATATTCTAAATGAGCGTATAGCGTTGCTGAATATTGTGTGAAATCAAAGAAGAGGCTTGAAGGTGGGATCGGTTATTGTTGTTCCCGCATAGCGGGGGTGATCCGTGCTTCTGAATATAAGCCTGGAGAAGATATTGGTTGTTCCCGCATATGCGGGTTATTTATCAGAGATTTCAGAAAGGAAAAGAAAATGGAAGAAAACGATAAAGAGAAAAATATCAGAGTTGATGAAAAGAAAGACACAAATGGCAAGAAGCAGGTCAATAAGCAAAATGCAAAAAAAAGAAGAACTGAGGTTTGCAACGGACGAGGAATTTAAGGAAATTTATGACGAAGTGATGAAAGAGGCGGAAAAACAGATTGATGGCTGGGCCGCACAGGCAAAAGCCGATTTAGAAGCGGGAAAGTACGATTGGGTTGATGATCTAAAAGACATGACAGACGAGGAAATGAAAAAGGTTCTTAAAGAGCACGGCATTGAGTTACGCTTAGATTAGGCCATATAGTCTTTTACATGCCCTAACTATGGCCAGATTTTCAAAGAGGGTAAACAGTTACTTTAATTATTAGATAAATTTCAATTTGATCATCAATGCTTTAATTTGATCATAAAATTAAAAATGATTATAT
>JBMNPE010000001.1:0-99301 GCA_050943435.1 Oscillospiraceae bacterium | reverse complement strand
GATGAAAAGAAATATAATGTTCTCCACATTCCGAAACGGGAAAGATGGGGTGTACTGCTCAGAAGAGATGATCCGCTGGCCCGGAAAGAAAAGATCACGCCGGAGGATCTCCGCGATCAGCCTCTGATCGTATCAGCCCAGGAAGATGCCCGGAAACAGCTGGCGGAATGGATGCATGTCCGGCCATCCGGGCTTCATGCCGCAGCGACATATAACCTGATTCTCAATGCAGCCATTCTGACGGATGAAAAATTCGGGTATACGATTGGTTATGACAAGCTTCTGGATACGGTCCTTGATCAAGGAAATTCTTCCCTCTGCTTTCGGCCACTTGATCCAGTCATGGAAGCAGAAGCTGTCATTATCTGGAAAAAATACCAGATTTTTTCCAAAGCTGCAGATTTGTTTCTCCAGCAGTTGCAGAAAGCACTTTATATTGACCAAGAAGGTGAGACAAAATCAAAAGATTCTGAAAACGAGATCAAAGATGGGAAAATCAGAGAGGACTGTGAAGCATCGTTTGATGTGAGGAAGAAATATGGCTTATAAGCTCGAAATTCCGAAACATACAGAGCATCAGATAGATAATTGTGTCAACTATATTTTTAAAGTTCTGAAGAACCCTTCTGCAGCGAGAGCCGTGTTAGATGATATTGAACACACATATAACCAGCTTGAGGAAATGGCAGAAGAATATTCTCTCTGTGAAGATTCTTATCTGCGATCAAAAGGATACCGGAAACTGGTATTGGAGAAGCTTGGCTATTTATTTACAGAGTAGTTGGAGAAACAGTATATCTTGCTGGATTTTTTTATATGCTTGAGAATTATGGTTTAAAGCTATGATAGAGAAGAGCCGCAGCAGCAATTTTACTGAACCCAGATAGCGGCCAAATCCCCCGGGGAAAGCACTGTCCATGCGTTCTCCGGGGGATTTTTCCGTGATTATATGGTTATATTTTGAGTATGTTATTAGTTATTAAACTTTATATTTCAGCGGAGTCAACTTTTTCATGCGTTCTGCGCTTTCTCAGATTATCCTGATAGGTTTTCAGTTTTACAAACATTTCCACAAATCATCAGCAGCAAACTTATCACCATCAGAACAGCTTCGTTTTTCGATCCGGATTCTTATATATGCTTCCTTCTACGATGAACGATGCAGAAAAAGACAGAAGCCGAAACAGGGAGCAGTACGGCATACTGAGCAGCCTGCATTGAATCTCCCGTTTTAGGCGTGGCGGCCAGTGTGTTGGTGATCGTAAAGCCGGATGATGAGTCCCCTGAAACGATGGATGTGTAACCATCGGGCACATCGGTCTCTTCCACGGTATAAGTGATCTCCTCGCCGTCGGCGTAAACATCCAGATCTGTCCAACAATATGTCCAGTCATTCTCTTCATTCAGCACGACTGCGTCGCCGGAAGCCTCACCGTCAGCATAAAGCTGGACGGTAACGGAGTCCGGCCGCTTGCCGACCTGATTGCTGCTGTCGTCCCAAACTTTTGCGACAGAAACCGAAGTTGTTGCCGGTACATGGGTGTTGGTGACAACAAAACCAGATGATGCGTCTCCAGAGATAGCACATGTGTAGCCATCGGGCACATCGGTCTCTTCAACTGTATAAGTGATCTCCTCTCCGCCAGCGTAAACATCCAGATTCGTCCAGGTGTATGCCCAGTGATTGTCCTCACTCAGTACTACTGCATCACCTGAAGCCACGCTGTCTGCATAGAGCTGGACGGAAACTGATTCCGGCCGCAGCCCGTCCTGGTTGCCGCCGTCATCCCAAACGCATGTGGCAGAAGTTGAGATTGTCTCTGGCACATGGGTATTGGTAATTGTAAAACCAGATCCGGCGTCCCCAGAGACGACAACCGTGTAGCCATCTGGTACACCGCTCTCTTCCACGGTATAAGTGATCTTCTCTCCGCCAGCGTAAACGTCCAGATCCGACCAGGTGTATGCCCAGTGATTGTCCTCACTCAGCACGACTGCATCACCTGAAGCAACGCCGTCTGCATAGAGCTGTACGGAAACCGAGTCAGTCCGCAGGCCGTCCTGGTTGCTGACGTCATTCCAAACTTTTTCTACAGAAATCGAAGTCGTCTCGGGCACGTGGGTGTTGGTAATTGCGAACCCAGCTATGGAATCCCCTGACACGGTGGCCGTGTAACCTTCGGGCACATCAGTCTCTTCCACGGTAAAAGTGATCCGCTCACCGTCTGCATAAGCCTCCATTTCGCCCCAGGTGTAACTCCAGTGATTGGCCTCGCTCAGCACGACTGCGCTGCCTGAAGGCACGCCGTCTGCATAGAGCTGGACGGAAACCGAGTCCGGCCGCAGACCGTCCTGGTTGCTGTCATCGTTCCAAACTACTGTGACAGGAACCGAGGCGTACACTGTGATGTGAGTATTTTTGACTTGGAAGCCAACCTCCTGATCTCCCAAAATAACACACGTGTAGCTATCTGGCACGTCGGGCTCATCCACGGTATAAGTGATCTTATTACCGTCGCTATCGTATTTTTCCAGGTCCGTCCAGGTATGCGTCCAGTGATTGCCCTCATTCAGCACAATCGGGTCACCGTATGCCACGCTGTCAGCATAGAGCTGGACGGAAACCGAGTCCGGCCACTGAGTCACCGGGTAGCCGGCGGAGTCCCAAACCACTGAAACATTAACCGATGTCGTATCTGCATATACAGGAGATCCGGAAAGGATCAGACTGATCATGAGCGCTATGGCAACTACAGTAGGAAATCTTTGATATTGTCTTTTCTTCATTTACTCTCCTATTTCTGCTCATAGAAAAGTGAGCATACCATCACCTGAAAGATAAACGGGATTATGACATATTGTCAAATTTTTTTGACTGCGCTGTATACTTCCGGTCAATGAATTACTCCGTCTATGCGCTCTGCTTATCAGGCGGGGCTTCTATAAGGAGCTTATGGCTATTCACAAAGCCCTATCCCAAACGGGATTACATTTGTCCTTTTCAGGCAGCTTTCTTCTGCCTTTCTTTCATACGTCTCTGTTTTGATTTACTGATGCCGCCTCCGGCCCTGTTCTTCTCAGCCTGCCGGTCCCTGTTCTTTCTGATCCGCTCCTTATCAGGGTGTGTGACGATAACGACCTGGCTGAAATCCGGCTCCCCTGTGCCAAATGCCTTAGGCAATGCTTTCCGGAGTATGTTGGCACTGCCATTCAGATCCGCTGAAAGAAGAGTGCCGTCACTGCTCCTATACAGTCCGCGGCTGACCCGGCATCTTGGAGAACGTCTGATTCTCTTTCTGTATGTCGCCCTCCTTATGCCACACGGGTATCATGTCCCTGTCAGGAAAGCTGGCTTTTGATGTATAGCTTTCCTCCTGTTCTATGACCGTGATCCCGTTTTCTTCTGCCAGGTAATAGCTCATGCGGACCAGCGATGCGAACGGGATCTGGACAAAGTTCTGGCTGTTCCTGGCATCCATGCGGACTCTCTACTTCCAGCTTCGGTTAACTCCAGCCACTATGGTGTCGATACGGTTTTCTACGCACCAGTGTATGAAGTGCCTGGCTGTTTTATGCATGAAGTCGCTGACCTGGTTATTGCGGCGCAGGGTCACCCGGCAGTATTCCTCCGTAGCCTGGAACTTCCTGTCAGTGCCCTTTGTCTGCTCAGACATTATGGCACTGACTTTCCTGTTGTACAGATGGTTGACTGATTTCAGGATGCCGCCGCGATACAGAATGCAGGGAAGGCCGCAGTTGTTTGAGACAGCCATGAGATTATTAACCCCGAGATCGACCGCGCAGACGCGTTCCGGCACATGTTCCGGCCGAGTGGTTTTCTCCGCTTCACCTTTGTCTGTCTGCAGGACAAGGTATACAGTAAAAATCCCGTTTTCAGGAACAACATGGACTTCCTTGAGTTGGAAAGACGGGTCGATCCGCCCGACTCCGAGTCTTGTCTGCACTTTTGGCAGTTTCAGCGTGCAGCCTTTCCTGCCGTCATCCGGTCCCGGATACAGGACCGCTACCTGGTTCGAAATGATAAAACTGCTGAGCCCTCTTTTTTTTCTGTAACCCGGAAGCTTTGGAATGCCGGTAAAACCGGATGGATCCCTGGCATACATCCTTAAAGTTCATGCGCAGGTTAACCCAGATAGAAGAGTAAAAATACCGGACATAGTGATGAGAATAACAAGAGATGTCTGAAAACCTGTATTCCCCAAAATTAAAAAATATTTGATTTTGTGGAATATGAATTCTGCAATATTTATAGTGCCAGTAGAGGAGTGCATGCAGAATTGAAACTTATAGTCAGAGAGAAGTATCTTCAGAGTCTGATGGATTGTGCAAATACACCAGATATCAAAGTCATAACAGGCATCCACAGATCCGGAAAATCAAAACTTATGGACGCATTTGCTGCACGTCTGAAAGAAACAGACCCGCATGCAAATATCATTCATGTGAATTTTAACCTGACTGATTATGAGGATCTGCTTGTATATCACAAACTAGAGCAATATATTGCAGGTCATTTTAGAAGCGGCTTTCACAATTTCGTGATAATTGACGAAATTCAGATGTGCACCGGATATGAGAAAGCAGTTAACAGCCTTCACGCAAAGGAAAAATATGACATATATATTACCGGATCGAATGCTTTTCTTCAGAGCAGCGATTTAGCTACTTTATTTGCAGGGCGTACTTTTGAGATCAAGGTTTTCCCGTTTTCTTTTTCAGAATATCTATGTTATTTCCCTTCCCAGAATGTATACGCTTCACTGACTGGATACTTTCAGACCGGAGGAATGTCCGGATCCTATGTATACAGTAATCCGGATCAGCGAGCTGATTATCTGAATAATGAAGTTCTGCAGGCTTTGATTGTCAGAGATATTATCCAAAAGGAGAAGATCCGCAATCCAGAACTTCTTGAGCGTCTGATCGACTATTTGATGGACAATATAGGGAATTTGACATCTGTACGCAGCATTAGTAATTCACTGAAAAATTCCAATATCAATGCAGATCACAAAACAGTTGGGAAATATCTCGGCTATCTTTGCAGTTCTTTCCTTTTCTACCGAGTGCGTAGATTTGATATCCATGGGAAAAAATATCTTCAGTCAGGGGATAAATATTATCTGTCTGACCACAGTTTTCGTTATACAAGATTGGGTACTCGCCAGATGGATTATGGCAGAATCCTGGAAAATATTATTGCGATCGAACTGTTGAGGAGAGGATACGAAGTTTACGCAGGTGTGCTTTATAAAAAGGAAATTGATTTCGTCGCCGTCCGAAGAGGCAAAAAAATGTATATTCAGGTTGCATATGATGTTTCGAATCCTGACACATTTAAACGTGAAACAGCACCGCTATTACAAATCAAGGACTGCTATCCCAAAATCATCCTAGTCAGAACTTATCAGCCGGAAACAAATTATGAGGGCATTCGGATAATAGATGCTGCTGAATGGCTTAATATTCCCCAAAATCGAAGATAAATCAAAATTGGTGAAAAGGGTAAAATTCGCCGCAGAACAATAGGTCGATTAGTTGCTGCAAAAGTAAAAACACATTCTTCTGCAAACAAATTGTTCTCAAAACATTTGCGTCTTTTTTTGACGTGATTACAGGGAAATTCCAAGCTGCTCGATCATTTTCTCAAAACCATAAGAAGCGTAAATTTCGTCATCAGAAGCATTTTTCTAGTATTAATTCGATCAGGATTTTTTTACGCTCTTTCTTTTTAAATATACTATGCAGATGACGCCAGCAGTAGAAGCAAGGATCAGCAAGGAATACATGGCAGCCTGCATTGAATCTCCCGTTTTAGGCGTGGCGACCAGTGTGTTGGTGATCGTAAAGCCGGATGAAGAGTCTCCAGAGACGGTACATGTGTAACCATCGGGCACATCGGTCTCTTCAACGGTATAAGTGATCTCCTCGCCGTCGGCGTAAACATCCAGATCTGTCCAGGTATATGTCCAGTCATTCTCTTCATTCAGCACGACTGCGTCACCGGAAGCCTCACCGTCAGCATAAAGCAGGACGGTAACGGAGTCCGGCCGCTTGCCGACCTGATTGCTGCTGTCGTCCCAAACTTTTGCAACAGAAACCGAAGTCGTCTCTGGCACATGGGTGTTGGTGACAACAAAACCAGATGATGCGTCTCCAGAGATAGCACATGTGTAGCCATCGGGCACATCAGTCTCTTCCACGGTATAGGTGATCTTCTCGCCGTCAGCGTAAACATCCAGATTCGTCCAGGTGTATGCCCAGTGATTGTCCTCGCTCAGCACGACTGCGCTGCCTGAAGGCACGCTGTCTGCATAGAGCTGGACGGAAACTGAGTCAGTCCGCAGCCCGTCCTGGTCGCTGACATCGTCCCAAACTTTAGAGACAGAAATCGAGGTTGTCTCTGGCACATGGGTATTGGTAAATGTAAAACCAGATCCGGCGTCCCCAGAGACGACAACCGTGTAGCCATCTGGTACACCGCTCTCTTCCACGGTATAAATTATTTCCTGATAGTTCGAGTAGAAGTTCAAATTCTGCCAGGAGTGTGTCCAGCTGTCGTCCTCACCCAGCTCGACTACGCTGCCGGAAGCAACGCCACCGGCATAGAGCTGTAGAGAAACGGTATCCGGCCTCAGGCCGTCCTGGTCGTCGCCGTCCTCCCAGACTATCTCGGCAGAAACCGTTCTTGTCACAGGAGTACGGGTATAGTTGACAATGAAGCCGGTTGTGGCGTCTCCCAGGACGGTATATGTGTAGCCATCCACTGCTGACCCTACCACGGTATAAGTCACACTATCGTCCAGATCCCTCCATTCATATTCCCAGTTATTGGATGAATTCAGCACGACTGGATCGCTGTAAATCTCGTCTGTGAGCCTATTAATGAGCTGGACAGTAACAGAATCAGGGTAATGAACATTCGGGATGCCCCCGTCGTTCCAAACCACTGAAACATTAACCGATGTCGTATCTGCATATATCGGGGATCCGGACAGGATCAGACTGATCATGAGCGCTATGGCAACTACAGTAGGAAATCTTTGATATTGTCTTTTCTTCATTTACTCTCCTATTTCTGCTCATAGAAAAGTGAGCATACCATCACCTGAAAGATAAACGGGATTATGACATATTGTCAAATTTTTTTTTGACTGTGCTGTATACTTCCGGTCAAAAGCTTATGGGAAACAGGACTTTCTATCTTCCCATCGAATTCGCAAGGGCAGCAGGGATTAATAGTGACCGCCGGGTACAATCCAGTTAATGATTTACTGTTTGGCTATAATAAAAGGCGTAACATTATTCATACTCTGATGAGTATTTGAAATCTGAAGCAAAGAGGGGAAATATATGACAGCAGAAAAGATTTTTTCTGCACCTGTCCCCTCCTTTGCCAAGAGACAAGTGTTATTTTTTTAAGAGGAGACAAAGGAAACAATATGGCTTTCGTAATAGCATTGCTGAGTGCGTTTGTAGTATCAATCGTCCTGAATCTGGTTCTTGGACGGAACCAGAGCAAGCCAAATTCGGCAAACATGTATCACTTCACGGCAAGGGGCAACCGTTCCCTCATCTGGGTTGGGTGCGTCGGGGTCGGACTTTTTGCAGTGATCGAACTTGGCGCGTATTTTTCCCATCAGGAAATGCCTATGATTCTCACCGTGCTCATGGCGATTTTCATCGCAATCCCCGGGCTGATTCTCTGCATAATGCCGATTCCCGGCATGTGGGAGATGCGTGTGGATGATGATGACGTCACGATCAGAATACTATTTGCTATAAAAAAGCACTGGAAGATCAGTGATATTGAACGGTGCGTTGCAGTCACGGGAGAAATGCGCGTCTATGTAAAGGGACGCAAGAGAAGGGCCTTCCTTGTGGATGGTATGTTTGATCATTACAATACGTTTGTTGACCGCATGCAGGCAGAACAGATCCCCATCATTAATAAAAGCAGAAAATACTGATGAAGTCAGTGAATTGTCTGATGATGTGTTTTAGTGTTTACCCTTAAATAATCTCTTCTCGCAGTTTTGTTTGAATTACTTGAGCTGTCAAATCGGCTCCTCAAGTTTTTTTATTTTAGTAATACGCTTCGAGTGTTTCAGGTATTCGTCAGATAGAATGGATGTGAAGCCCAATGCCTATGACAGATAAAGATTCAAAAATATTGATCAGTACCGGGGCTGCCTTGTCGGCGTGGCTGCGGGAGACGCACTCGGGTATGCCGTTGAATTTTTAGACGAAAATGAGATTTTCACCAAATATGGAAAAGACGGCATTACCGAATATGACCTTTCCGACGGAACTGCCAGGATATCTGACGACACACAGATGACACTCTTTACTGCCACAGGACTGCTTCAGGGAACTACAAGAGGCTTTTCCCACGGAATAATGGCTAAATATGAATCCTATGTGTATTACAGCTATAAGGACTGGCTGAAAACCCAGACAGAAAATTACGATGATCTTCAGAGAGAAAAATACCATATCGAAAAACGGCAGTAAGGGTATCAGTGATCTGGAGTCAATTCATCAGCTGGGAGAAGGCTGGGTTGCAGAGGAGACCTTTTCAATTGCCGTCTACTGTGCGCTTAAATACCCTGACGATTTTGACAGAGCAGTGATCGCCGCTGTTAATCATAGTGGTGACAGTGATTCGACAGGAGCCGTGGCCGGAAGTATAGTAGGTGCACACGTAGGATTATCCGGGATCCCCCAGAAATACACTGCATTTCTGGAACTCAAGGATGTGATACTTACACTTGCGGATGACCTCTATTACGACTGCCCAATCACAGAGTACGGGCCCAGGGAAGGCTATAAACAGGATCCTGATTGGGAAGATAAGTACATCCGGAACTCTTATCATCCTTGATGCTTAATTTAATATTTCCCCAACCGGAAACTCGCTCGTAGAAAGTACAGGTAACAAGAGAGCAATAATCTGCTCTTAACGAGTTAACAATAGCTTTTTCAGTTTTCCCTCATCACTAATTAATACTGAAAGATCAGATGAACAATTCATCTGATCTTTTTTATTGCCAATAATTTTTTAGCTACGAAGAATCCCGTGCAGTGCAGATTTTACCTGTATTTTCGGACTTATTGCAGAACAATTTACATAGTGTCCTTAACATTAGCGATATGCGATTTACAGGGGAACATGATGAAAATCTTTCTTAAAGAAATATCGAAAAGCTTTGATAAGAAACAGGTCATCCATCCTACAACCCTGACGATAGAAGATGGAAGCCTTACAACTCTGCTTGGGCCGTCAGGATGCGGCAAGACAACTCTGCTGAGGATGATCGCCGGTCTGGAAAAACCGGATGACGGCGAGATCTGGATTGACGATCAGTGTGTTTTTTCAAAACAGAAGGGGAAAAATATTCCCCCTGAAAAAAGAAACCTCGGTTTTGTATTCCAGGATTTTGCCCTGTGGCCGCATATGACGGTCTTCGAAAATGTCGCGTTCGGACTGTGTGCCAGAAAAGATACAAGGGATCTGCAAGACCAATAAAGGCAGTGTTATATGCTTCCTGCATGCACATGCCTGGAATCGGCATCCCACTCAAAAGCGGAAGATTAATACCTTCCTTCCGCGATTTTTGCAGGGTACCATTTCTGGAACCATGATGTGAAGATGCCTAGGAAGATTGGGAGGATTGAATTCACCGCTCCTGTCAGATATCCAGCCTCTGTCAGCATTATGAAGTATGTCCAGATGGGGGTTATCAGGTAAAAGATTCCCCAGATGGCAGTGAGGATTCGGTTTGTCTTGATGAACATCGGGTTTTCCAAAGCTGTGTCGCCTCCGTATCCGTTCTTGGAATAGTGAGCTGTCAGAGGGATCGGGAGGAAAACGGACGCAAACCACATGAGGCCGAATGTGAAATAGGAACATGGAACCAGGACCAGGGAAGGAGCTCCGAGAATCAGCAGCACAGAAAAACCTGTGACCGCAGTGCAGGAAATCACATCATAGGCTGTCCTCCTGTTCCTGAAAAATATTATCGGAAGAATGGCACACACTATGATGCTGATGATGCTCCCGTAAAAGCTGTCGATCGGCGCGGCTACCCAGAAGGTTATCCAGGCGAGGAGCATGTATGCCATAATCGATTTTCTGCCTTCATGATCCTTTTTTGCAGGGACACTCTTGTTCTTTCCAGTGGAGGCGAAATAGCTGTCCCAGCCCAGCATCAGGCTGAAATCCCCCTCTACGGTATAGAGGTGCTTCATGAGCGCTTCCGGACCGGTGTACTTTCCTTCCGCTATTTCCTTCCAGACCTTGAAAGGCGTGTGTATGACCGTTCCCGGCTTCTGCGCGGATTCACCATTCTGTTCCTGGCCGGAAACTCTGGATACTGTGCTCCTGTCTTTCCCAAGGACGACCCGGTAGCGCCTTCCGACATCGGTGTAATCCATGTCGAACACGATATCTTTTCCCTTATACGATGAAGGTTTATACAGCGCAGCCATCTGCTCGGTATAGGTAAAATATGGATCTTCCTTTCCCCTGCCCTCGCTTATGCCCCAGCTCGCGTCAGCCATGCGTTCGAAGGCTTCCCTGGGGTAGAGCAGTTCTGACAGCTTCTTTGAAATCTCCGGGGATATTCCGCCGGATATGAATTCCTTCCCTGCCTCCCGGACATATGAGAGGTACTCATCGGTGCGGGCACTGAGCTCAGGGACACGGAAGAGCTCGCCTTCCCCGCAGAATATAGCCGTATAGCCGTTTTCCCCGTAGAGCCTGTCAAACTGAGCTCGCACAGCGTCATAATTTTCCTCTGCAGTGTAGAAACCGCAGGTAGAGATGATCACCGTCTTTTTCCCGCTCATGTCGTAACGTGAAGGATGACCTCCGCTTTCTGTGTCCCTCAGCATAAATGGAAGGGACATTGGGAGCTGCCGGTCCATCAGCATTTTGAGCTTTCCTGGAACACCGAAATAATAAAGCGGAAAACTCCAGATGGTGAGGTCCGACCAGAGGAGTTTTTCGATCACTTTTTCCATGTCATCGTGGATTACGCATTTCCCGGGCGTTTTGTTCCAGCAGCAGAAGCAGCCCCGGCAGGATGAGATGTCGAGCTTCGAGACATCGAGCTTCTCTACAGCCGTCGTGCTGCTTCCAAGGGCCTCTTCCACGCCTTCAAGGAAAGCGTCAGTCAGCTTCAGCGAGTTGCTCCTATCGCCCTTTGGGCTTCCGTTGATAACCAGGATGTTCATTTCGCACCGCCTTTGCTCTTCTGTGCAGCTTCGATTTTATCTATGCAGCTCCTGCTCCATTCAACCATCATCTCTGCGTATCTCTTCCCGAAGTCTGACGTCATCTGCCAGAACGCGACGCGCTCCGGGTCAGGCACTTCCCTCTGATAGTAGACAATGGCATCTTTTGTCCCTTCCAGCGTATTCAGCGCTTCTGTGTATTCTTTTTCCAGTTTCCCAAAAAAAGCCAGACTTTCCTCAGGCTCTAGTTCTCCCATGAAGAAGACTTTCATCAGAAGGGGGAAGCGGTTTTCAGCGTACGTATCTGGCTTGGAAAGCCAGCGCATCAGCTCTTCCCTGCCTTCTTTCGTGATGGAGCAGACGTTTCTGTCGGGCTTTCCCTCCTGCTTCTCTGTCCTTCTCCTAATCCAGCCTCGCTGTTCCAGACCGTCCAGCTCCCGGTAGATCTGGCTCGTCTGTGCGGACCAGAAATAGTTAAGCGAGTCCCGGAAGACCTCCATGATTTCATATCCGCACATATCGCCGTAGTTCAACAGCCCTAAAATTCCATGCTTCAGCATTGTTTTCTCCTCAGGCAGAAATAATATATTCCACTTGTGGAATACTATAACCAATATATTCTACAAGTGGAATATAGTCAATACTCTGTCACAAAATCGGATATATCTTTGGAGATTCAGCTCTGCAAATGACGTGAGACATGGAAGGAAAAAAACAAGAATCGGGAAACCCAGAATCCAGACCAATGCTCAGAACAGACTGTGACTCATGCTTTTCTGTCACTTCTTTCCAGGTACTGACTTATCCAGAACCCAGTCTGCAAAAGCCTCCGGCTGGTCGTGCGGGCTGTTATGGGCTCCTGGAAAGGAACATATAGGGGCATGCAGGCGCTGTGCGAGCGAGAGAATCGGAGCCGCCCTGTCGGCTCCCGGCCGCTTCGTGCCATAACCTATTATCATGTCCGGAACGCTGTCGGCAGGAGGATTATATGACAGGTATCCCCGGAGTTCTGCGGAAAAGAATGCGTGCATGTTTTTATCTATATGCTCTTCTTCCTCATCTGACATGGGCTTCCCTTCCGGGTCACGGCCTAGAATTTCGACAAGGGACAGCAGGGCCTGCGCTTCCTTCCCCTCGTCAGCAAATCTCTTCATCACTTTAATGTCATTCAGGATCTCAGGGTCCGTTATCAGCGACGGGAGAAGAGGTTCAAACAGCAGCATCTTTCCGGTTTTTATCCCATGTGCCGTCGCTTCCAGCACAGGAATGAACCCTGATGAATGGGCCAGGATAATATCCGGTTCAATTTCTCTGCACAGCAGCCCTATGTCCTCCCACTGGGACGAAAGTTCCCTGGGAGGTATGCCGCTGATGCCGTATCCTGCACGGTCGCAGGCAAACGCAGTGCAGCTTTTGGAAAGGCACTTCATCAGCTCAAAAAAGAATGAAGAGTCTGTGCACGCACCATGGATGAGCAGTATCCGCGCTCCTCCATTCCCAGCCTTAACGCACGGAATGGAACGCCTGCTGTCTTTAATAAAATACCGGTTGATATTAAATCATCCCTCTCACAATACGGGCCCATTCATTTCTAAAATATCTTCTTTCAGCCCTCAGCGACGACAAAAGCTATGGCCATATTGTCCTCTGTAGTGACAGAAAGCTCAAGGGACCTGACATTGGCTTTCTCCATCAGTCCCGACGTGAACTCATTGATAACCACATACGGGCTGCCGTCTTCATGATGAGAAGATTCTATGAGCCTCAAATCGAAGGTCTTCTCGGGAAGGAGATGCGCAAGGGCTTTGAATACGGCTTCCTTTACGGCGAATCGTGCAGCCAGGTACTCTGCCGCATTTCCGCCGGCCTCCTCGATTTCACGCCTTGTGAAAGTGTGCGATACAAAAGCCGACTTGTCTAATGAGCCGCTGCTTTCGATAATGCGCTTCATATTGTCAATACTTACAGCGTCAACGCCGATGCCTGCAATCATTTTCCCCGCCTGCCTGATAGTGCTGATATTGCCCTGCCGATAACAGTGCTTGTCAATATGCGATAATTTCTCAATGTGATGATATAATTTTTATGATAAATAGACAAACCATCACATAAAGGAAATGCTGGTGCGCTATGGTAAAATCCGAACTCATCCTCAAGACTATCATCAGTCTTATGGAGACAACTCCATATAACCAGATCAAGGTCAGCCGGATTACCGAAGAAGCCGGAATAAGCCGCAGCACTTTCTACTTCTACTTCAAGACTGTGCAGGATGCCGTCGATGAGCTTGAGGATAATTTCATCCAGGGAATCTATGATGAAGCGGATGCGGTCAGCCGGATAAGAAATTACACATTTAACCACAAGAGCTTTTCCGAGATGCTCACCCCTACAATCCATTATGTAGGTACTCATCTTCATGAATTCAGGGTCCTGAGCGGGCCTAACGGCGACCCTGCATTTCACGAGAAGCTGACCGAGAGAATGAGGAATATGTACTATGCCCTTTACACCACTGTTTTTGAGAAAACCAGCGTAGAGTCCGAATTGTCCATTGCGATGCTGGCAAGCATACAGTGGGGAATCTACTGCTGCTGGGCAGAAAACAGCGACCGCATATCTGAAGCAGATGTCACGGCTTATCTTTCTAAAGTTCTCGTCCTCCTCGACGAATCGGGATTTCTAAATCAGAACAATTGATATTTCTTCTTGCAGACACTCATAACAAAATATATTCGTCGGCTGAATCATTTTCAGCCGGCGTTTTTTTGACCACCCTCCAATAAACCTTCTGTAAATCACGGCTTATCCGGCCCACAGACGGTGCAAAGAACATATCCGAAGAAAATATTTGAACACTTTTCAAAGAAGTGTGCAGATGGATTCCGGCTTGTGTACTGCAGCTAATACAAAATTTGATTTTAATAAAAGCAGATTTTAGTGCAAAACACAGAAGCGGCCCGGGAAGATGACAGGTCTGCATCTCTTGGAGAAAGAAATTGAACTGGCTCCATCTCCCCGGCGGCATTGTCAGACAGGTGGCCAAATGAACATCAAGCAGGAAGAATTGCTGAAAAGAAGGGAAACGCTCCGCACAGGAAGCGATTCGGCTGTAAAGAAGCAGCACGACAGAGGGAAACTGACTGCACGCGAGCGCATAGACAAGCTCTTCGACGCAGGTACATTCGTGGAAGAGGGGCTGTTTGTGACCCACCGCTGCACAAATTTCGGGATGGAAGCGAAAAAATACCCCGCAGACGGAGTGATCACCGGCCACGGCCTGATCGACGGAAGGCTTGTCTACGCATATGCCCAGGATTTTACCGTAGGCGGCGGCTCCCTCGGGGAGATGCATGCCCGGAAAATAGCGCGCGTCCAGGAAGAAGCCATGCGCATGCATGCCCCGATCATTGCGATCAATGATTCAGGCGGAGCCAGGATACAGGAGGGCGTGGATGCCCTCGCAGGCTACGGAAAAATCTTTTTCAACAACACCCGCGCGTCCGGAGTAATACCGCAGATTTCAGCCATCATGGGGCCATGCGCCGGAGGGGCAGTCTATTCCCCCGCGATTACGGATTTCGTGTTCATGGTGCAGGGCGAAAGCCAGATGTTCATCACCGGGCCAAAGGTTGTGGAGGAAGTGATCGGGGAAAAGACTACTGCCGAGGACCTTGGAGGGGCTGACACGCATGAGAAAATCAGCGGATGCTCCCACTTCACCTGCAGGACCGAGGACGAGTGCCTTGCCAAAATACGCACACTACTCTCCTACCTTCCGTCTAGCTGCGAAGACCCCGTCCCTGAAATCAAGGCCGAGAAGACAGACCTGGATGGCGGCTGCAGCCTGGAGGGCATCGTGCCGGACGACTACAGAAAAAGCTACGACATGCACAATGTCGTCGAGCAGCTGTCAGACGACCATGAATTTTTCGAGATTCAGAAGGACTACGCCAGAAATATCCTGACGGGCTTTATCCGGATGAATGGAAAAACAGTTGGAGTCGTCGCGTCTCAGCCAAAGATCTATGCAGGGTGCCTCGATATAAATGCCTCTGACAAGGCGGCTCGCTTCGTAAGATTCTGCGACGCATTCGGCATCGCTCTGCTCACCCTGGTAGACGTTCCCGGATACATGCCCGGGACATCGCAGGAGCACGGAGGCATCATCCGCCATGGAGCCAAGCTTCTCTACGCCTACTCCGAGGCAGTTGTGCCAAAAGTAACCCTCATCCTGAGGAAAGCATACGGAGGCGCATACATAGGAATGTGTTCACGGCACCTCGGGGCTGACGTCGTGTATGCGTGGCCTGGGGCACAGATTGCGGTGATGGGGGCAGAAGGAGCTGCTGACATAATTTTCTCCAAGGAAATAAAGAATTCTGAAAATCCTGCTCAGGTCCGCTCAGAGAGGATAAGGGAATACGAGGATCTGTTCATGAACCCCGACATAGCGGCATCCAGAGGGTATATCGACGACATCATCCTGCCTTCTGAAACCCGGGGCAGGCTTCTAGAAGCTTTCCGTTCCCTAACGGGGAAACATGAGGACCCGGTCAGGAAGAAGCACGGAAACATCCCTTTGTAGACATCGTTTTTATAACGACTGGCAGTCATTCATACAGCATATTCAGAAGGAGGAATATTGATCATGTCAGAAACAAAAATGAGTGAAACTGCAGAGAAATTTCTTGATGAAGTGCAGATGCTGTTTTCCCTCAAGGACGACAGAAAGGTGACGTTGGATTCGAGGCTGGTGGAGGATCTGAATGCTGCATCGATGCAGTACTTCGGGATGGCAGCCACCATTGAGGAAATGACAGGAAAGTCTCCGTCTATAGATGCGCTTAAAAAGTGTGCGACGATCGGAGATGTCGTGAAGCTTGCTGAAAGCTATAAAAAGGCCTGAACTTCCGAGGAGTATATGTAAAGTGAGTACAGCATACATTTTCCCTGGGCAGGGAGCACAGTTTGCCGGGATGGGGCTTGATCTTTACAGGGAGAGCCCGGCGGCAAGGGATATATTTGACCGGGCTGACAGCATTCTCGGATTTCCCCTTTCAAAGATGTGCTTTGAAGGCCCGGAGGATGAGCTCAAGAAAACCATGAACGCGCAGCCCGCCCTGCTGACCATGTCCATCGCGTGCCTGGAGGCTCTCCGTGAAAAGGAAAGAGAAACGGGAAAGCGCCTGGTGCCAGAGGCGGAATATATGGCCGGGCACAGCCTCGGCGAGTATACAGCGCTGACCGCTGCCGGAAGCCTGTCGTTTGAAGATGCTGTCAGGCTCTCGCGCGACCGCGGGCAGTATATGTACGAAGCGGGACAGCTGAACCCGGGAGGCATGGCCGCCGTCATCGCAGTACCAGAGGAAAACATTAGGAAGCTCTGCGAGGAAACGGGAACCTGTTCAGCCAACTTCAACTGTCCGGGCCAGGTGGTCATCTCAGGCACACTGGATGCCGTCGAAGCCGCCTGCGGCAAGGTCAAGGATTATGGCGGAAAATTCGGCATTCCCCTCAAGGTTTCCGGGGCATTCCATTCTCCCTTTATGAAGCCTGCAGCCGAGAAGCTCACTCCGGAGATTGAAGCAGTTTCCCTGAAGATGCCGTCCGTGAAGATTATCGGAAATACTACGGCAGGGCCCCTTAAAGATATTCAAGACATCCGCTCGGAGCTGGAGGAGCAGGTAAATCACAGCGTTCTATGGGAGCAGTCCGTCCAGTACATGATCTCTCAGGGGGTTGATACCTTTGTCGAGATAGGGCCCGGGCAGGTCCTGGCTGGACTTATGAAACGGATAAATCCAGATATGAAGACCATCAACATCGGGAACCTGAATGATATTAGCAGTCTGTCCTGATGACAGAAAAACCATACAGTCAAGTTCAGTTAAAAAATCTTATAGGTGCGGAACCGTGGAAAATTACACGGAAAAATATTTGCCGATTAAGGCACAAGCCTTGCAAAGGAGGATTTATTATGCCGAAGGTACCACAGTGTGAAAGCCCGTTGATGATCAAGTACACCACATTCGACGAGTACAAGGAAAAATTCAAGGATCTGTTCCTGCTCGAGAGAAGCGAGAGCGGAGTCCTTACTGCCAAATGGCACAAGAACGGGGACTCTGCCCCATGGGACTACCCCCTTCACAGAGGACTGGGCCAGCTGTTCTGGACTGTCGGGCAGGATGCAGAGACAGAGGTTCTCATCATCGGTGGAGCCGGCGACAACTGGCTTATCGCGAGCGACCAGACCAGCATCAAGGAGACCCTGCAGACACAGGCATGGTCTTATTACGAGCACAGCTACTATGACGGCTGCAACATGATTGAAGGCCTGGTTAACGATGTGGAGCAGCCCACCATCGGTGTTATCAACGGTGGCTACTGCTTCCATTCAGAAATAGCCCTGCTATGCGATATCACCCTGATGGCCGAGGATGCCGTTATAGCGGACCCGCATTATATTCTTGGCGGGGTACCCGGAGACGGAATTGAAATCGGACTCCGAACGGCTATGGGCTACAAGAGGGCCAATTACGCGATGCTCACCGGGCAGCGCATTGATGCAAAGACAGCCCTGGAGTACGGAATGGTCAACGAGGTCCTGCCTAAGGATAAAATCTGGCAGCGCGCACAGGAAATAGGCGAACAGATTGCAAAGGCGCCAAGGATCACAAGGCGCGTCACAACCCAGATCACCCGCGAGCCTGTCAAGGAACAGCTGGCAAAGGAACTCCGCATGACCTTTGGAACAGAGATGTGGTCAAGTCTGGCTATCAGCATCAGCAAGGACAACGATGTCGTCACGCATGATGAGGCCACACGCAAGCTTCAGAGGATCAACGCAGAGGAGGATGCCAGGGAAGCTGCATCAAAGAAAGAGTGACGGGAGGATTATCATGGCAGATTTGAAGCTGGCCCGGAGCGTCTCAATAATCAGCACCGGGTATACACCGCTGGGAGATGTGCGCCATACGCCGCAGATCCTGAACATGACCGAGAGGGAATTGTTCGCCATGGCAAGCATCGAAGCCATGGACAGCGGGAACATAGGGCCCGAGGATATAGACGCCTACTATGTGGGCATGTCAGGCCCGAATTATTCCAACATGAAGAGCGCCGCTCCTTTCTTCGGCGAGTGGATCGGACTCCGCAACCGCCCGACCATTTTCCACGATGAAGGCTGCGGCTCCATGGCTTTCGGCCTCGACATTGCAGTCCAGGCAGTAGCTTCCGGAAAGTATGACTGCGTACTCTCTGGAGCCGTCAACATCAATTCCTGCGTCCAGAAGCCGGGAATGCCGCCGCAGGACCGCGTCGAATTCAGCAACGACGCACTCTGGGCCTCTGTCTATGCATCGACTGATTCAGCATACCAGGCTCCGGCATATTCAGGCGTAGGGCCGACAGAGGCAGTCCTTGTGAGGTACATGATCGACAATCACCTCAAGAAATCCGATATAGAAGACTGCTTCATCGGATATCTCAAGAGCAAGCGCCGCGAGGCCATGACCAATCCGAAGGCAACTCGCATAACCATGAGCTTCGAAGACGAGGCAAAGCACTTCGGGTTTGACAGTGTAGACGATTACCTGCGCAGCAACAAGTTCAATCCATACATGAGCTATCTTGTCCGCGCGAGGTATCTCGGACAGATAATCGACGGGGCTTCGGCAGTCATTGTGTGCGCAACTGACATGGCGAAGAAATATGTGGAAAAGCCGATAGAGGTTGCAGGCATCTATACAATCGGTTCGCGCGACAATCAGAGCTGTGTGGTTCCCACAGTACCCAACACGGTTATCTTCCCGAACCTGTACAAGATGGCCGGAATCACAGACCCTGCTTCCCAGATCGATTATCTCGGTGTCCACGACTGCCCTGCCACCATGGTGCTGGATGTCTCTGAGGCAGCGGGATATATTCCGAAGGGCGAAGCCTGGAAATACATGCGCGACGGCGAGATGGCATTCGACGGCAAAAAGCCGATCACGACTTCCGGCGGCAGGACTCAGTCCGGGCATCCTCGTTCGCCTGCGTTTATCATCGAAGTTGATGAAGCTGTAAAGCAGATGCGCGGTGAAAACGGCCCCAGGCAGATGAAGAAGATTCCAAAAATCAGCGTGGTATGGGGCGGAGGAGCCGGCTTCAACACCGGAGCAGTTGTCCTGAAGTCGCTGTGAGGAGGTGGAACTGATGCAGAAACTAAAAGGAATGGAACCTATCGTCAAGGAATGGTATGACTCTCTCAAGGAAGGAAAGATACTTGGGCTCAGATGCCCGAAGTGCGGCAATGTCGAATTTCCTCCTCTTCCTGTCTGCAACAAATGCGGAAATTATAAGGATATGGAATGGGTGGAAATGTCAGGGGAAGGCGAACTTCTGTCATTTTCCGTGAGCATGACCGGAATTTTCGGGTACTCAACAGACCCGGAAGTCACCGGATACGCCAAACTCAAGGAAGGCATGTACTACGCCGGAGTTCTGGAAGGCGTCTCCCCGGAGGACTGCGATGCACTGGTCGACAGGCTGGAAAACGGAACTGTAAAAATCCAGCTCTACGATGCAAAGATAAGCGACGAGTACAATTTCCCGTATATGAGGATCATCGATTAAGCAATAACGTCATCACCATCCAAAAAGCCATAGGAAAAGCAGGCGGTCGGAGAGAATATCTCCGACCGCCTGCTACATTTAACGATGCATCAGTGAAACTACTGCAGTTTCTCCAAAACAAATCAAATCAGCGCTCCGGGCGTCTTCTTAAGATTACAATTCCCAAGCCAGCCGCAGCCAGCATCAGCACTGCCCAGAGAACAGCATTGTTGTCATCTCCGGTCTTAGGTGTTTCCGAGTCAGTTTCCCCTGTTGTTCCCGTCGCTGAGATCTCAGATTTCTCGATATATCCACATTTGGAGCAGATGCGCTCTTCTTTGTCTTTATCTTTGGCTGTGGGCTCCAAAGACACTTCCCAGACGGTAAAAGTGCATTCCGCTGTCTCAGATTGTCTGCAGATTGTGCATACTAAGAGCCGTATCTGCACATGATGCTCAAAAAACCTTTTCCAGCTTATTTCTTATTTATTGTATAATACAGTGTACTGATGTTAGATTGTTTGGTGAAAATACACTTTTTGAATTCTAAGTGAAGACAGGAAACTCTGTATGACCATTATTTATCACGCAGAAAATAATAAAGGCTGCAAAAGAAGGAAATCGTCTCCTCATCAAAAGCACCTGATGCGAATAATTGCTGTGATTCTAGGAGCGGCAGTCATTGCAGCATCCGGGCTAATATTTTTACCTCTTTTTAAATCAGCTTCCGGAACAACTTCATCCACGAGCACATCGCTTGTCCAGCTGGATACCTATCTCATGCACGACGGGGATACATTGAGCAGCATTGTGGACGTCCAAGAAGGCACGTATCTGGTAGTCAAATCTGACCAGGAAAATCTGGATGCGGATGTCCAGGTCTCAGAAGACGGAGGTTTTGTCGTCGAGGACGGAGCTGTTCTCGTACTAGAAAACGTAAATATTTCGGGAACAGGCAGCAGCCGCACTACACCTGTTTTTACTGTTTATGGCGACATGGTCATGAATGACGGCTCGATAGAAGGCTTTTCCAGCACCAGTTCAGGGGCCAGCTCTGATTATGGAAATGGCGGAGCGTCAGCCATCTGCATAGTAGACGGGACGTTCACAATGAACGGCGGATCGATCTCGGGCAACAGCAGCACGACAACGGAAGAGGCAGCCTTCGGCGGAGCTGTGCGTGCCGAGGGGGAAGATGCCTCGATAATCATCAACGACGGCACAATCAGCGGGAACAGTGTGTTGTCATCGGCATCTGTCCAGGGCGACCTCACTGTCACTGCGAATGCCCTCGGAGGTGCCGTTGCCGTAACAGAAGGCGCTTCCATCACAATCAACGGAGGGGAAATTTCCGATAATACTGCCGGGTCCCATGATGAAAACTCAGAAGGTGCGGAGAATTCATCATGCGTTGGAAACGGCGGAGGAATAGCGGTCTATTCTTCCGACAGCAGTTCCATAAGCTCCATTTATCTCTATGGCGGCAGCATCCTCAACAACTGTGCCTACCGCTCCGGTGCCGGCAGTGAAAGTTCCGGTTCTTCAGCAGGCCAGACTCACGGCGGCGGCATTTTCAGCAATATCTATACAAATGCAGTACTCAGCTCAGGCACAATATCCGGAAACACTTCCGATGACAAGGGCGGCGGTTTGTTCCTAGACTGTGGAAGGGCATATGGAGGAGCTTCATTTAAAAACACTCTGGTTATGGGCAACACCGCCAGAATTCTGGGTGGCGGCCTCTGGTTCTGCCCCGACGGCGAAGCCGACATGTTCAGCGTTGCAGAGGCGGACGGCATTGCCCTCTTTGATAACACGACATCAAGAAGAGGCACTGACGGAGCCGGAGATGACCTGTATGTATCCCCCAGAAGCGGCGACACCGGGGTAACAGTGACGGATACCATGCTTGGAGGCGGAAGCAATGAGTGGTATCTGGACGGCGGTGCACTCACTCTGGAGGCATCGAACAGCAGCAGCCGTTATACAGCTTCTAGTGCAGTAGAATCAGCTTCCCTTCTGCAGGCAAGCGCAGTCGTCAATGTGCCTTCCGAGGAAGCCAAGCAGAGCGCCATAGCCTCAGCTTCTGTAGTTATCACCGACAACACTGCCACATACGGCGGAGGCGTCGGAAGCAACCATTATCTGGACTTCGGTACGCCTACCGATGAGGAAAAGGAGGAGCACAACGTTCCTTCTGTAACTCCCGAGCCGGAAAAAATATCAATCAATGTAGAGAAGGTATGGATAGGCGATGCCGGTGCAGAAGCAACTGTACATCTCTTTGCCAACGGCACTGAGAATGGCAGTGCTGTCCTTACGGCTGACAGTGACTGGAGCTACACCTTTACGGATCTTGATAAGACGGACAGCGAAGGAAACGAGATAACCTACACTATTACAGAAGATGCATTGGAAGGATACGAAACCAGCATCACTGGAGATGCTTCCAGCGGGTTTATCGTTACAAACACAAGGAAGATAAGCATTCAGGTCTCGAAGGTCTGGATCGGCGACGCCGGGACAGAAGCAACTGTTCACCTCCTGGCAGACGGGACAGAGGCAGCCAGCGCAGTTCTTACTGCAGGCAGCGGCTGGACATACACCTTTACGGATCTCGACCAGGCAGACAGCAGCGGAAATGAGATAACCTATACCCTGACCGAGGATGAGATTGATGGATATGCCAGCGAAATAAGCGGAGATGCCTCTACCGGATTTACCGTGACTAATACAAAGCAGATAGACATTCAGGTCACAAAAACCTGGATTGGCAATGAAGGCAGTGAGGCAACTGTTCACCTCCTGGCAGACGGAACAGAGGCAGCCAGCGCAGTTCTTACTGCTGACAGCGGCTGGACATATACATTCACGGGTCTCGACCAGACAGACAGCAGTGGAAATGAGATAACCTATACCCTGACCGAGGATGAGATTAGCGGATACACCAGCGTAGTGACCGGAGATGCTTCCAGCGGATTTACTGTTACAAACGCAGAAAAAATAGACATCGATGTCACAAAGGTCTGGTACGGAGTTGCGGGAACAGAAGCCACCTTGCATCTCTTCGCTAATGGGGAGGAGATAGCAAGCACAACCCTTATGACAGACAACTGAACCTATACCTTTACAGATCTTGACCGGATAGACAGCAGCGGTAACGAGATCTCCTATACGCTCACAGAAGATCATGTTGATGGTTATGAAACTATTATCTCGGGTGATGCTTCCAGTGGATTTATCGTGAAGAACATAGAACTCACGTCGGTTCACGTCCAAAAGCAATGGTCGCAAGGGTTAGAAGATTATATTACCGTTCGCCTCATCATAAATGATGTGCCTTCGGATACTATAATAACTATTTCAGCAGGTACTGATACGGATGGCTCGGGTGGCTGGAATAATGACTTTGAAGGACTTGCTAAATATGATGCTGAAGGTAACGAGATAAATTATTACGTTAAAGAAGAGGCAATCTACTCTGGTGGCGTTGATTGCACGGCATTTTACAAAAATCAAGTTGTTCCAGATAGTAGTAACCCTTATAGCTTTACTATTTTCAATTCTTATAGTACAGCAGGCTGAAGCCCCTGTGTTTGAAGATGCAGCGAGGAATATATTTTGGGCCTCTGAAAGAGGCTCTTTTCCATTTATATGATGGATCGCAAGGAAATATAAAGCCCCAAAGTTTCTGCTGAAACACTTGAGAAAATCTCTGCAGCAGGGCACTGAATATGTCCTTCCATACTATGACTGCAGTGTTTATAGAGATAATAATTTTGCAGTGACAAATTATTACAATGTAGCCAGAAAAAAGGCGAGATCGTTCATATTTTGCCTTTTTCTTCATAAGAACGGGTTTTGCAGTGAATTTAATAGCATACAGCATCCATAGATGCTGCGTGCTATTTTTCTCTGGACGGGCAGAATGACATATTCGTTCGGACCTTGGCTTACTTTGCCTGCTCCTTCGTCATTTAATAATCCTGCATTTCAGCGGTATTTGTCGCATGGGACGTCGGCACCCGGCATATTTACAAAGCTTAACAATATATCTTCTATGGTAAATTTTTGCGGGTATCCGCAAAAATTTTCAATAGGGTGAAAAAACGTCATTAACTATGTGGCTAAAAATATATTCGATCAGTTCCACAGATACCCAAGTCCGTGTTCCATCTCAAGTTCAAAAGACTCCAGGCTGTGGCTACCTCCCTCGTTTTCCCAATAGATAAGATTTTCGTCGGTAATCAGGTCCGAGTGATTCTCTCGCAGGGCGTAGACCTGAGGCTGCATGCTTTCCTTTGTGCCGTCATTTCCTCCGACCATCGCAATAATCATGAAATCTTCAGAGGAATATCCGCCGCCTTCCAGTCCCTGCACCAGGAGCTGATCGACAGGCTCATCGTATATTCGGTCAAGCCAGCAGTCACCCGCCATCGGCATGAAATAAGCAAAACAGTCCGCATGGCTGGCAAGTATATCCCATGTCGTCACACCGCCCATTGAATATCCTCCGAATGCACGGTGCATCCTGCTCTCTGAAAATCCTGCCTCGTCCATGCTTTCAGCATAGGTATGGAAGCTTCCCTCAACGGCTTTCATCAGTTCGGTGATTTCGGTCACCGCAAAGAAATGGTTGAGAGGATAGTCCTGAGAGTAATTAACAGACACAAAAGACGAGTCCGGGTAATACGTCGGAAACACGACCAGCATCGGCTGGGTTTTCCCCTCTTCTATCCAGGCGTCAAGCAGCGGCTTCATGACGTCTGCCAGCTGTTCCCCGCTGCCCTGGGAACCATGCATGAGATACAGTATGTTCATGGGTTCAAACCCATCGTAAGAGGCAGGAACATAGACGGAAGCCTCCTTGTCATAGATATTTCCATCGTAGGATATCCGATAGGAAATTTTTTTTAGACTGCCTTCTGCTGTTTCAGAAGCTGAGCCCGGGTCCTGCACCTCAGGGTTCCCATCTATTTGATTCCGGCATGCTGTAAGAACTGCAGCCGTACATGCTATCGCAGAAAGGAGCAGGATTACAGCAAGCATTCTTCTTCTCATCCCGCACATTCCTCATTCATCTCATATTCATTCCAAGGTCACGAGTAGTCCGCCTTGATGCTGACGGGTTTCCACCTGCGCAACTCCTGGATGCGGTTATCCAAAGCCTCTTCCGCTGCCGTAACGGCGTCGGTTCCAAGCAGAAGCCTGAATGGAGCATTTTCTGCAAACGCTGTCTGAACTATGATTTCACCGCACTTTTCAGGATCTCCCGGCTGATCATGGCGGTCGTCGATTTTTTCCTTCCGGTATCTTGCGGCAATGCCATCGTAGGCAGAAATGTATGTTCCAGTTCCCCCCATCCTGTCTCCATAAAAGCCGGTGCGCATTGCTCCGGGTTCTATGATCATCGCTCTGATGCCAAAGGGCTCCACCTCTTTGGCAAGAGCTTCCGTCGCCAGTTCAAGCGCCGCTTTTGCGGCAGAATAATACCCATTTCCGAGGGCACCGCGGACAGCCCCAATTGACGAAACGTTAATGATCAGTCCTTGATGATTTTCCCTCATTCTCGGAAGCACCATCTGGATGATCTCCATCGGGGAGAAAAAGTCCTCTTCAAACAGCCTGCGGACCTGTTCCGGTTCGCTCTCTTCAACAGCTGCCCGATATCCGCGTCCGGCATTGTTTACAAGGACATCTATTCTTCCAAATTTTTCAAAGGCATCACGTACGCCCTTTTTCATAGCTGCCTTGTCGGCAAGATCAAGAGAAACCGCAAGCGCTCTATCCGGGTACTCATCCTCAAAATGGCTCACCCGCTTCCTGTCTCTCGCCGTCACAACAGCGGCATCCCCGCTTTTAAGTACAGCTTTCGCAATTCCCTCGCCGAGTCCGCTTGAACAGCCTGTAATGAACCATATTTTCATAGCTGCAGCCTCCTATCTCATTCCCCCGTCGTGGCTCTCATTTTGCTTCTGCTGGTATCGTTTTTCTGCAGTTAGAACGGACGAGCTCAGTCAGGGTGACGTTTTCATTGCGGTATCGGGCTTTCGGGTTTGGTTCTTCAAGGCCAAGCACCTTATTCACTTTTATTGCCATTTCCGGGCAGCTGTGCACGCATGCCATGCATGCCTGGCAGTTATCTCCGGTGAAGACTGCACGGTTTCCTTCGAGATAAATGCACCCCGCCGGACAAACTTTTGCGCATATCCCGCAGCCGATACATCTGTCAGTGAAATCAAAATCCGCCCATATGGAAGCCCGCTGGCCGTGCACCATTTTCAGGTATTCCTCGTGAACATTCCGGTCCTGCTGGGTCACCTCTTCCATGTCGTGCTTTTTCTCTGCTATATCAGCCTTTATTTTTGAGAGCTGACCCTCAACGTTTTTATCCATTTCTGCCTGTTCCCTCATGTCGAAGGCGGGCAGGAAATTGTCTGCCATCAATACAGTGTGAATATAGTCCACATGTTTGCCGGCACTTTCAAATACATTCCGGGCGAGATCCACTGCATTTGCATGCCGGTTCCCGTATGTAAGGATCACAAATGTGTAATCAGTGTCAAACTCCGCTCTCCTTATAAATTCCTTTACCATTTGGGGCATCTCATGTCCGTAGACAGGTGCAGCAATCCCAATCCGGTCCGCACTGAAATGCAGGCTGGGATTATCGATCACCTGCGGGATGCTGATGATCTTTTCGTCCAGGCTCTTCGCCGCATAAAGGCTGTTCCCTGTCCCTGTGAAATAAAAAATCATTTTGATGCGTCTCCGTTTCAACATCACAAAATCAGGAGTAATGCCGTCTTCCTTCTGCAGTTTTATGCTACATGCCGTCTGATTTTAAGTACAATAGCGTTTCTGCAATCAGCTATTCACCAGATGAATTCTTCTTTTCTGATTTAATAATGTACTCAAAAGGTTTTCCTGATTAGAATCATTAATGCAGGCGGAAGTCCTGTGGATGGATTTCCCAGTGTAATTGCGAATATGGTTGAAAGCAGGTCCGGGAGGAAACATTAATGGAAAAATTTCAGTATGCAGGAATGCCGAAAGTATATTTCGGGGAAGGAGCTTTGGACGCTGCCATGTCAGCGGAGCTTTCTGATATGGGGACACACGTCATGCTCGCCTATGGCGGGGGATCAATAAAGAGAAACGGAATTTATGACAAAGTCCGGGGCCTGCTGGAAGAGTCAGGCAAGGAGATCTTCGAATTCTCGGGAATAATGGCCAACCCCACTTATGCAAAGGTACAGGAAGGAGCAGAACTCGCAAGGGAAAACCAGATAGATTTCATCCTTGCAGTAGGCGGAGGATCCGTCATAGACTGCTGCAAAATCGTCTCGGCCCAGGCCAGGATGGACAAGGACATCTGGAAGGCAGAGTTTGAGGATCATCAGTACCCGACGGAATTCATACCTCTCGGCGCAGTCACGACTGTTTCAGGCACAGGCTCCGAGATGAACAATGGAGCCGTCATCACCAACGAAGAAACAAAACAGAAGAACGGCATGGGCGGAGCTCTATCCAGATTTGCCGTGCTCGATCCTTCGTACACACTCACTGTCCCCATGAGGCAGGCTGTCTCCGGCGCTTTTGACACGCTGTCTCACTGTATGGAGACTTATTTCGGCAGGCCGTCAGAAACCAATGTGTCAGACGAAATCAATGAGTCAGTCATGAGAAACGTAATCAAGAATATCCGCGCCATGATCAGGAATCCTCAGGATGTGTCCGTCCGCTCGGAACTCATGTGGGATTCTTCCATGGCCGAGAACGGAATTCTCAAACTCGGCAAACAGACTGACTTCCAGAATCATATGATCGAGCACCAGCTCGGCGCCTATACGGACTGCAATCACGGCCAGGGCCTGGCAGTAATACACCCCGCAGTCTACCGCCATCTTGTGAAGGACAATACCTCGAAGTTCGACAGGTTTGCAAAAAAGGTCTGGCATCTGTCGGCAGGCGGCCGCACAGATGAGGAACTGGCTCTTGCAGGCATTCAGGCACTGTCAGACTTTATACATGAAATCGGCCTGCCGACAACACTCACCGAGCTGAAAGCAGGCATGCGCCAGGGCAGCCCGGATCCAACAGACCGAGAACTTCTGAGGAAGGTTGCAGACAGCACTGTCATTACCGCCGGCTGTGCCCGCCAGATGACGCACGATGAAATCTATGAAATCCTGACGGAATGCATCTGACTATTCCCTGAGGCAGACCGGAGCTGCACATCGGATGTGCAGCTCCTTATTTTTATACTATTTCAGGCGATGTGCAGCTGCTGCAGGAGAAAGCCCGCCGGTACCCTTCAATTAGCCGGGTAGTCTTCCCAATAATTTAGCTCTTTTACTGCATATGGCAGCAAAGAAGAGCATAGTTCTGCATTTTACCATTCATATTTTGAATAGACCTATGCACGATTGATTCTGTGTTTGAAGCTCCGGCGCCGGTATAATCATCTCAGAAAGCAGAAAAAACAGTATCCGCTGAGGCAAAGCAGACAGAAAAATGAGGTGTGAATTATGGAATATTTTAAGCTCAATAACGGAACAAAAATCCCCGCAGCAGGAATCGGGACGTTCATGATGTCTCCAGACGATGCAGAAGAGGCTGTATATAATGCCTTCAGAAACGGCTATGAGATGGTGGACACAGCAAATGCCTATATGAATGAGAAGGCAGTAGGCAGGGGTATTGCCAGGGCAGGCGTCAGCCGCAGTGACATCTACGTATCCACAAAGCTCTGGCCAAGCATCTATTCCGATGCAGCCAATGCAATTGACGCCACGCTGAAGCGCCTTGGCACGGACTATATCGACCTGCTCTTCCTGCACCAGCCTGTTGGCGACATTAAAGGTGCCTATCGCGCCATGGAAGATGCAGTGAAAGCCGGAAAAGTCCGCTCACTCGGCCTCTCCAACTTCTCCATAGAACAGATCAAGGAAATTGCAGACACAGAGGAGATAAAGCCCGCAGTCATACAGGTCGAGGCTCATCCCTATTATCCCCAGACCGAGCTCAAGGGCTATCTCAAAACTATAGGGGCAGTCGTCATGGCGTGGTATCCCCTCGGCCACGGAGACAAAAACCTTGTCAACGAACAGGTCTTTTCGGAGCTGGGAAGGAAATATGGGAAGAGCAATGCCCAGATCATCCTCCGCTGGCACATACAGTCCGGCAATATTGTGATCCCGGGCTCACGCAACCCGCAGCACATTAAGGACAATATCGACCTGTTTGACTTTTCCCTCAGCGATGAGGATATGGCATCCATAGCCTCAGTCAACAAAAACAGGCGCTACTACACCCAGACTGAGGAAGCCCTCCAGAGGTACCTCCATATGGCCCCTGATTTTGACTCCCAGAAATAATGGGTCAGGCACCAGAATACCATGTGGAAGATTGGGAAAAAGCGAGTGTGGACGATTATGATTCCGCTTCTGCTCTCCGTCCTGCTGACTGCCTGTGGAGCTTCTGCAGCCGACAGCAGGTCGTCATCTGCTTCCCAGGATGCCTCTGCATCTTCATCGATGAGCACGGGTAATTCGGAGGTAGTCAGCGGTCCGTTCACAGAAGACACGCTGATAGAAGATGTTATTAACGATCCCGCCTTCGACAGCTGGGGCAGACTTATTTTTCCAGTGGAAGAGGGCTATTACAGCGGCGACACGCTGGGAGAGCTGCAGCTTGCCTGGTACAACTACATCAACCCGGAAAAGACGGTCGAAATCGTCAATTATTTTTACGAGAATGCCCAGCAGGGAAACCAGGTCTTTTACGACATTTATACTGATGAGGAAAAAGCCGTTGACCCCGCCAAGGAGGATACAGGAATCTTTTTCTTCCGGGGCAGTCCCGGGGCCAAGACGGCCATCGTGAGTGCCGGAGGAGGGTTTGCCTATGTCGGGGCGATGCAGGACAGTTTTCCCGTCGCCCTCGAGCTCTCGAAGATGGGATACAACGCGGTTGCACTTATCTACCGCCCGGATGCCACGACTGCCTGTGAAGATCTAGCCCACACCATCGCATACCTGGAAGAGCACGCCGATGAACTGCAGATAGACATGACTGATTATTCACTCTGGGGCGGGTCGGCAGGAGCGCGCATGTCAGCCTGGGTCGGTGCCGACGGCACGGCAGCCTACGGAGAAGAAGAGTATCCCCAGCCTGCAATTGTCGTAACGCAGTATACCGGCCTCTCCGAGGTCACCGGAAACGAACCCCCGACATATGCAAACGTCGGCACTGCAGACTACATCGCCGACTACCAGGTGATGCAGAACCGCATAGATGCCATAAGGGCCAACGGCACTGATGCCGAAATCGAGGTCTTTGAAGGCCTTCCCCATGGATTCGGGCTTGGAGAAGGAACCGTCGCTGAGGGATGGGTTGACCATGCCGTTTCATTCTGGGAGGACCACATGACAACGCCATCCGACTCAGAGGTATCATCCGCATCTGTACAGATTCCCGATGAAATCGAATCAGTGCCTGATGGGTACACAGAAGCCTCGGATCAGCCTGGAACGCTCGTGGACCTCTATTACGACACGTGGGAATCATTCTCGTATGAAGAAAAATCTACGCCTCTTACAAAGCATGCAGTCGTCTACCTGCCTTACGGCTACGACGACAGCAGGGCGTACGACATCGTCTACAATATGCACGGAGGGTGGTCGACGGAGAACACTCTGCTCGGAACTCCAAGCAGTCCCTCGGAGTTCAAGAACATTCTGGACAATGCCATAGAGAACGGCGATATAGAGCCTCTGATCATGGTATGTCCGACTTACAACAACACCAGCGAAAACGACGCCGCAGACTTCAGTCTGGCGCTCCAGCTGACTCAAAACTATCATAATGAACTGCTTGGAGACCTGATGCCTGCCGTCGAGAGCCGGTATCACACATATGCCCGGGAAGAAGCCGATGACGTTTCTTCGATTGCCCAGGAAGCCTTGGAAGCTTCGCGGGACCATCGTGCATTCGTCGGTTTCTCCATGGGTTCAGTGACCACGTGGCGCACATTCGAATACTGTCTGGATGAATTCCGCTATTTTTCTCCGATGAGCTGCGGCACATCGCTGGATGATGAAACAATCTGGCAGGCTGCTGAAGGCCGAGACCCATCTGACTACTTTGTATTCGTTATGACGGGGACAAGTGATTTCGCCTACAGCTACGACAGCAGACGCGCAGAGCGAATGTCAGATTCTGATTATTTCACAAGCGTTGATGATGACCCTGCAAACGGGAATTTTGCCTTCCGCGTCAAGGAAGGATATGAACACAACGGCACTGCTGTCATGGAATACACATACAATGCTCTCCTGGCATTCTTCCCGTGCTGACATGAATGGCACTGCAGCTCTGGAAACAGGGGATCAGATTTTTTCATTGAATGCGTGTCACCTGCGGGTTTCAGAATTTGAAACCTGCTCTTCATATCTAATAATGTACAAGGAAGCTTCGCGGCCATATCATAATGGCATGTTTTGAAATCATGCGGAACCTCTGGTTTTAAACCGGGCACTGCAGATGGAGAAGGGAAGGGCAATGAAAAAGACTTTAATACTCATAGCAGGCATTCTGCTCATGACGTTGCTTTTTGCCGGATGTGGAGATTCAGACCCCGGCAATATTCTCGTCGTATACTTTTCCGCAACCGGAAACACAGAGGCAGTCGCAGAAACGATTGCCCAGGCGACAGACGCGGATATATTCGAGATAACTCCCGCAGAGCCTTATACGGACGAAGATCTCAACTATAACAATGAGGACAGCCGCGTGACAAGGGAGCACGAAGACGAAGCCCTTCAGAACCAGGTCGAATTGACTGAAACTTCTGTGGAAAACTGGGATTCCTACGACATTGTGTTCTTCGGTTATCCCATCTGGTGGGGAAATGCAGCATGGCCTGTCAATCAGTTCGTACAGAACAATGACTTCACCGGGAAGACTGTAATTCCATTCTGCACATCCGCTTCTTCAGGAATCGGCGAGAGTGCGGAGAACCTCGCTTCAATGGCTGGAACCGGGGACTGGCAGGAAGGCCGCAGGTTTGCTTCCCATCCGGAAGATTCAGAGGTCACGGAGTGGGCCCAGTCAGCTGCAGGAATCTGATGGCAGACAGCAACAACAGCTCAATAATCAAACAGGAGGAATAGATATGAAAGCACTTTTCATCAACGGGAGCCCGAACAAGGATGGAAACACAGCACATCTTGCTAAGGAGCTGTTCGGAGACAAGCCCTATGAGACTCTCAACCTGACTGATTACCGCATCAACTCATACGGTCAGACACTGCCGGGAGATCAGTTTGACGAAGTTGTTCAAAAAATCAAAGAGGCGGATGTCATTGCAATAGGATCCCCTGTCTACTGGCACAATATCTGCGGAAGCGTGCGCAATCTTCTTGACAGATTCTACGGTCCCGTCCAGTCCGGAAGCATGAGCGGAAAGACCCTGTATTTCCTGCATCAGGGAGCCGGGCCTGAAAAGTGGATGCTGGACGCTTCAGAATTTACAATGTCAAGATTTGCAAAGCTCTACGGGTTCACCTGGGGCGGAATGGCGACTACCGCGGAACAGGCTAAAAATCTGATGAAGTAACCTTTTATTTACATAAAAGGCGTTTGTCCCCATGGAAGACCGGACAATTCCTCGTCATCCATGGGGTTTATCATGTCAGCATACCTGCTCTATCTAAATGTATAATAAAAATGTAGTCTAAACGCATTCTTCGGGCACACTGCCGAATGCTCATCTGTAATAAGTCAGGGGATAATGGAATGCTAACATATGAAGAACTTCAGTATTTTGCAGCCTTTGCGAAATATGGAACCTTGACCGAAGTAGCGGAAAAGTACAACATCTCACAGCCAACCATCACCAGGGCGATGAAGCATGCCGAAGAGGTGTTCGGCATCCCCCTGTTCAACCGCACCAAAAACAGCATCAGCCTCAATGAAAACGGCGTACTTGCAGCACAGGAGATATCCCTCCTTTTAAAGCAGACCGATGAGATGATCGAGCGCGTTCGCGCTCATGATAAGGCAAGCCGGACTGTTTCGATAGGGACTTCGGCTGCCGTGGAGCTCCCGGGCCTTATTGACAGGATCTCAAGGGCTTTTCCGGATAAGGCCATATCCCTGGAACCGGGCATGCCGCAGGATCTGGAAAACGGCCTCAGGGACGGCACATATCAGCTGGTAATTCTTCCATATGACCCGACTTCCCCCGAGAGAAGTGAAAATCAGAAGAAAAATGATGGCCCCCTGTACGCAAAGGCCATAGGCGAGGAGCATCTGATGTTCTATCTCCCTGCCGGCCACCCGATGGCAGGGAAAAAGACCCTCACGCTTTCCGATCTGGACGGCGAGAATTTTCTCCTCTTTTCAAACATCGGGTTCTGGGCAGACATTGTAAAAAGCAGAATGAAGAACTCCCGCTTCCTAGTGCAGAGCGAAAGGTACACATTTGAGGAGCTGATAGAAAATTCCGTGCTCCCGTGCTTCACGACCGACATCACCATAGACAGGATCAGGAATGACGGGAAGCGTGTGGCTGTCCCGATTTCCGATCCCGAGGTCAATGTCACGTACTACCTAACCTGCAGAAAATCCAAGTACCGGGAACTGAGGGCAGTCTTTCAGTAATTTACCCTGCCCCCTTGATAACTGCAGGCGGCAGATGAAGAAAATATCCACTTTCTAATAAGTGCGGCATATTCGCCCTGTGTAGCATTCTGGGCATTGATGGGGCCCGGATCCGGAAAGATAATTAATTTAGACAATGACTTCAATACAGGAGGAAACCAACTATGGCGGAAAAGATCGTGCAGACTGCCGGAAGGCAGAGCCTCGGGGATTTTGCCCCGGATTTTGCCCATTACAACGACGATATTCTGTTCGGCGAAAACTGGAACAACCAGGACATCGACATCAAGACGAGATGCATCATCACCGTTGTCGCGCTCATGGCTTCCGGAATAACCGACAATTCCATCAGGTACCACATCCAGAATGCAAAAAATCACGGTGTAACCAAAGAGGAAATGGCTGCCGTGATAACCCACACGGCTTTCTACGCAGGATGGCCTAAGGCATGGGCAGTGTTCGGAATTGCAAAGGAAGTATATGCCGGCTGAGACAACAAGTCCGGAATTTCATGAAAGGAGATATTTACTATGAAAATAAAAGACAGAGAAGAATTTGAGAAGCTCAACACATTCGGCCTCGGGGAGCCAAATTATGCCTATGCGCAGTACTTCATCGGGCAGTCGTATCTCAATCCCCTCACCGCTCCCGGCGAATCCACGGTTTCCCTCGCCAATGTGACTTTCGAACCTGGCTGCAGGAACAACTGGCACATCCACCATGCCGACGAGGGAGGAGGCCAGATCCTCATCTGCACTGCCGGAGAGGGATGGTACCAGGAGGAGGGCAAGCCCGCCGTCGAGCTGGTCCCCGGAAAGGTGGTCGTCATCCCGGCAGGTGTCAAGCACTGGCACGGTGCAAAGAAAGACAGCTGGTTTGCACATATAGCCATTTCAGTCCCAGGGAAAAACGCATCAGCAGAGTGGCTGGAACCTGTTTCAGACGAGCAGTACAGCAGCCTCGAAGAGTAATAATTTTTCTAATGGTTTAGAGACCGGGCAGCTTCCTGCCCGGTTTTTTTCATATTTTAGACGCGGATGTGTTTCTTGTGCGCCATCGGTAAATTTAAGGGCATCTCCGTATGCTATAATCATACGAAACAAAGAATATTCTGCTGCTTATCGGAGGTCATTATGTCAGTAAAAGAGAGAGCGGAAATCGAAAAAGCTTATAAGTGGGATCTCGGAACGCTTTTTTCCAGCGACGAAGAATGGGAAAAGGTGTTCCAGGATGCAAAGAAGAGAGTCGGAGAAGTGTCCTCCTTCAAAGGGACGCTCGACAATGCCGATTCAATAAAAAAGTTCCTGGACGTCAGGACTTCACTGTCCGGCCTGTTCAGCAACCTCGCCGAATATGCCGTGCTCAGGTACAGCGAAGATACGCGGGACAGCACGTCGCAGTCAATGTACTCGAGGGTCTCGATGTGGCTTGCCGGAGCGGAAGCCGAGATGTCCTTTGCGGAGCCAGAGATCCTGAGCCTGGATTCAGAGAAACTCGACCAGATAGCTTCCGACCCGCTGCTTGCTGACTACGAGTTCCTGCTCAGAGACCTCATCAGGAGGAAGCCACACACCCTGAGTGCAGGGGAAGAGATGGTTATTGCCAAGCTCTCCGATGCTCTAGAAACCCCCGGAAATACGGCCGACGCCCTGAGGGATGCGGACCTCACATTCGAGCCGGCCCTCGACAGCACCGGAACTGAGCACGAGGTCACGGAATCGGGCTATATTCCTCTCCAGATGTCAAGCGACCGCGTTCTGCGCAGGAACAGCTTCAAGAGTTTCTACAAATCTTATAAAGAGCATATAAACACATTTGCCAACACCTATGCGGGGGCTGTCAAGACTGCTGTCGCGGAAGCAGACCTCAGGCACTATCCGAGCTCGAGGGAGATGTCGATGTCGGCAGACAACATTCCGGTGTCCGTATACGACAACCTGATCGACAGCGTCCACAGGAATATGGACAAGATGTACCGTTATCTTAGGCTGCGCAAGAGGATACTAGGGGTTGACGAGCTGCACTATTACGACGTATATGCCCCTCTCTCCGCCGGGGCAGCACAGAAGTATTCTTATGAACAGGCCCAGGAGCTCGTTGCGGAGGCAGTCTCCCCTCTCGGTCAGGAATATGTGGAGCGCGTGAGAAAGGCATACAAGGAGCACTGGATCGACGTTTATCCCAACAAGGGCAAGAGGAGCGGGGCTTTCTCAGCCGGGACGTATGACAGCAACCCGTTCATCCTCATGAACTTCACCGGCAATCTCGACAGCGTGTCCACGCTGGCTCACGAAATGGGACACAGCCAGCACACGTGGCTCGCCACCCACACCCAGCCGCGCCAGTACAGCGGATATTCCCTGTTTGTGGCAGAGATTGCCTCCACGGTGAATGAAAACCTGCTCGTTGAGCAGCTTCTTTCCAAGGAAGACGACCCGGCCAGGCGCCTTGCCCTCCTCAACCAGTATCTCGAGGGATTCAAGGGCACAGTATACCGCCAGACGATGTTTGCCGAATTTGAGAAGCAGGCACACGCAAAGGCCGAAAATGGGGAATCTCTGGACCCGGCATCATTCAACGGCATTTATCTCGAACTGATAAAGAAGTATTTCGGCAGCGACCTCGTCATAGACGACGAAGTGCAGTACGAATGGGCGAGGATACCTCACTTCTATTCCCCGTTCTACGTATACGTGTATGCCACCGGCTATTCAAGCGCAGCCGCCCTGTCTTCAAAGATTCTATCTGAAGGAGAACCCGCCCGCAGGGCGTATCTCGAGTTTCTCTCCATGGGAGGCAGCAGGTATCCTCTCGACGAGCTCAGGCACGCCGGCGTAGACCTCACCACTCCAAAGCCGATCGACGAGGCACTGGAAAAATTCGGGAAAGTCCTGGATGACGCAGAAGCCTGCGCCGACAAGCTGGGATTCTGAAAAGGAAAAAATGATAATCAACACGGGCCAGAGGACTGACATCCCAGCCTTCTATTCAAAATGGTTCCTCAACAGAGTCCTCGAGGGATATGCACTCTCAAGGAACCCCTACAACCCATCCATGGTGACGCGCTACAGGTTCGACCCCGAAACTGTGGACGCCATCATGTTCTGCACCAAAGACCCGGCCCCCATGATCCCGCACCTGGCTGAGCTCTCGGCCTTCAGGCAGATATGGTACATGACGATTACGCCATACGGAACAGATATAGAGCCCCATGTACCGGGATTGGATGCATCCGTCGGGTCCTTCCGAAGGCTTTCTCTCGCCGTCTCCCCTCAACGAGTCATCTGGAGATACGATCCTGTAATAATCACAGGAAAATATACAGTCAGTTATCACAAAGAGGCCTTTGAGAAACTCTGTGAAGCCCTCAAGAGTTATACCCACTCGGTGGTCGTGAGCTTTGTCGATCTCTATGAGAAGACCAAGAGGAATTTTCCGGGCATCAGGGAGGTTTCTCCTGAAGAGCGCCTCGAAATAGGAAGGAGCTTTGCACAGTCCGCTGTAAAGTGCGGGATGAAGCCGTACACGTGTCTTGAGGGAACTGACCTCGAGCAGTTCGGGTTTGACTGCTCGGGCTGCATGACAAAGGAAGTCATAGAGCGGGCCATTGGGGAACAGCTGAGGGTGCCTTCCGGCGTCTCCTACGGAAGACCCGGCTGCCGCTGCCTCATAGGCTGCGACATCGGGGCATACAATACGTGCGGCCACGGATGCCTGTACTGCTACGCAAACTACGACATGAAGCTTGTGGGGCGAAATATGAAGCTGCACGACCCGGACTCCCCCTTCCTCATCGGGGGAAGCCTCCCCGGGGACACAGTGCATGACGCCGTGCAGGAGAGCTGGCTCACAGGACAGACGATACTCTGACAAGGCCTGATGCCGAAATTCCCTGATTGAAAAAACTTGTCAGAAGCTGAGAAAGAAAAATCCAAGCAGGTTTTCCCTGCTTGGATTGTTTTATGTCCGGACATTCAGTTGAGATATCTGAGCGCGCCTTCCACGAGGTTCCAGAATCTCTCGAGGTCGAGGCCGAGTCCCACAGTGGCATTCGGCTTTTTCCCGAGCCTGTTGTTCTGGTCGCAGTTGGTGCGTCCGTAGCTGGATCCGTGGCTTATGTCCACTTCCACGAACATGTCCTTCGTGATGAAGATGGAGGGATCAATGAGCCATGCGACAGTGGTCACGTCGTGTACAGGCCCGGCGGACAGCCCGTTGACTGCCTGGGATTTGAGCGTGAAGCTCATAATGTCCCCGAAGAGGTTTCCTGCCTTGTTGCCTATGGCCCTCATCCTGTCGATTATCTCCTGGGTGGCGAGGGCCTGGTTCGTGAGGTCTAGACCCATCATCGTTATAGGAACTCCGGAAGTGAATACGATGTGAGCGGCCTCGGGGTCGGCAAGGATGTTGAACTCCGCTGCCGGGGAGGCGTTTCCTGCCCCGACTGCTCCGCCCATCAGGACTATCCTCTTGATCTTCTTTTTGATTTCCGGCTGGAGCCTCATTGCCATTGCAACGTTTGTGAGCGGTCCCACAGGGCAGAGATAGATGTCGCCGTCGGAGGCCATGAATGTGTCAACGAGGAAGTTGACTGCGTTCTCAGGCTGTGCCTTGTAGACAAGAGGTGCAAAGACAGGCCCGTCGAGCCCGCTCTTTCCGTGGACGTCGCCTGCAATTATCTGCTCCCTTACGAGAGGTCCCGAGCAGCCGCCGTACACAGGGATGTCGAGGCCCAGGTGCTGGCATACGCTCAGCGTGTTGGGGAGGGTGTGCTCGAGGCCGGCATTTCCTGCGACGCAGGTAATCCCGATGAGGTCGATGGCTTCTGAGCCCGCGGCGAGCATTATCGCTATTGCATCGTCATGCCCGGTATCGCAGTCGATAATAACTTTTTTCTTTTCCATTTCTCTGTCTCCCATATCTAAAGAATTTTTATTTCTGCCTGTAGTATACAGTGCATCAGAGGAGTAAAATAGGAACGATTTCCTATTTTGAGGCGATTATTTGTCATGTCCAGCAGGATCGATGCATATGTCCCTGAAAGCCTCGCCGGCATCGGCAGCGCTGTCAGGGTAAAAGCCGGCACTGAGCTGATAACCCAGTCGTGCGAGGCAGAAAGCCTGTTTCTGCTCAAAAAGGGCAGCTGCAGCGTATTCATGGTGCTTGCAAGCGGGAGAAGCATAGTTTTGAGAAACGTGTTCCCCGTGAGCTGGATCGGGGAAATGGAGCTGCTCGAGGAAAAGCCGGCACACATGTCGGTGAGGGCCGATGAGGACTGCGTGCTCATCTCCTACCCGATGGACCGGGCGAGGAAGCTGCTTCTCGGCGACCCGGAATTTTTAAGGAACCTGTGCCTCACGACGATGGAAAAGGAGACCCAGAACAGGGTTAAGCTGATATGTTCCGAAACACTCCCGATGAAGAACCGCCTCGCCTTCTATCTGCTCGAGCACGAGGATGCAGGGGTTGTCAGGGTCAGGAAATCGCAGATGGCGTCGTCCCTCGGGGCCACATACCGCCATATCGAGACCCTCATGAAGAGATTTACCGAGTCAGGAGCACTTTCAAAAGATGGAAAAACTTATAAGATAATGGACAGGGATTATCTCGAGGAACTGTCGAGCGACCTCGCGGACATAGAGTCCTACTGAGGGCGGGATCCCCTTTTCCAGCAGATAGAAATCAGCCGGCAGCCAGTGTCTGGGAGGTGCCTTTTGAAGCTTCTGAAAAAATTCGTCAAATACTACAAGCCCTACAGGGTGGTATTCTTCGCAGACCTGTTCTGCGCGCTCCTCGTGAGTGCGATAGACCTGGTTTTCCCATGGCTGTTAAGGTACCTCGCCGCGAACCTCTTCGGAGGATCACCGGATTCAATAATGAGCCAGATGATGAGGCTCTTCCTCGCCCTGCTGTTCCTCTATCTCATTCAGACGGTGTGCAGATATTTCGTCACATACCAGGGCCACATGCTCGGGGCCAGGATGGAGAGCACAATGAGGGAAGAGCTCTTCGACCAGTACGAGAGGCTCTCATTCTCCTACTACGACAGGCACAACACCGGGAAGCTCATGAGCAGGCTGATCTCAGATCTCTTCGACATCACGGAGATGGCTCACCACGGGCCGGAGAACCTGTTCATATCCTTCATCAAGATAGCAGGATCCCTTGCGCTGCTCTTCTCAATCAATGTCCAGCTCACACTGGTGCTTCTCGCCATAATTGTCGTCATGGCGGTATTCAGTTTTTACAAGTACAGGAAGATGTCCGCAATATTCCGGGAAAACCGCGAAAAGATATCCGATATCAACGCGAGGCTCCAGGACTCCCTTTCGGGCATAAGGGTCGTCAAGTCGTTCGGGAACGAGGAGCTCGAAAAGGAAAAGTTTTCCGTCGGAAACCAGGCATTCCTTGTTTCACAGAAGAAAAAGTACAGGTGCATGGCCGACTACTCCTCCACAAACCTGTTTCTTGAGAGGATGCTGTACACTGCCCTCCTGGTCGGAGGAGGAATCTTCATAGCAAAAGGCTCCCTTGCGGCTTCCGACCTCTCGATATATGCACTCTATATCAATGTGCTGATAGGCCCCATAGACGTGCTGATAGAGCTCACTGAGATGCTGCAGCGTGGAATGTCCGCATTCAGCAGGTTCGAGGAAATCATGGAAACTGTTCCGGAGATACAGGACTCCCCGGATGCGGAGGAGCTCAGTGACGTAAAGGGAGTCATTGACTACAGGGACGTGTCCTTCAGCTATGACGAGGGCTCTTCTGTACTGAGCCACATAAATATCCATGTAGACGCCGGAAAGTCTGTTGCCCTCGTCGGCCCCTCTGGAGGTGGCAAGACCACTCTCTGCTCCCTGCTCCCAAGGTTCTACGACGTCACATCCGGCTCCGTCATGATAGACGGCAGGGATGTGAGGGGCCTCACGCAGAAGAGCCTGAGGAAGGCCATAGGGCTTGTGCAGCAGGATGTGTACCTGTTCGACGGGACAGTTATGGAAAATATTCTCTACGGAAGGCCGGACGCCGGAAGGGATGAGGTCATCGAGGCTGCAAGGGCCGCAGATATACACGACTTCATCATGTCTCTGCCGGATGGGTACGACACGCGCGTCGGCGAGCGCGGCACGAGGCTGTCAGGCGGACAGAAGCAGAGGATTGCCATAGCGAGGGTCTTCCTCAAGAATCCCCCCGTGCTCATTCTCGACGAGGCCACAAGCTCTCTTGACAACGAGAGCGAGCTCCACATCCAGAAGAGCCTCGACAGGCTCGCCAAAGGCCGCACTACGATCACTATTGCCCACAGGCTATCAACAATAAGAAACGCCGACGAGATAATAGTCATCGACGAGAACGGCATAGCAGAGCGCGGCACCCACGAAGAGCTCATAGCAAAAAACGGCATATACAAGAAGTATTATGACATGCAGTTCGACAGGGGCTGAACCCCTTAAGTATGCTGATATGGACAGAAATACGGCCTCTCCGCAAATTGGAGAGGCCGCTGCTTTCTGTCTCAGGCTTAAATCACCCAAAGTGAGCAATCAGAGATATGATCCTCAGGGCAAACAGGGCAAATACTACCCACATTGTCGGGCTTACGTCCCTTGCCTTCTTCTCGAGCACCTTGACTATGACCCAGCTCACGATGCCGAACATGATGCCGTTTGCTATCGAATACGTGAGGGGCATCATCATCATGGCCATATAGGCTCCGAATGTGTCAGCCATGTCTCCGTCGAATTTGATGTTCTTGACGCTGCTGACCATCAGCATTCCGACATAGAGAAGAGCAGGCGCGGTGGCGCAGGGCGGTATGGCAATGAATACCGGGCTGAGCACGAGTGAAGCCAGGAACAGAACCCCGGTAGTGAGGGCCGTGAGTCCGGTCCTTCCTCCTACTGCAACACCGGCGCTGGATTCCACGAAGCTCGTGATTGTGGAAGTTCCGAGGCAGGCTCCGGAGACCGTGCCGATTGCGTCTGACATGAGGACTTTTCCTGCGCGCGGGAGATTTCCGTCCTTGTCCAGGAGTCCGGCCTTGTCTGCGACCCCGACAACGGTTCCTACAGTGTCAAACAGGTCGACGAACAGGAAGCTGAATGTTATGGCTATGAACTGTATGATGTGCTTGCCTGCCCAGGCAAAGTTGAACTGGAAGGCGGTCTTGGCAAGTCCGTCAAAATGCAGGCCTTCTGAGAAATCCGGGAAGCAGTTGGAGGCAGTGTACCATCCGAGCCCCTGTGCTCCCATGGCGAGCAGCCAGGTTGCGAGCATGCCGATCAGCACGGCAGCACGGACCTTGTAGTGGCTCAGGACGACGATGATGATAAGTCCGATGAAGCAGAGGATCACTTCTGCAGAGCTGAAATCCCCGAGTCCGACAAGGGTTGCCTCGTTGGTGACAACAATGTCGACGCTCTGCAGCCCTATGAAGGCTATAAACAGGCCGATGCCTGCGGAGATTCCGTATTTGAGGTTCATCGGTATGCCGTTGATGATCTTCTCGCGGAATTTAAAGGCGGAGAGGATGATGAATATGATTCCTTCTACAAGAACCGCGGTGAGGCAGATCTTGAACGGATCCTGCTCATCCTTGAGTTCGCCCAGGCAGACTGTGTATGCGAAGTACGCATTCAGTCCGAGCCCTGCGGAGAGGGCTATCGGGTAGTTTGCCAGGAACGCCATTACGAACGTGGCTATGGCGGATGCAATGGCCGTTGCCATGAACACGCCGTGCTTATCCATGACTACTCCCAGCGTGTTCGGGTTGACTGCAAGAATGTACGCCATCGCGAGGAAAGTGGTGAGCCCCGCGAGCAGCTCCGTCTTTACAGTGGTGTTGTGCTCCTTCAGCTTGAAGATCTTTTCCAGCATTTCATTAACCTCCTCAGATTATTGAATGGCTGCTGTCTTATAAAGAAATATTAACATTTTGCAAATTTCATATAAATCGCATAAACCTACGAATTTAAGAGCGCCTGCGGACCCTTTTCTGTCAGAGTAAATGAATAATTCCAAGTCCCACTTCCGTTTTCCGGATTCGGTGATATACTGTAGGATTAGAAGCTGAAAAAATTCATTTTTGATCTCTAAAAAAAGCACGCCTCAGGCGTGCTTTTTTCATGCCGAGGGTGAATTTTCCCCGCATTCTGCTATTATTACATTATTATGCTGGAAGTGATAGCCAAAACCTTCATAGCATTCATCAGCACCAGCATCGACGACCTTGCAGTATTTGTCATATTGTTCGCCGGTGCCGGAAAAAAGCGGAGGCTTCCTGTGGCCGCAGGCCAGCTTCTTGGGATGGCAGTGATTCTGGCCATTAGCGCCGCCGGGGCTTTCGGGGCAAAGCTCCTTCCCGAGAGCATCACGAGGTGGATCGGGCTCATTCCAATAGGCATAGGAATAGGCATGATCTTCTCCCACAAAAAAGACGATGATGAAGGCAGGGAGGCAGGAGCAGCGGCCTACACTTTCCCCGGGGCTGCGATGACGCTCATCATGAACGGCTTTGACAACATAGGGGTGTACATTCCGATGTTCACTCAGTTCTCGGCGGTTGAGACAGCGGTCTCCTGCGCGGTGTTTCTCCTGTTCACAGTCCTGTGGGGAATCGCCGCATACAGGATATCGTCCATCCGCAGGCTTAACGAATTCCTCTCAAGGAATTCCAGATATATTGTGCCCGCCCTCATGATAGTGATAGGGGCGATGGTGATCTTAGGCATATAGAGGCAGAGGCAGAATGAAAGAGAAAGAGAAAAAGTCCAAGGGCAGCGGGCTTGTAAGCAGGCTCATAGCGAGGGTGAAGGAGAACCGCAGGGCCTTCAGGGTCTTTGTCATTCTGAGGGCATTCATAATCTTCGTCCTTGTGAGGAGCATCCTCATGGGAAACTACGAGAACGCCTTCACATGCGTGCTGAGCCTTCTCCTTCTCCTCATTCCGGCATTTGTCGAGGAGAAGTTCAACATAGAGGTCCCTCAGCTGTTCCAGATAATCATCTACTGCTTCATAGTCGCGACGGAGATCCTCGGAGAAGTCAACCACTACTATGTGAACGTCAAGGGCTGGGACACCATCATGCATACGATCTCTGGATTCCTTTTCGCGGCGGTCGGCTTCTCAACGATAGACCTCTTAAACAGGAAGGTCAAAAAGATAACCCTCTCCCCGTTCTATCTCACGATGGTCGCCTTCTGCTTCTCCATGACGATTGGAGTGCTCTGGGAATTCTTTGAGTGCGCCATGGACATCTTCTTCCTGCACGATATGCAGAAGGACCAGATAGTCCAGCAGTTCGCGTCATCCCTGCTGGGGTCCGACAAGCCCCTCCAGGTTCTGGACATAGAGAAGACAGTGATCTACACGGCCGGCGGTGAGGTGACAATCGACGGGGGATACCTCGACATAGGGATCCTGGACACCATGAAGGACCTGTTCGTGAATCTCGTTGGTGCAGTCACATTCAGCATCATAGGGTACTTATATGAGAAGAACCACAGCCCGAAATCCATTGCCCCGAAGCTGATGCTCAAGCCCGCAGACGATGAAGACGCTCCTCATGATGACGGCACTGCCGGCCCTTCCTCACTGGGAGGCAGCGCTCAGGTCTCTGAAAAAGGCAAACTGGAGGAAACCATATGAGCATCCTTGATTCTTTCGACATAAAGACCCCCGCCTTAATAGACCCGGAAAACCTGTACACGCCTTCAGGCGTGAGAGTCAATACCTGCGTATATACCTTCTCAAAGCCCCTCATTGAGGAGCTTGAGAAAAACGGCAGCATCACAAAGGCCGACAGCAGGGTCTTCCCAAAGATGTGCGGCGACCCGTATCCGATGTATCTTGCTGCCGGGACAGACATTGGGGTGAGCAGAATCCCTGTGGGGGCGCCTGCCGCGGTATGCATCCTCGAGGAGGATAGAGGCATATATGGAATAAAGAACGCTGTGGTCTTCGGGTCGTGCGGGGTCCTCGGCTCCCTCGAGCCAGGAAAATGCATTATTCCGGACCGCGCATACAGAGACGAGGGGACGAGCTTCCACTATGCTCCCCCGTCTGACTACATCGAGGTTAAGAACGCAGGGTTCATGAGGAAGCTGTTTGACGAGGAAGGCATAGGATATGCCTGCGGCGCGACATGGACCACTGACAGCATATACAGGGAGACTGCAGGCCTCCGCGACAGGAGGATGTCGGAAGGCTGCCTGTGCGTGGACATGGAATGCAGCGCTCTCCAAGCCGCATGCGACTTCAGGGGGATGCAGCTCTACCAGTTCCTCTACAGCGCCGATTCCCTCGAAGGGGAGAACTGGCAGCGCAGGATTCTCGGCACAGCCGAAGAGGATCCGTGCAGGGTTTTCTACAGGCTTGCACTGCTGACTGCGGAAAAGATAGAATCTGAAAGCTGAACTGCCTATGGAGATTGAGAGAAAATGGATGGTCCACGGATGGCCGGATGACACTGTGCCTCTCATAGGCGAATATGAGATGAAGCAGGGCTATGTAACTGTGAGGCCGACAGTCAGGATAAGGGAGGAAAAGCCATCCGGGAAGCCTCCGAAATACATACTGTGCCTCAAATCCGGCAGAGGCCTTGTGAGGAAAGAGATCGAGATAGAGATAAGCCAGGGGAAATTTTCCGAGATAGAGGACCTGATCGGCCTCCCGCTCATAGGCAAGATACGCAGGGTGTACCTCACTCCCGACGGGATGAAGCTCGAGGTAAACCATGTGGATGAGGGCATGCCGACAGAGTTCTGGTACGCCGAAATAGAATTCGGCACGGAGAAAGAAGCCCGGGAATGGGACCCCTCTGCCCACGGACTCGGGGATTATCTGAGGGATGACGTCACTGAAGTCCCCGGCTCCTCCATGGGAGAGTACTGGCTCAGGACCAGAAAGCCGGTTTCAGGAGAATGAAGAAGGCTAAAAACAGGATAGTCAACCGCAGCCTGCTGTTCCGCAACGGCATCGTCAGGCTTGTTATAGTTGCGGCCGTGCTCGTCCTCGAGGGATGGTTCATGGTCTCGCTGCTTCTAGGGCTCAATGCCTATTTCGAGTACGTGAACCTCATCCTCAGGATCGCGGCAGTGGTGCTGGCCATAGCTATATACGGGCAGAACAAGAATTCGGAGATGAAAATACCCTGGATCGTCCTCATCGCGGTCATGCCGCTCACAGGGACTGCTCTCTATATAGTGCTCGGGCTCACGTCCTCGGCAAAGCGCATGCGCCGCCGCTACGAAAAGCTCGAGTCCGAACTGAAGCCGTATCTTCCGGACGATACCGCCGAGAAAAACAGACTTCATGAGAAGAACTCCCGCCTGGGAATGATATCCAGCTACCTCAGCAGATACTCCGGGTATCCGCTGCATGACGATTCCGAAACTACATACTTCAGCGCTGCCTCCACGGCCCTCCTCGACCAGATAGAAGAGCTCAAGAAGGCAAAGAAGTACATATTCATGGAGTACTTCGCCATTGAGGATGCCAATGCGTTCTCAAGGGTGCTGGCAGTGCTCAAGAAAAAAGTGGAAGAAGGCGTAGAGGTGAGGATTCTCTACGATGACGTCGGCAGCATCAGCTTTATAAACACCAGGTTCATAAAGAAGATGAAATCCTACGGGATACAGTGCCGCGTATACAACCCGTTCACTCCTTTCTTCAACTGGTTCCTCAATTACAGAGACCACCGCAAGATCATGGTGATCGACGGAAAGGTAGCATATACGGGCGGATACAACCTGGCGGACAGGTATTTCAACATAGTGCATCCATACGGGCACTGGAAGGACACCGGTGTCAGGATCCGCGGCAGGGCGGCCCAGAACTTCACTGCATCCTTCCTCGAGATGTGGGACGGAGTCAGGGTCCGCGGAAAGCAGGTGGAGAGCCGCCCGTACGACTTCTATTTCCCGCCCGTGAGCGGGGATGATTCTTCCGAAGGCATGTTTGTGCAGCCCTTCGTCGACAGCCCCATAGACAATGAGCAGGTTTCGGAAAACCTTTACATCCAGATCATTGACTCCTCAGTCAACTACGTCTACTTCATGACGCCGTACCTGGTCATTTCTGACGAGATGAAGAACGCGCTCACCCTTGCGGCAAAGCGAGGCGTGGACGTAAGGATAATAACCCCGGGGATACCCGACAAGAACCTTGTCTACCGCGTGACGCGCTCCTATTACCACAGCCTCGTGGAGGCAGGGATAAAGGTGTACGAATACACACCCGGCTTCATTCACGCGAAGTGCTGCGTGTCGGACGACGTCATAGCTGAGTGCGGGACGTTCAACATGGACTTCAGGAGCCTCTATCAGTGCTTTGAGGACGGCTGTGCGTTCTACGACTGCCAGGCAGTTCTTGACGTCAAGAAGGATTTCCTCGAGACGTTCGATAAGTGCGAGAATGTCTCGGACAAATACAAAAAGGACGCCGCGCCGCTCGTGATCGCCGAGCGCGCAATCCTGAGGATTCTCTCCCCTCTAATGTGAAACACCTGTTTCAACTTCTTTTTTTATGATTATTTTCGATAATTATGTATTGATTTCCGTTTTAAAAGTATTTATTATATAGGCGTTAACCGATAGAAAATTATCGAGATATTTGTAGGAGGGTTATCATGCAAAGGTTCACATTACCAAGGGATGTTTATCACGGAAAAGGTTCTCTTGAAGCGCTCAAGACGCTCAAGGGCAAGAAGGCTATAATCTGCGTCGGCGGAGGCTCCATGAAGAGGTTCGGATTCCTCGACAAGGCCGAGAATTACCTCAAGGAAGCCGGAATGGAAGTCAAGCTGTTCGAGGGAATCGAGTCAGATCCTTCTGTCGACACGGTCATGAAGGGTGCAGCCGTCATGGAAGAGTTCCAGCCTGACTGGATAGTCGCAATCGGCGGTGGTTCCCCGATCGACGCTGCAAAGGCAATGTGGATCAAGTACGAGCATCCTGAGTGCACATTCGAGGATATGTGCAAGGTGTTCGGAATCCCCGAGCTCAGGAAGAAAGCCCATTTCTGCGCTGTTTCCTCCACTTCCGGAACGGCCACCGAAGTCACAGCCTTCTCCATCATCACAGACTACAAGAAGGGCATCAAGTATCCTATAGCTGACTTTGAGATCACTCCTGATGTGGCAATCGTCGACCCCGAACTGGCAGAGACAATGCCCAAGAAGCTCGTTGCCCACACCGGTATGGATGCTCTTACCCATGCAATTGAAGCTTATGTTTCCACAGCTCACTGCGACTTCACAGATCCTCTCGCAATCCATGCGATCGAGATGATCAAGGCCGACCTCATTGATTCCTACAACGGAAACATGGAAGCCCGCGACAGGATGCATAACGCACAGTGCCTCGCCGGAATGGCTTTCTCAAACGCCCTCCTCGGAATCGTTCACTCCATGGCACACAAGACCGGCGCTGCATTCGCAGACTACGGTGCACACATAATCCACGGCGCAGCCAATGCAATGTACCTCCCGAAGGTCATAGCATTCAACGCCAAGAATCCTGAGGCACTCAAGAGATACGGCGTCATCGTCGACTACATGGGACTCGGCGGAGCCAATGACAACGAGAAGGTTGCAAACCTCATCAAGTATCTGAGGGGCATGAACGACAAGCTGAACATCCCGCACTGCATCAAGAACTACGGCGCAGACAGCTATCCGACAGAGCAGGGCTTCGTTCCTGAGAACGTATTTCTCGAGAGGCTTCCTGACATCGCTGCCAACGCAATCAAGGATGCATGCACTCCTTCCAATCCGCGTCAGCCGAGCCAGAAAGAGATGGAGGACCTCCTCAAGGCCTGCTACTACGACACAGAAGTCGACTTCTAATCAGCTTTCCACATTTTTCTCTCCTATATGTGAAAATCCCGGCAGTCCCAAAGCTGCCGGGATTTCCATATGCACCGGATTATTTCAGTGCTCTTTCTTCCACTTTTTTATCTGCTCGAGCCTGGCCTTGTACCTCGATTCCAGCCCCTGTTCCGTGGGCCTGTAGTATTCCCTTCCCTCGAGTGAATCCGGGAGGCATTTCATGCTGGTGAGCTTGTCCGGATTGTCGTGGGCATACTGGTATCCCTTTCCGTAGTCGAGGTCCTCCATGAGCTTTGTCGGGGCATTCCTGATGACCAGAGGCACTGGCTCGTCGAGCTGGTTCTTGGCGTCCGCGCTGGCCTCCATGTATGCCACGTCCATTGCGTTTGACTTGGGGGCCATCGCCATGTAGACGACCGCCTCGGTGAGATTCACGCTGCATTCGGGCATCCCGATAAAGTGGCACGCCTGATATGCCGCAACTGCTATCTCCATAGCCCTCGGGTCGGCGAGCCCTACGTCCTCGCTAGAAAATCTTATCACGCGCCTTGCTATGTACAGCGGGTCCTCCCCGGCCTCCAGCATCCTCGCAAGCCAGTATACTGCGGCGTCGGGATCCGAATTCCTCATTGACTTGTGCAGTGCTGATATGAGGTTGTAGTGCTCTTCCCCGTTCTTGTCGTAAAGAAGAGACTTCTTGGAAGTGCACTGCTCTATCGTCTCTTTTTTGACCCTGACAGTCCCGTCCTCGTCCGTATCGCTGTTGAGGATCACCATTTCAAGCGTAGACAGGGCCGTCCTGGCGTCCCCGTTTGAGAAATTGGCAATGATCCCGATGAGTTCGTCGGACATGTCTATTTTCTGGTTTCCGAATCCCCTCGGGTCGCTGATCGCCCTTTTGAGGAGAATCTCTATGTCTGAGGGCTCCAGAGCCTGGAGCACAAAGACCTTGCACCTCGACAGCAGAGCGCTGTTCACCTCAAATGACGGATTCTCCGTGGTGGCTCCTATCAGTATGATCGAGCCCTTTTCCACAAACGGCAGAAAAGCATCCTGCTGCGCCTTGTTGAACCTGTGGATTTCATCCACGAAAACAATGGTCCTCTCGCCGAACCTGCGGTTCTGGTCGGCCTTTTCCATGACGCTCCGGATCTCTTTTATTCCGCTTGTCACGGCAGAGAAATTTATGAATGTGGCCTTGGTGCTGTTGGCGATTATTCTCGCCAGGGTAGTCTTCCCCACCCCGGGAGGGCCCCAGAATATCATGGAAGAAATCTGGTCCTTCTCGATGAGCCTGCGCAGCACCTTCCCCTCTCCGACAAGCTGCTTCTGGCCCACGAATTCGTCGAGGGTCTGCGGGCGCAGCCTGTCAGCGAGCGGCTGCATTTCATTGGTCATTCCGAGCGTGTACTGATCCATGCGTGCTTCCTCCAATACGGACAGAAACATTATAGCATGAGAGACCCTGCCCTCCCCTCGGGAGAAGCTGCAGGCCGGCATCGGGAAATTGTGTCAGGATTTTAGTCCGAAGATGTCCTTCCTGTAGCCCTGTGGGTCAAACAGGTAGTTGTACTCCAGTATCTTGTATTTTCCGATAGCGGTGTCGTAAGTGAATGACGAATCATCAGCGTCGTACATTACTCCGCTGCTGTCTATAATCCCGCCAGAATAGATGATCGGATATGACTCCATTATTGTGCCGAGGAAGTACTGGAAATCTGATTCCTCAAGATCCGCAGTATCCAGAAGAATCGAAGCCAGGTAGTTGATTGAAACCGTCCCGACGTCCTCTGCTTCCGTCCCGGTATCGTAATTCGTCCAGATGAAGAACGGGGACATGTGTGCCGTCACAAGGTCTTCTCCCTCAAGGGACGAGATGCTGCTCCCGAACAGGTATTCATAGAATCCGTCGCTGAGCTGGGGCCAGTGGTCCCCGAAGAACAGAATTATCACCGGCTCGTCCTGCTCCTCGAAGTATGAGATGAGGAGTTCAAGGGCTTCGTCGCTCTTTTCGAGGCATGAGAGATATTCCTCTGCCTGCGTATATTCCCCTTCCATTCCGGTGAGGGTGACTGTCGGGTCAAAGTTGGTCGTATGGTATCCGCCGTGGTTCTGCATTGTGATGTCGAAGATGAATACAGGCCCGGATTCGGATTCAGTGTATTCCTCGTATTTTTCAATAAGGTTCTCAAAATTGGATTCGTCGTCCGGGAGCCCCCTGTAATAGCTAACATTTCCGAAATCCTCGATGAACATCGTGGTGTCGAATCCAAGGGCCTCATAGACCTCAGGCCTGTTCCAGCCCGACGAATAGTACGGATGCATTGCGTGGGTGGAATACCCCTGCTCCTCCAGCACAGACACAAGGGATTCCTTGGAATAGTCGAAATACTGCTGATACGGGTTTGACCCCTCCGGGACAAAGGCCATGCTGTTAGATGTGAGGAATTCAAATTCGCTGTTGGCCGTACCTCCGCCGAAAACGGAAGACACGGTATAGCCGTACACTACGCTGTCAGACTGCACGGAGTAGAAATTCGAAAGCACGTCGGAGCTCGTTTCGAAGTCCCCCGCTATTGAGAGGTCTGCGAACGATTCCGACATTATTGCAATGATGTTGGGCTGTACGTCCGATGAGCTGTCGCCGGTGTCATTCTCAATTGACTCGTCTATCGCATCCAGCTCCTCGTCGCTGTACCCAGAAGGTGCAATTACCTGCAGCCTTTTGGTTGTATCGACAAAATACATGACGGCGCTCTCATCCATGGTGTTGTCGTTCCAGCTCATCTTGAGGCCAAGATCGTAGTATATGTTCGTCCAGATGCAGACATACACATAAATGGCAGGAATTGCAACGCAAGAAAGCCTGGTCCATGTCCTCTCACGCCTGCTGAGCTTCTGCTGCTCCCTGGATATCGCGAATGCTGGAAGGAGCTGTGCTGCTATTCCGGAGCAGATGATCCAGGCCTTTCCGGAGAGTTCAAGGCTGTATCCGCTGATGACATTGAGCCCTGTCCTGGCCGCCAGTATGTCTATCGCAAGGAACTGCCTGCCCCTGTAGAGCATCATGAAATAATTCACAAGCCCGTAGACCACTGCGGCAACAGCACAGAGGCAGGAGGTTGCAAATATGTTCCCTGTAATCGCATACAGAAGCAGATATACCATCAGCACCCAGAGCGCACCGAAGACATGCAGCAGCACCCCTGCCTCGGAGTTCCATGAGAATTCCGAGAAGGTGAGCATCTGGATTGCAGCATAGCTCACTGCAGCTTCCGCAATGAATATCAGGTATTTTCTCTTCATAACCATGGAAGCGGCGGTGAGGACTCCGACAATGGCAGCGGTGACGATGCCGTCGACAACACCGATGCTGCCGTCAGCTATGAACAATATGAGAACGACAGCCAGCCAAAGGCTGCCTGCCGCACATAGGATAATGTCGACTTTGTGTTTCTTTTGAGATATCTCTTTTGGCATAAGGTTCATCCAATCCCCCTGGGATATAAAACAGATTCAGGTTTACAAGGCCGCCTGACGGCAGTAAATATCAATGCCATACAAACCATATGAACAGATATCCCACCGTGACTGCGGTCAGAGTGAATGGTGCGCCGATTTTAGGAAATTCCTTGAATGATACAACATATCCGTTTTTCTTGAGGATTCCGACAGCAGTGATATTGGCCGACGCCCCTATCGGGGTCAGGTTTCCCCCGAGGGTCGCTCCGCTGAGGAGTCCGAAGTAAAGAATCGCCGGGTCGATTCCGAGAAGTGACGCGGCCCCCTTTATAACCGGGAGCATCGTCGCCACATACGGTATGTTGTCCACGAATGCGGAAATCAGCACGGATCCCCATACTATGACCGTATAGAGGAGGAACAGGCTGTCACCGCCTATCTTCTTTATAAACATGGCCATGTCGTCTATGAGGCCGACTTCTGTTATCCCGCCAATGACTACGAACAGGCTTGTGAGAAGCCCCAGAGTCTCGAAGTCTATCGACTTGAGGGCGTGTTTTACAGTTCCAAAGCTTTTCTTCTTTATCCACTGCACTGCCATGCAGACCACTGCAACCGCGATGCAGATATATCCGTTGGTGTTGGCCGGCTTCTTGTCGCTGTCAATGAAGGATGCGAGGATGAGCAGAACGACTACTCCCACAAGAGCCGCCGTCGGGCCGTAATCAGTCACCTCTACCGGTTCGTCGGCCTTTACGGGCTGCTTCTCCTTGCGGAACATGATCATCATTATCGGGATGGTTGCGAGAGCCCCCAGCTCGACGGCAAAGAACATCCCCGGCTTGCCATCCATCCAGAAGAAGTCGATGAAGTCCATGTCCGCATATGCGCCGAGCATTATTGAAGTGGTATCCCCTACAAGGGTTGCAGCACCCTGCAGGTTCGAGGAGACTGCTATGCAGAGTATCATCGGGACAGGGTTCATGGCGAGCTTCCTGCATATCGCAAGACCAACCGGGGCAATCATGAGAACCGTAGCCACGTTGTCTATGAAGGCCGACACTATGCCGGAGAACATCGACATGAAAATGGTCACCCACATGACATTTGGTGATTTGCTCAGGATAATGTCAGCAAGCCTGTTGGGCATGCGGGATTCTATGAAGAAGTCCACGATGATCATCGTGCCTGTGATCATCATCAGGACGTTCCAGTTGATTGCCTCCCACAGTCCCCCGAGGGGCATGATCCCGAGTATGAGGAAAATAACAGCGGTGCCTGCCGCCGCATATAGCCGCCAGCTAGTCTTGAATATCATCACCGCGTACATCGCGATGAAAAGCACTATTGCCGCTGTCTTCAACTGAGGTCCCCTTTTTGGCTGCAGTGTTAATCAATAAGCCGTAAATTCCAGCGCGTATAAATGTAATTATACCAACCCGGCGCAATGCATTCCAGACCTGCAGCCATGCAAAAGGGAATCAAAGGCCCCTCCCTCTGGGATTAACTGCTCCTGAGCGGTAAAATCCGCGGGGCTCTTCCCCACCGGCTCCAGTGCGCCCCCAGGCCTGTATTTTCAAGTTGTGTTTTTCAGTGATTTTAATTATTATTTATTCTATGCGCAAAAAATCTGATTGGAGATGAGGACATGTCAGAAACACCGGCAGCCGGCGGAAAAGGAAAGATGCATTATGCCTGGAAGATAGTCATCGCGTGCATCCTCGTTAAGCTCGGGGTAGAAGGTGCAGTAGCCGCCTGTATGGGCAACTTCATAACGCCCATTGTGACTGATCTCGGCTGCAAGGTGAGCGAGCTCACCATGTATACTAGCATCAACGCCATATCAATGGCTCTTCTATACACTGTCGCTGCAAAGGTTCTCACCAGAAAGAAGATCGGCCTTGTCATGGGCATTGCAGCGACTGTCCAGGCAGTCAGCATATGCGCCATGGGGACGTTCAACAATGTCCATCTCTTCTATATAACCGGCGCCACGATCGGGGCAAGCAACGCCTTCACAGGGTTTGTGGCACTGCCGATCATAATCAACATGTGGTTTAAAAAGAAGAACGGGACTGTCCTCGGATCCATAGTCGCAATAGGCAGCGCAGCTTCGGTTGGATATTCCTATCTGTCTGCAGCCCTTATATCCGGCTACGGGTGGAGAAGAGCATATTTTGTTCTCGGGATCATGGCCTTTGTAATCTCCGTCCCTGCCATCCTCATCTGGATAAGGCGCCCTGAGGAAGTCGGGGTTACCCCGTACGGTGCAACGGATGCAGAGGCTGAGGAGATGAAATCCGATCTCAAGGCCGCGTCCATCGCCGGGATCACAAAGAAGCAGGCCTTCAGGCTTCCGTTCGTATACATCGCGTGGATTGCCTGCATCCTCATAAGCTACGGCTGCGGCGTCCCGTACTACATCAACACCTTCTGCACGATGGAGCTCGGCCAGAGCATTACATTCGGGGCCATGGCACAGATCTGCCTGATGCTGGGCACGATGCTAAGCAGCATAATCGTCGGCAGGATAAACGACAGGATCAGCGTCCAGGCAGGACTGGCCTTCGGGGCGGTCATGAATGCGCTTGGATTCGGACTGATGTTTGCATCGTTCAGGAACCCGGTCTATGCATACCCGGCCTCGTTCATCGTGGGGCTCGGGAACAGCATGTATACGGTCCAGTGCCCGCTGCTCGCGCAGCATGTCGTCGGCCAGGAGCACTATTCCGAAATCTGGTCCGTGATGATGATGGCAAACAGCCTTATTGGAGGAGGGCTCTTCTCCACGATAGGGGCCATCTACGACAACACCGGGACCTACAGGGGAGCCTTCGTCATGACATCTGTGCTGTTCTTCATCGCACTGATCCTCGGATGCATTGCCATGAACATGAGTACGAAATACCGCAGGAAGATGGCGGAGCAGGAATAGTAATTCCTGCTGAGTACTCACAAAACAGACAGGCGGGAGCACCGTGTAGGGTGCTCCCGCCTTTATTGCTGCATGAATATTATTACTCGATTATGCTCTCGAGCCATTCCTTCGGAGGCTCGAATCCCATGATCTTCACGGTCGTGGCTGCCACATTGGCAAGTCCGAAATCCCCGTCCTTTATTTTTGTGCCTTCCGGCCCGTTGAACACTGCGAACGGAACCCTCGCGAGCGAGTGGGAAGTCTTCGGAACGGGCTTTCCGTCAGGCCCTGTGCCCTTTCCGTACATCTCGTCTGCATTTCCGTGGTCCGCCATGACGAGCAGGCAGCAGTCGTTCCTGAGGCAGGCGTCCATAATCCTGCGCAGGTTGAGGTCGACAGACTCGACGCCTATGATCGTGGCCTCATAGTTTCCGGTGTGCCCGACCATGTCGCCGTTAGGATAATTGCAGCGCATGAACCTGTACTTTCCCGAATCGATGGCCGCCACCATCAGGTCTGTGATCTCCGTGGACTTCATCCAGGGCTTGAGGTCAAACTGGATGACGTCTGAGGGAACCTCCTCCCATGTCTCCAGCTCTTCCGAGAATTTCTCTGAACGGTTGCCGTTCCAGAAATAAGTCATGTGCCCGAATTTCTGGGTTTCCGAGCATGCATAGGATTTTACTCCCTTGTTTACGAGGAACTCGGACATCGTGTGTTCGATGTGCGGGGGTTCCACGAGGAAGTTGGCGGGGAGCTTGAGGTCTCCGTCGTACTGCAGCATCCCTGCGAAGAACACCTTTGGCTTTTTGGGCATCGGGAACGCATCGAATCCCTTGTCCATGTAGTCGAATGCCTTGGAGAGCTCGACAGCGCGGTCGCCTCGGAAATTGAAGAGGATCACGGAATCCCCGTCGTCGATAGTCCCTGCCGGCTTTCCCGACTTGTCAGCGACCACGAAGCCCGGCAGATACTGGTCAGTGTATCCGCCTTCCTTCCTGTACGTCTCAATGGCTTCCCTCGCCGACGGGAACATTCGGCCGTCTCCCATGACGTGTATGTGCCAGCCGCGCTCGACCATCGGCCAGTCGGCTTCGTATCTGTCCATGGTTATCGTCATTCTTCCGCCGCCGGAAGCTATGCAGCCGTGGAAAGTCCCGTCGTTGAGGCCTGCAAGAACATCCTCGAGCTGGTCCACGTACTTGAGGGCTGACGTTTCAGGCACGTCCCTGCCGTCGAGCAGGATGTGCACCCTGACCTCGTTGACTCCCTCTTTCTTGCATTCCTTGAGAAGAGCTATAAGGTGGGAAATGTTGGAGTGCACGTTTCCGTCGGAGAGAAGCCCTATGAAGTGCATCTTTCCCCCGTGCTCCTTCACCCATTTGACGGCGCCTTTCCAGGCGGCGCTTTCGTAAATCTTCCCGGATTCGATGCTCTCATTGACGAGTTTGGCACCCTGGGAGTATATCTGTCCGCATCCGAGAGCGTTGTGTCCTACTTCGGAGTTTCCCATGTCGCTGTCGGACGGAAGCCCGACCGCCGTTCCGGAAGCCCTTATCGTTGTGTGAGGCCACTTGGTCATAAGTTCCTCTATCTGGGGCTTATAAGCATGCATAACGGCATTTCCGTGGTCCTGGTCGGTCCACCCGATGCCGTCCATAACTACGAGTACTACAGGTTTGCTCATTCGATGTCCTCCTATCATGTCGGCGGGATCTCTCCGCCATATCAATAATCAGCTACTGATAATTTTACCGCTGGCATTGAAAAAGTCCATACTTGCGGCTCTCTTCCTCTTGATAACGGAACCGCCGTGAACTAATATTTTTCTGCACAAAAATTTAGAGGAGCGGCAGGCATGGAAGTCGACAGGTCTCTTGTTTTCATACTGGCAGAATATATAGGAACGGTTGCGTTTTCGGCATCAGGAGCGCTGCTCGCAATAGAGCGCGATCTTGACCTCCTCGGGGTCGTGGTACTCGGGGTAACGACTGCTGTGGGAGGCGGGACTCTGAGGGACATGCTCCTCGGAATCGTGCCGCCGCAGATGTTCGAAAACCCCGGCTACATCATCGCTGCAACAGCCACGGCACTGCTCATATTCCTCTTTGAATACACACACCACGGCAAGGCGCTCGACAGCTATCTGATCTTCGAGGAATCTATGAACGTCCTGGATGCCATAGGCCTCGGCATCTTCTCCGTGATGGGAGTCCAGACATCCCTGGAGCAGGGATACGGGGACAACGCGTTCCTCACAATATTCATGGGGGTCCTCACAGGCGTGGGCGGAGGTGCACTCAGGGATATCATGAGCGACCAGGTCCCTGCAATCCTCAAGAAGAGGGTCTATGCTCTGGCATCTGCCGCCGGGGCCTCCCTCTACTATGTGCTCGGAATGACCTCTCTCAGGAGCGGGTTCTCAGTGCTGATCTCCGTCGGCACGGTCATCCTGATCAGGCTTCTCGCCGCGCATTACAAGTGGAGCCTTCCCAAGGTAAAAAAGGGAATCTAGCTCTTTCTGGTATCTTTTCCCTCCGAAGGAGCGCTTTCTCCTGACTGAGCCTATTATGCAGTATGCGGCATACACCGCCAGGGATATGCAGCTGACCGCCAACCCCGCCTTGAGGCCGGGTGTTTCATATGTGAACTCTATTGTGCTTTCCCCCGATTCTACCAGCACTGACATGAACCCGGCCGTGTCATAGACCTTTACTTCCTCGCCGTTGACTGTTGCAGACCATCCCGTGGAATACGGGACCGTGAATTCAACGCATGCGGAGCCGTCGGTGGTCACGGTCGCGGAGAAGGAATCATTTCCTATGCTGAACTCCACATCGGAATTTTCCGCAAGCTCGGCCGCCAGATTCTCCGCACTAGATGATGCCGCCTCGCTCAGCACTGTGTTGGAAGCAGCAAATATTGAACGCCTGAAGTCCGACTCATCGTCGTCCTTGATGACTGCAGCCTTGAACAGCATGTTCTGCTTTGTGGTGCTCCCGAGGCTGCTGAAATCGGTTTCTGTAATGTAGCTGTTGTACACCCTGGCTATCCCGGGAACCTCCACCCCGCTGTCCACGACATAGAAGGTCTTGTCACCGTATGTCACTGTCTGAATGATCTTGTCAGAGGAATCCGGCTCCTCGGTTATAAGATATTTCCCTGACAGGAACCACCTCTCGGCATCTGTCACCGTGTCGGGGGTCCTGACCGACCTCTTCTGTCCCATAAGGCTGTAGAATTCCATGATCGAGGGAGAGACCGTAGAGCAGAATGAACCAGTTCCATGTATGCCTCCCGGCATGATGTGGAGGTTCTGCTCATCTATGAACCTGTAGCTGTCAGACGGCTGTTCTATCTGGGCAGAAGTCATTATAGTGTCGTAGATTGTGGAGGCATCGTTTCCTCCGGACCTGGTGGCAGACTGGTACCTGTCCGTGACCTCAGCTGTGGAAAATACAGAAAATGCTACGGTCCCGCAGAGCATCAGGATGAGGAACTTTTTCCTGCTGCGCACCGAGACAGTGAGAACGTATGAAGCCGTGAGCCCGAGGAAGCCTGCAGCCGTCAGAAGAACGAACTCGTCCATGTAGTTTATGGCACTCTCCTGAGAGTCATTCCACGGATAGAACAGGCAGAACAGCGTGATTGCAGCCATCAGGGCGAAGTTCCACCAGTAAGCCCTGCCTATCCTGTAAGCCTGCGGCTCATCGAGCACCTTGACAGTGGCTACAACGAGATACAGAACCAGCATAAAGAACCAGCGCTGGTAGATAGCGCTTGAGAGCATCGTGAAGAGCCCGTTGAGAAGCGGGACAAGCGCCATGACCCAGAGCGTCTTGATAAGCGCCGAGAGCCAGTTCCTGCCCGTCTTCCTGCCGAACACATACGCCGAAGCAAACAGAATGCCCGCCATCGGGAGATAGGCGGCTGTGGAGCTCCAGTCCGTCTTCTTTGCCACGGAAACAGCGCACATGGTTTCAGCAGGGAACAGGAATGCCCTTATGATGAGCAGCACGTATGAAGTCCCGAAGGCAAGCGATGAGTCCCCGCTGAGCAGGTCGGTTGCCCTCGGGTTCCCGAGAACCGAGATTATCGAAGGCACCGCTATCGCTGCGGCCATTGCAGAGCCCAGGATTCCCTCAAACAGTATGGACGGCAGCCTTCTTATGGTCCCTATGTCGAAGGCAAGGTATTTCACGATGTAGTAGATTATGAGGAATACGACCTCTTCTATGAAGAAGAAGTAGTTCGTCATAAGTGAAAGGAAAACAACGGCTGCAAAGGGGCCCTTTTTTTTGCGCTCAACAAGGTCGTCAAATGTGAGCATCAGCAGCGGGAATACCGCCACCACATCGTGGAAATGATAGAAAGCGATGTTCGCCGCCTGGAACCCGGAGAATGCGTACATCACCGAACCGATGACGGCGCAGGGCTTGCTCTTTACCTGCCTCGAGAGGTACGTGTATGAAGTGAGCCCCGCCACTGCATACTTGAGAATGAAAAGCCAGCCGACAGCGTACATGAAGTACCTGGGCGGCACAAGAAACCCTATCCAGTTGAATATGCTCCCGATGTTGTAGAACGACATCGTGGTGAGAATATCGGACCCGAGGTCGATGCTCCAGCTCCAGAATCCGCTCCCGTCCCTGAGGGCATTCGAAATCAGCATGTTGAACATCAGCTGCTGCTGGTTGAAGTCCCCGGCCACATACAGAAGCCCGTTGTCCCTTATGAGGAAATATCCGAACGAGGCGAGGGCAACTATGAAATTGAGCAGAAACACTGCCGCATATTCAGAGAATCCCTTTCTCTTCGGTGCTGTCAGACTCTTTGTTACTGCGGCATCCATATGCTCATGCTCCCCGTCCATGTAAACTGCTTTATTTCAGATCAGCTTTACACTGTTTAGATTCAATGCCCCTATTATATCCCATATGGCCGCCATGCCTATGAAAACTGACGTGTAAAATCTGGCCAACACTGTTCGGGCAGGGCATGACGCCTCATCCGGGCCGCAATTTCTTGTTAGATTGGTCATTGAAATCAATTCAGTACACGGATATAATTTTTTCGAATTATTTTTCGGGGAATGCCGCAATGATGTGGTCCCCCTGTTTTTTATGTCAATTTGCCATCTGTCGTCGAATGTGAGGTGAATGCAGCATGACTAAATACATATTTGTGACCGGAGGCGTCGTTTCAGGCCTCGGCAAGGGCATCACGGCAGCATCGCTCGGGCGCCTTCTCAAGGCCCGCGGCTACAAGGTAGCCGCCCAGAAGCTTGATCCGTACATCAATGTAGACCCCGGAACCATGAACCCCATACAGCACGGAGAGGTCTTTGTGACAGAAGACGGGGCCGAGACCGACCTGGACCTCGGACACTATGAGAGGTTCATAGACGAAAACCTCAACAAATTTTCAAACCTAACATCCGGCAAGGTCTACTGGAACGTGCTCAACAAAGAGCGCCACGGGGAGTATCTCGGCCAGACGGTTCAGGTCATACCTCACATCACGAACGAAATCAAAGACTTTATATACAGGGTAGGAAAGACGAGCAACGCCGACATCGTAATAACTGAAGTCGGTGGCACCATAGGCGACATTGAGAGCCAGCCGTTCATAGAAGCGATAAGGCAGGTGGGACTTGAGGTCGGAAGCGAAAACTGCTGCTACGTCCATGTCACCCTTGTTCCGTATCTGTCAGGGTCAAATGAGCACAAGACCAAGCCGACGCAGCATTCCGTCAAGGAGCTCCAGGGGATGGGCATCCGCCCCGACATAATAGTCCTGAGGTGTGACGAGCCTCTCGAAGAAAGCATATTCAAGAAGATAGCCATGTTCTGCAACGTCAAGGAGGACTGCGTCTTCCAGAACCTCACATTCCCGGTGCTGTATGAGATCCCTATACAGATGGAGAACTCCGGATATGCCGACGTCGTCTGCAGGGAGCTGGGCCTCGACCCAGGAACACCTGACCTCACCGACTGGCACGAGATGATGGAAAACATCAGGAACCGCAAGGAGCACATAACCATAGGAATCGTCGGGAAGTACATGCAGCTCCACGACGCATACCTGTCAGTAGCAGAGGCTCTAAAGCACGCCGGATACGCAAACAGGTGCTTTGTAGATATCCTGTGGATAGACAGCGAGGAAGTGAACGACTGCAATGCAGCAGAAAAGCTGGGCGGATGCGATGGGATAATCGTTCCCGGAGGCTTCGGCAACAGGGGCATAGAGGGGATGATAAGCACTGCCAGGTACTGCAGGGTCAACAACGTCCCGTATCTCGGCCTGTGCCTTGGCATGCAGGTCGCTGTCATCGAGTTTGCCCGGAACGTGTGCGGCCTCAAGGGAGCCAACTCAAGGGAATTCGATGAGAATTCGCCATACAAGGTGATCGATTTCCTCCCGGACCAGAGCAAGGACATAGACATGGGAGGAACTTTGAGGCTCGGCGCATATCCATGCAGGATTGTGCACGGGACAATGATGGAAAAGTGCTACGGCACCGATCTCATACATGAGAGGCACCGCCACAGGTACGAGTTCAACAACGACTTCAGGGACGTCCTTTCGAAGCACGGCCTTGTCCTGAGCGGACTTTCCCCGGACGGACACATCGTGGAGACAGTGGAGCTCGACAGCAACGACTTCTTCATAGGAGTGCAGTTCCACCCCGAATTCAAGAGCAGGCCCAACAGGGCCCACCCGCTGTTCAACGGGCTCGTACAGGTTTGTCTCAGTCGCGCAAAGCAGAACTGATCATTTATTTACATAATGAAGGACCGGCTGCCGTGGAAATTTCCAGGCAGCCGGTCTCTTGATATCACTGTTATCTTTTTTCTTCTGTGAATTTTGAGGCGGTGACAGTCTTTCTCGCCATCCATGCGGAGAATGCAACAAGGACCTGCAGGACAGTGAGGACTATCCCGAACGGGATCTCGCCTTCGAACTCTCCGAAAACCATGTAGCACACTTCCGCCACGGCTGCCGCAGCCGACCCGGCAAAAGACAGGATCTCCCAGACAGGGAGCCTCTTGACGGTGGTTTCATAAGTGTGGCGGGTAATCCTCCCCGTTCCTCCGCCTGTAAGGTTGGCGGCCGCCCACACCTGGAATCCCACAAACATCAGGGACAGCGTGTATGGAAGCAGCACATAGAATGCCTTCTCCATCCCGGCCTTCGGCATGAACCCGCATATTACGCTGGCTGCGGTCTCCACAGCAGTCCATATCCAGAGATTCCTCAGTATCCTGGTCCGTCCCTCCGGCCATGTGTAATATGTGCCGGTGTAGACGTATTCCCCGGCCGCATTCTGGGAGTAGTCGTCCAGATAGCTGTATCTTTTTGGCTTATAATCCCTTGCCATCAGTGCGTCAGACTATCTTTGAGGAGTCGAAGTCATCGAGCCAGCGGCTGGCCTTATCGCACACGCCCCTGAGCGTGTCCTCATCGAACGGGCTCTTGAGCCCGGCATTGGCAAGCAGCTCTGTGAACACCCTGCTTCCGCCCTGCTTTGTATAGGCCATGTAGTGGTCCCATGCATTCTTCCTGTCGCTCTGGATCATATCCCAGAACTCGAGCGAAACAGTCTGCGCCAGGCAGTAGTCGATGTAGTATAGCGGGTCAGAATAGATGTGGTGCTGCCTCTGCCAGCCCTCGCCTTCTGAATAGAACGGGATGTCGCCGTCGAGCCTGTGCCACGGGTTGTATATGCCCATCAGCTTCTTCCAGGCAGCGTGCCTCTCGGCGGGAGTATAATCCGGGTTCTCGTAGACTATGTGCTGGAAATGGTCCACCATGGTGCCGTACGGTATGAACGTCAGAGCAGCTGCCAGGTGGCTGTAGTGGAACTTGTCAGCGTCGTCCCCGAAGAACTCGCGGGACCACGGCCAGGACATGAATTCCATCGACATCGAGTGGACTTCGCATCCCTCCATGCTGGGCCATATGTAGGACAGGGGGATTCTGTTCCTGTTTACATATGCTGCAAAAGCGTGTCCTGCCTCATGGGTTACGACTTCGACGTCATGCTGGGTGCCGTTGAAATTGGCGAATATGAACGGCACTCCGTAATCCGGAAGCCCCGTGCAGTAGCCACCGCCTTCCTTGCCCTTCTTTGAAAGGACGTCCATGAGCTCGTCCTGGAGCATGATGTTGAAGAATTCCGAGGTCTCTGGCGAGAGCTCGTCGTAGAACTTCTTTCCGGCCCTGAGGACATCGTCAGCGGTTCCCTGGGGCCTGGGGTTCCCGGACCTGAACTCCAGGGCGTTGTCGGCAAAGCTCATCGGATATGTCTTGCCTAGCCTCTCAGCCTGCTTCTTATAGACTTTTTCCGCTACAGGGACTACAAATTTCCTCACTGCCTCGCGGAATTTCTCGACGTCCTTGATGCCGTAGCAGTTCCTTCCCATCCTGTAGTATCCGAGCGGAAGGTAGTTCTTGTATCCGAGCTTCCTGCCCATCCCGTCGCGGAGTTCCACAAGTCTGTCATACAGGCTGTCGAGCTGTTCCTGGTTGTCTTTGTACCACTGTCCCTCGGCCTTCCATGCCGCGAGCCTCCTCGAGTCGTCGCTGTCGGTCTTGAACCTGGTCATCTCCGGGATTGTGTACTTCCCGCCCTCAAACGGGATCTGGGCAGAAGCGAGCAGATTCTCGTATTTGATCGTGAGCTTGTTCTCCTCCTGCATGTCGGGGATGATCTCCGGGGAGAAGGTCTTGAGCGATATTTCGGCATTCAGGAACATGAGGCTCCCGTATTTGGCTTCGAAATCCTTCCTGTAGGGTGAATCCAGCATGGCCTTGGTCCAGCCGACCAAGTACTTCTGCATTTCCGGCAGCTTCTCGTCCCAGAACGTCCGCTCGTCTGAATAGAATTTGTCGTTTGTATCTATGGAATGCCTAATCGAGCAGAGCGTCTCCTCCGTCATCACGTGCCTCAGGAGCTTCTCCTTTTCGAGAAACAGGCCCTCTGCTTCGCTGAATGAAGACGCTGCAGACAGCTTTTCCGTGAGCCCTGTGAGCTCCTTCTCCACTGCCTCTGCATCGATGTGCTCGTATTTCATCTCAGAAAATTTCATTTGTCCCATTCACCGCTAAAAGCGGCTCCCTCCTTTTTTTCAGTTCCATAAAATGAGCATCAGAAGAACCGCCAGGCCCAGGACAGCGATGAAGATGAGGCCGACAACTATTGCGGCGCTCACGGACCCCAGGATGTAGCTCCTGCGCTCCGATTTTCCTATCTGCTCTTCCTGAGTGGCGGTCTTGTCTTTCTTTTCCTGCTTTTTCTTCCTAGTGACGAGGTCAGGGCGGCCGAAAAGCCCGGGGCCTTCGATGCCGCTCATGTCGGCTATCGTGCGGCCGTCGTCTTCGAAATCGTCTTTTTTAGAATCCTTAGACATTCTAGGAAAAATAACTCATTTGTCATAGAGATGGCACACCACGTAATGGCCGGGCTCCATCTCCTTCTGGACGGGCACCTCGGTCTTGCATCTCTCCGTGGCATACGGGCATCTCGTGTGGAATTTGCATCCCTTTGGCGGATTTGCCGGGGACGGGATTGATCCCTCCAGCACGATCCTGTTCATCTTTGCCTTTGGGTCAGGTATTGGTATTGCGGAAAACAGCGCCTTTGTATACGGGTGCAGAGGATCCCTGAAGATGTCCTCCTTGGCTCCGTACTCCACGAGGCTTCCGAGGTACATGACCCCGACGGTGTCGGAAATATGCTCGACAACCGACAGGTCGTGGGATATAAACAGGTATGTCATCTGGTGCTGCTCCTGCAGGTCTTCCAGAAGATTTATTATCTGCGCCTGAATGGACACGTCGAGAGCCGAGACCGGCTCGTCGCAGACGACGAATTCGGGGTTCACGGCAAGAGCCCTTGCGATGCAGATCCTCTGCCTCTGCCCTCCGGAAAATTCGTGCGGATACCTGCTCTTGTAGAACGTCTGCAGTCCGCATTCCTCCATGACCTTGTCGATGTAGTCGTCAAACTCATCCTTTGGAACAATGTTGTGCTCGCGGACTGCCTCCCCGATTATCTCCCCCACGGGGAGCCTCGGGGAAAGGCTTGAGAACGGGTCCTGGAATATTATCTGCATTTCCGTCCTCAGGTGCCTGACCTCGTCGTTGTCGAGGTCGTAGACCTCTCTCCCGTTGAACAGGACCGATCCTGCCGTCTTGCTGTCGTAGAGCCTCAGGATCGTACGTCCGGTCGTGGTTTTCCCGCATCCTGACTCGCCGACGAGCCCCATCGTAGTGCCTCTCTTGAGGTTGAATGTGACTCCGTCGACCGCCTTGACCTGGCCGATGACATGGGAAATAAGTCCCCCCTTGATCGGGAAGTATTTTTTTAAGTCCTTTACTTCAAGTATGTACTCCCGATTGTAATCAGGAGCCTGAGCTGTCTTTTCTTTGTCAGCCATGTCAGTCCTCCTTTACCTTGTCGTAATAGAGGTAGCAGCTGACCTCGTGTGTGTCAGATACCTTTATCATGTGCGGATACTCTCCGTCGCACTCAGGGAGCCTCTTGTCGCAGCGGTCCCTGAAATAGCAGTAGTTGGGCATATCTATGGGGTTGGGAACCTTGCCCGGTATCGAATAGAGCTTGTCAACTTTCTTGCCGACTACCGGTTTGGATGCCATAAGGCCAACCGTATAGGGATGTCTCGGATCGTAGAAGATGTCTTCAGCAGTTCCCTTCTCCACAATTCTGCCCGCATACATCACCACGACATAGTCGGCCATCTCTGCTATAACGCCGAGGTCGTGTGTAATGAGCATTATCGAGGAGTTTATCTTGTCCTTGAGCTGCCTCAAGAGGTCGAGAATCTGTGCCTGTATTGTGACGTCGAGAGCCGTGGTGGGCTCGTCTGCGATGATGAGCTTCGGGTTGCATGCGAGAGCCATTGCTATCATGACCCTCTGCCTCATTCCTCCTGAGAGCTCGTGGGGATACATCCTGTACACGCCTGCGCTGTTGGCAATGCCAACCATCTCGAGGAGCTGTATGGACTTTTCCTTGATCTGCTCCTTGCTCAGGTTTTCGGTGTCATGCAGTTCTATGACCTCATCGATCTGGTCCCCCGCCCTGAACACAGGGTTGAGGCTTGTCATGGGCTCCTGGAATATCATTGAAACCGCATTGCCCCTTATTTTCTGCATCTGCTCGTCGGGGACCTTGGTTATCTCGTAGGCCTTGTCGCCCAGATTCAGCCTTATTGACCCTGAAACAATCTGCCCCTGGGGCCTCTGGAGCAGCTGCATCAGCGAAAGGCTTGTGACCGATTTCCCGCACCCGGACTCTCCGACTACTCCGACCGTCTTGCCCCTGGGAACGTCGAATGTAACTCCGTCGACGCTCTTGACAGTTCCTGAATCGGTGAAGAAATACGTGTGCAGGTCATCGAATTCCACTACATTGTCCGGATTCTTCATCTGGGTGAGATACTCAGATTCCGGAACGTTCTTCCTCTTGCGCTGCTTCTCCAGCTTGTTCGTTATCTTGCGGTTTGCTTTGGATATGGCTCTGGATTCCCTGGCTGACAGGTATCCTTCCTGGCGTTTTTTCTTCATGTCTCCATATCCTCCTCTCAGCGCTTCATCTTCGGGTCGAATGCATCGCGCAGGCCGTCGCCGACCAGGTTGAATGCGAGGACCGTGAGCATGAGGCATACGCCCGCAGGAATCCAGATGAACCAGTAGTTTGAGAGGACGTATGTGTCGTTGACATCGTTGATAATATTGCCCCACGATGCGAACGGGAACTTGACGCCAAGTCCAAGGAAGGAGAGCGTCGCTTCCGTAAGTATCGCGTTGCCGAGTCCCATCGTCATGATTACGATGAGCTGAGGTATTACATTAGGAATGAGGTGCTTGAAAATCCTCCTGGAAGGCTTGATTCCAAGTGCTTCCTCTGCCGTCATGAACTCCTGCTCCCTCAGGGTCAGTATCTGGCCCCTGACCATCCTGGCAATGCTCGGCCATCCGAGGAAGCCGAGTATCAGCATGAGGTAGACCATCCTTATCTGAGGGTCGACCTTCATCTGGTCCATCGCAGCGCCGATGATTATGACTATCGGCATCGACGGTATGCAGTAGAACACATCGACGATCCTCATTATCAGCATGTCGACCCATCCTCCGAAGTATCCGGAGATGCCGCCCATGATGACACCGAGGAATGTCTCTATGAACACCACTATGAAGCCGATGTAGAGCGAAACCCTGCCGCCGTACATGAGCCTCGTGAGCATGTCCATCCCGTTCTTGTCCGTGCCGAGCCAGTGCTCTTTTGAAGGCGATCCGTATGTGTCGAACACCCTGGTCGAAGTTTCCTGCATGACGTCCCAGGCGTCCTTGGAGGCATCATACTGGATGGTGTATTCTGCCGTCGTTCCTTCAGAGTCTGTGAATGAGAACGAGGATTCGTCGTTCTCAACGGCGTTAATGAGGGCATCCTTGAATTCCCTCGTGAGGAAGACATCGCTCATCAGCGCCTGGACGCTGTAAGTGCTCACATAGGCTATATCAGTGTCTCCGAGCACGACTCCTCCGTCCTCAAGCAGCGTATATGTCTCTCCTTCATATTCGAAGGTGCTCTGGTTCTTGGCGTATGCCTGGATTATCTGGTACTGCAGGGCGAATGGAAGCGTTGTATCTTCGTCGCTCGGGCTTATGATGCCGTATGAGGCAAAGGCTATGACTTCGCCTCCGGTGTAGATCGAATACACATGATTCCCGTCATCGGTATACGTGTAGTCGACGCCGCTCGCAGAGAAGGAATCGCTGCCCGTATTTACCGCCAGCACAAACTGTGCCTGCGCGAGTGAAGGAAATCCTCCCTTTTCGCTGTCTGAAACATATCTGTAGCTTGTATTCTCTGATATTGACGCATAGAGCTTGTTCTGTATGTCATACCTGTAGAAGAGCTGGTCCTCCGTGTAAGGTGACAGCCATCCTCCTACAAACGAAAACAGGAACATGAACGCCAGTATGCACAGTCCCACGACTGCAACGCGGTTGCGGAAGAATCTCTTGGCAACCATCCTCCCGGGGGAGAGGACCTTGACTCGCCGTTCGTCACTGAGAGAATACTCTTCTTCTTCGCTTTCGGGCTTCTTTTTCTCTTGAGCCATGATCTTCCTCCTCTCTCAGTGTTCTATCCTGACGCGAGGATCAACCACGGCGTAGAGTATGTCGGAAATCAGGTTCCCGAGCAGCGTCAGAATTGCAATAAAAGTCATGTAGAACATGGAGAATGGGATGTCGCCCGATTTCATGCTCTGATATGAAACATAGCCGATTCCGTTTATCGAGAAGAGCGTCTCGGTTATCAGGGCTCCTGAGAAAAGTCCCGGGAGAGAGCCGCCGAGTATCGTGACCAGCGGAATCAGGGTGTTCCTGAAGGCGTGCTTGTAGATGACCTTGTGTTCAGAAAGGCCCTTTGCCCTTGCTGTCCTGATGTAATCAGCGTTGAGGACCTCAAGCATGTTCGTCCTCGTATACCTCATGAGCGAGCCCATGCTTATCACGACCAGGACTATTATCGGAAGAACCAGGTGGTCGGCCTTGTCGAAGAACTGCTGGACCGGGGTCATGTAGTCATAGTTTCTGCTGACCAGACCGCCCAGGTCGAACCAGTGGAGCTTGACGCAGAACACGAGCTTCAGCAGTGAAGCAAAGAAGAATGTGGGCAGTGAAATGCCGGTCAGTGCAATTATCGTAATTATATAGTCTGTGGCGCTGTACTGCTTGGTCGCGGCAAGAATGCCGAGAGGTATTGCAATCACAATCTCAAGTATGAACGAGATGAGGCCCATGACAAAAGACACGCCGATGCAGGACTTGAACTTCTCGACGACCGGAACAGTCCACATCCAGCTGTCTCCGAAATCCCCCTGCAGGGCATTCCCGGCCCACTGCAGGTATCCTCCTATTATGCCCTTGTCCATCCCGTAGGTGGATGCCAGCTGGTCCCACCATTCTTCGAACGACTTTGATCCAGGCTGCATGGACTTGGACCTTGCCACAGTCTCCAGATAGGAGGTAGGCAGGCACCTCATCAGGCAGTAGATTAAGAAAGTCGCAAGTATCAGTATGAGGACAGAGATGAGCAGTCTCTTAACTATATATTTCCACAACAGGTATCACGCCCTCTCAGAATTCTCAGGTAATTTATAATTATATACTACAAATCAGATTCTGTCGCCACTGAAAGAATCTCATTCATTAAAATTCAGAATTAGTACCAGAAAACCGCACCGTGATCTTTTGACCACAGTGCGGCCTTTCTTTATTCAGGTTCCCTTCCGGGACGAGCCCTCATCAGGGCTCATTCGTGCTGCGTTCAGTTGAGTTCGATATTCTCGATCTCGTTGAGGTAGCCGTAGAATGTTGTGATGTCCGGGGTTACTGTGTCGATGTTGACCCTCTCAGTGCTGAACACAACTGCGTTCTGGCGCTGATAGATCGGAACTTCGCACGCCCACTCGATTATCTTGTCGAGGCATGCCTTGTAGATTGCCTTGCGGTATTCCTGATCGGTGGAAGCCCTCGCTTCGAGGATCATCTCATCGAGCTCTGCATCCTCGATCTGATACATGTAGTTGGATCCGCCCGGCTCTGCACCGCCGTTGGCGATGTCGGAGTAGTAGATCTGGTACATATCAGGATCGACTGTTGCCTGCCATGCAGCGCACCAGATCTCGCCCTGTCCGGCTTCGAGAGCAGTCCAGAGGTCGGAGGAGTTCGAAAGGTCGTTGATGATGAGGTTGATTCCGAGCTCTGCAAGAGCATCCTTGGCAAGCGTCAGGATCATGAAGGACGGATGGTCTCCGGTTCCGTCTGCAGGAATCATTGCGGTGTACTCGAGCTTGGCTCCTTCAGGAGCAGCCGTGCACTTGCCGTCGACGACCGTGTATCCTGCGGCCTCGAAGAATCCGAGTGCTGCCTCGGAGGCTGCCGCATACTTGTCCTCTGTAGACATGTCGGAGGTGTAGATGTCGTTTCCGTTCACATCAGTGGAGAACGCTACCTGGTATCCGTCGTCAGAAGGCTGAGGAGCAGCCCATGAAGTGTTGGAAATAGGATAGTTGATTACTGTGGCCCTCTCTCCGTAGTAGGAGTCGATTGCGACATCGCGGTACACGGAGAAGATCGTCGCAAATGCGCGGCGCAGGTTCTTGGATGCTTCTGATCCAGGTTCCCCTCCTACAGAAACGTTGTGGGAGTTGATTCCGATGTAGCCGTAGCCGAGGTTGTCAACGGTGCTGGTCGTGATGACGTCGCCGGTGAGCTCCCCGCCGTTTGCGCTTTCGATGGCGTCTACAGCGTCGTTGTTGAAGCTAGGATCGGTGATGTCGAGCGTTCCGGTTATGATTCCGTTGAGCTTATCGGCTTCGGAAGTCTCACGGAACTGCACGTACTTGGTCTTCGGTGCGCCTTTGAAGTAGCTGTCATTGGCCTCGAAGCTAACGACTCCGTTCTCGAACTTTACAAACTTGTAGGCTCCGGCGCCCACGGGCTCGGTGGTCTTGGAACGAATTATTGAAAGATCGCCCTTTGTGAATCCGAACTGATTGTTCTCGTAATCATACAGAGAAGAATCTCCGTAATAGTGCATCGGGGCGATTGGCTGTGCGAGCTGGTAGATCATTGTGGCATCAACCTGGGTTGCAACAACGCGCAGGGTGTTGTCACCGGTCTTCTGGATTCCGCTTATATTGTCGGCTGACTCTCCGGTCTGTACACCGATGAGGTAGTCATCATACCCGTCGAACAGATCAGAAAGAGATGAGCCTGCAGACTCGGTTGCCACGCAGGAGGCTATTCCGTCGTAGTTGGCGACCATGGCCTGTCCGAAGTCCTCAACTGTGGCGTCCTCAGGAAGGTCATAGCCCCAGTTGGCAGCAACGGCAGCGACAGAATCGGTGTCTGTGTTGTATCCGTTTGCCACGCAGTAGTCGATGATCTCCTGGGCCATGGCAGTCAGTGCATTGTCATAGGCTTCCCAGAAAGCGGTCTGCTGCTCTTCGGTCCAGTAGGTGTAATCGGTGTTGTCGCGTCCTGCAGCCTCGATGAGGTCGAAGAGCGTGGACATTCCGGTGCGGTACTCCTCGAGTCCCTCTATCGGCTGAGAGAACAGCGTCGAAGAGCCGTCATATGTCGGATCGCAGAGGACATAGAACGTGAAGATGATGTCATCGACGGTTACTGGCTCTCCGTCGGAGAACGTGAGACCGTCCTTCAGCGTGAAGTCGTAATACACGGTTCCGTCGTCATTCTCCGTGACCTCTAGGTCCGCGGGTCCGTAATAGGTGTAGTCTGTCCCGTTGTAAGCGATCGTCTCGCCTTCGATGCCCTTATAGACGATGGCACCTGTACGGTCGCTCGTAAGCAGGTAGAGCTGCGTCATATTGGCAACATCCATGTCGTACTGGGTCTCGGCGAAGAACGGCGAGAACTTGCTGTTGAAGTTGCTGTACCCGATGACGAGAGGAGTCTCATCAGTCGAGTCGCTGCTGCCCGAAGTGCTGGAAGTCTCGCTTCCGCTGCTTCCGCAGGCCGCAAGCATAGAAACAGCCAAGATCAGCGACAGCACTGTTGCCAGTATGCTTTTCAAGTGTTTCATCTGTTTTCCCTCTCTCTCCCGGTTGGACGGGAATAATAAATCCATCCGATTTTTCCAAAAGGATGAATACGTGAATAAATATTATTAAAGTCAATGCAATAAAATTTGTCAATTGCAAATATTCTGTAAAATTTCTTCTGAAAGCGAAGTATCGGAAGCCGAAAATTTCAAAATTGCCATTGTTCTGCACATGAGAAGGCCGATTTTCAGCCCTCTGTTTGTGTATTGCGACCAAAATAAACTCGCCCCCGCCCGGAAAAACAGCCGGATCAGGAGCGTGTTCACTCATTTATTACAATTTTGTTACTTATTAATATTTCACTGTAATAAGGGAATACATGTAGTCCTTGAAGGCCGGGCCGTCCATCGCCGTCACTACCACCGAATTGGCGGGTTTTCTCTTAATTCCGAAAGCGTCGTCGGCAAAATCCTTTTCGGGAGAGAGGAATATGGTCGCCCCGCGCATGTACTTTCCGGTCAGCTCCACCCTCGTGTATGCAGGAAACTTCTCCTTTATCATCTCAGGCTTTGCGAGCGCAGCAAAGGCTGCAGGATCGGGGAGATCGAGCTCCTCCCGGCCGAAATACCTCCTGTTCATGTCGATGAGGGTCCTGTTGCAGTCCATGCAGAACTTTCCGAGCTCCCCCGCGCTGCGGAATCTTGAAAGATCATCCGGGGAAAATTTCATGTCTCCCCAGCACGCCTCCAGCGTGACGAGCGTGAAAGGTATGCCGGAGCTGAACACGATGTCAGCAGCTTCAGGGTCGCACATGACGTTGAACTCCGCCGCCACCGTGTGCGGGTTGTCGTAATACCACGCGCCGCCCATTATCGTTATCCTCGGCACGCGCATCATCGTCTCCCTGTCCTCGATGATGGCGCAGGCTATGTTCGTGAGCGGGCCAAGGGCCAGTATCTCAATGTCTCCGTCCCCCGAGCGGATTATGTCGAGCATTTTGTCCACGGCATTGCCCTCGAAGGCCTTTATGGACGGCTTCTTGAGCCACGGGCAGTCACCCATCCCGTCCTCGCCGTGAACCTGCGTGGCAGATTCATACGGGCACATGAGGGGAAGCCTGCAGCCCCTGTACACGGGAGGCCTGTACGTGCCTGCGTATTCTATTGACTGCAGGCAGTTTACAGTGGCCTTTTCCATCTCCACGTTGCCGCTCACGGTGGTGCAGGCAAGCACTTCGACAGACGGCTCCCTCAGCGCCATGACGATGGCGACTGCGTCGTCGGAGCCGGTATCCGTGTCGATTATCAGTTTTCTCTTGTCCATATCTGCATCCTCCCTCACGAAAGCATCGAGAGGATGTAGTCCTTGAATCCTCTCCCGTCGATTTCCTCGACTATGGTGCAGTTGTACGGATGGAGAACCGTCTCCTTGGACAGGGCTTCAAAGCTGTGCTCATTCCTCCTGTCGTTCACGAGGGCTCCCCTTGTGATGGTTCCGCGCGTCTCGACCCTCGTATAGCTGCCGAAGCTCTTCTTTACAAGGTCCGGGCGTGCGACAACCGCCACTGCGGTCGGATCAGGCATTGTGATGTACTTCTCCTTCTGGCCCTTTGACACGACGCTCATAAGGACGCCGTTGATGTCTGCGCAGAATCTTCCCCATTCGGTTCCGGTCCTGCGCCACTCCTCGACCTCGTCCTCCATGACCCTGGCGTCCCCGAAGCATGCCTCAATGGGGAGAACCGTCATCGGCACTCCGAATCCGAAGACGATGTCGGCGGCCTCAGGGTCCTGCCAGATGTTGAATTCCGCAACCTGGCCCACATTTCCGTTTCTCACCTGTCCTCCCATTATCGTTATGTGAGGGCAGTTTTTCATCTTGTCGGGGTCCTTGGTCATCGCGACAGCGACATTGGTGAGCGGTCCCAGGCAGATGAGCTCAACCCCGCGGGAGCACCATTCCGCTATCGCGGCAGGTCCGGTCTCTGCTTCCGGCTTCCTCGTGCTCCATCTGAGGGTCCCAAGGTCGCCCATACCGTCTTTCCCGTGTACACCGCCCGCGTCCACAAGTTCCGCAGCCATAGGCTTTCCTGCACCACTGTACACCGGGGGAAGGTATGTCCCTGCATAATCGCATGTTGTGAGTGCATTAATCGTAGCCTTGTCGAGATCCACATTGCCGGCGATGGTGCTTATAGCCACCACCTCCAGGGTCGGGTCCCTGAGGGCCATGACAAGGGCGACTGCGTCGTCTGAGCCAGTGTCGGTATCGATCATCACTCTTCTTCTGTCAGGCATTTCTTCTCCTTCCGTACATGAGCTGGGACCGGCTCAGTTCTGCTTCCTCACCACGGAGTATTCATCGCCGTTCCTGTAATAAGGGCATTCCTGACCTCTTGAAAGAAATTTCACCGCCTCGTCTTCGTCGAGGTTCACAGAGCAGTAGGAGCCCTGTTCGTCTTCCACGTAATACGCGCATTCCTCACATAAAGTCATCAGGATCCCCTCCCTTCACCTTGATTTTACCATACCAGGGCTTCCCTGATGGAGTGCAAATGTTGATTTTGCGGGGTTTGGAAGTAGAATTGTATCGATGGAAATCTAAATTCATTCACAGGGGGACAGCGTATGGCTGGAAAAGAGAAAAAATCGGGATTCTTCGGAGAATTCAAGAAGTTCATATCCAGGGGCAATGTTCTGGACATGGCCGTAGGCCTTGTAATGGGCAGTGCGTTCACGTCGATAGTCAACTCGCTCGTGGATGACATCATCATGCCCCTTCTCGGGGTGGTCATAGGAGGCGTCGACTTCACAAGCCTCTCCGTCACGCTCGGCAGCGGCGACAGCGCTCCCGTGCTCACATACGGGAATCTCATTCAGAATATTATCAACTTTCTCGCAATAGCTCTCGTGCTGTTCCTGATCGTAAAGGGCATCAACAAGGTGCACGAGCGCTCCAAGAAAGAGGAGGAGCCTGCCGCTCCGGAAAAGCCGGACGACGTAAAGCTCCTCGAAGAGATCCGCGACCTCATGAAGGACAAGAAAGCCGGCTGATTAATTAAGGTGCACGTCAAAAGGGGCCCCTGCAGGGGCCCCTTTGTCATATCATTCAGGGATTCAGCTCCGGGAACCGCTTCTCTCCATCCAGATAACCCTTCCCCTGGAGAGTTCCATCCCTATATTTTTCTGAAGCGAGAGAGACGAAACGTTGTCCTCGAGAATCTGGGCGAACGGGATCACACCTTCCGACAGCTTTTTCGATATCATGAATTCCTCGAGCACCCTTGCATAGCCCTTGTGCCTCTCCTCCGGGAAGACATAGAGCATTCCGATGGACCCTTCCTCGTGAGAGCCTATATACCCCTTCAGGCTTCCGCCCTCGAACAGCCCGTAAACCATCCCTTTTCTTAGCCTCTCGGCCGTGAGTTCCGGCGGAAGGCCGTCATAGGTCCTCTCGAGGACCGGGAAATGCTCTTCATAGGTGAGCCTCCTTATATCCCAGGGTCCTTCCGCGAGGCTGACAGAAGGCCTGAGGTATGCGGCCTGCACGCACGGGTCATCTGCAATGTATCCTTCTGCCTCCGCGAGCCTCTCTGCCTCATGGCTGTTGACAGTGATAAAGTCCGTGCCAGCTTTTTCCACACATTCCGCGGCCCTTTCCGGGTCCCTCGCCGAAATCATGCACGCTTTTACGCATTTGTGGAAAACCATCGCGCATCCGCTGTCTTCCTCGAGCACTTCTGCCCTTCCGAGCCTGACTTCCTCGAGGATTGACACATTTCCCACAAAATCCTCCATGAGATATTCGAGTGACTTCCCGAGCGGCGCCAGGGCCGGATCAGCTGCATATTCAGACGGATCAAACTTCATGTCCATGTATTATCTCCTCCGTGCGGCCTGGCGGCACGCACGCGTCCAGTATAGCACCCTGCATTCCTTGACACTGTTTAACAATAACTATAGAATAACTCTTGTTTATTTTGATAATTATAGTTGTAATATTTTAGCGGATTTAATATACATTCATTAACAAAATATTCGACTATATTTTCAAATTTAATACATGAAAGGACAGCTGGAGCAATGGAGCTTTGGGTAGCGATTGTTACGGCCGTCATCGCAGCGATTATCTCCGGGGTAATCTTTTATTTTGCCGGCATCTCCCACAGGAAAAGAGTGGCTGAGGCCGAAATTGGTTCTGCAGAAGAGGAAGCTAAGAGAATAATCAACGATGCGGTGAAGGCTGCCGACACAAAGCGCAAGGAAATCGTAGTCGAAGCCAAGGACGAGATATTCCGCATGAGGAATGAGTCCGAGCAGGAGCTTCGCGAAAGGCGCAGCGAAGTGAGCAGGCAGGAGCGCAGGGTTCTGCAGAAGGAATCCGCACTCGAGCACAAACAGGAGCTGTTTGACCAGGAAGAGGAAAAACAGGCTGCAAGGCTCAGGGACATCGAGAGCAAGGAAGCCGAGGTCGAAGCCCTGAAGGCAAGCGAGATGGACAAGCTGGAGGAGATCTCCGGATTCACCCGCGACGAGGCAAAGGACATTCTCCTCACAAACCTCGACACACAGCTAAACCACGAAAAGGCACTCAAGATAAAGTCATACGAGCAGCAGCTTAAGGACGACCAGGAGTCCCTTGCCAAGGAAATAATCAGCACTGCCATCGCGAGATGCGCTTCTGAGCACACGAGCGAGGCAACGATATCCGTCGTTTCCATCCCGAATGACGAGATGAAGGGACGCATAATCGGAAGAGAGGGACGCAACATAAGGGCCCTCGAGACCGCAACCGGCGTCGATCTCATTATCGACGACACCCCGGAGGCAATCACCGTAAGCTGCTTCGACCCTGTGAGGCGCGAAGTCGCAAGGATAGCGCTTGAAAAGCTGGTATACGACGGAAGGATCCATCCCGCGCGCATCGAGGATACCGTCGAGAAGGCAAAGAAGGAAGTAGACAAGGTCATCAAGAAGGAGGGAGAGCGCGCAGAGCTCGAGACAGGCGTCAGCAACCTGCATCCGGACATAGTGAAGCTGCTTGGAAAGCTGCACTACCGCACGAGCTACGGGCAGAACGTGCTCGACCACTCAATAGAGGTTTCGCTCCTGAGCGGGGCAATTGCGGCCGAGCTCGGTGTAAACGAGACCGAAGCGAGAAGGGCAGGACTACTCCACGACATAGGCAAGGCCCTCGACCACGAGATGGAAGGCAGCCATGTCCAGCTCGGTGCCGACGTGGCCAAGCGCTACAAGGAATCCTCGAAGATCATAAATGCCATAGAAGCCCACCACGGCGACGTCGAGGCGAAGAGCGCAATAGCATACATTGTGATGGCAGCCGACGCCATATCCGCCTCGAGGCCCGGAGCTCGCAGGGAGAATGTCCAGAACTACTTAAAGCGCCTCGAGAAGCTTGAGGAGATCGCAAACTCCTTCGAGGGAGTGGAGAGTTCCTATGCGATACAGGCCGGCAGGGAGATTAGGATCATGGTAAAGCCGGACGACCTCTCCGACGACGACATTCAGGTTCTTGCGAGGGACATCGCAAACAGGATAGAATCAGAGCTCTCTTATCCCGGCCAGATAAAGGTAAATGTGATAAGGGAAAGCAGAGCGATAGAATACGCAAAGTAAACCGCCCGAAACCCGCCCTGCCCGTTCAGGCAGGGCGTTTTCTTTAGGAGAGCCAGTCAATGAACGTTCTTTGCATAGGCGACGTAGTAGGCGAGCCGGGGATAAAGTTCTTCTCCGCAAGGGTCCCGGCCATAAAAAAGGCCAATTCAGTTGATTTTACGATAGTAAACGGCGAAAATTCGGCCCCCACCGGCACCGGGATCATAAAATCCGGACTCACATCCCTGCTGCAGTACGCTGACTGCGTGACAACCGGGAACCACTCATTCCGCCAGAGGGGATGGGAAAAGCTCTATGACGAGGAGCCCTTCCTCCTGAGGCCGGCCAATTTCATGAAGGGCGTGCCAGGCCACAGCTCCTGCATACTGAGGAAGGGGTCTATGTCGCTGAGGGTCATTAACCTCATAGGGATGTCGTTCATGGGGTTCAGCACCAGGAATCCGTTCTACGTCATGCAGCACCTCCTGGAGGACGGAGAGGACGTAAAGTCCACTGTCATAGACTTCCACGCTGAGGCCACGAGCGAGAAGGAGGCCTTTGCGAGATACTACGACGGGAGGATTTCCGCCCTGTTCGGAACGCACACCCACGTGGCCACGGCTTATGCCGGGGTTCTACCGAAGGGGACGGGATTCATAGCGGACGTGGGAATGACCGGCCCCTATGATTCGGTGCTCGGCGTTGAAACAGAGCTTGCAATAAGGAAAATGAAGTACATGGTCCCGACCAAATTCATGGTCGCAGACGGACCATGCCGCCTGGATGCCGTCCTGTTCGACATAGACGAATCGACGGGGCTGTGCAGGGAGGCCCGCAGAATAAGCGAATGCTCTGACTGAGGGCCCGCGCCTTGAACAGGCCCCCTGTTTTCCTTATAATAAAGTATCGCGGTCAGGCGTGCCGCCAAGACGCCTTTCCGTGCACACTCAAGGAGGCATTCTCATGGTCGAGATAAAAAATGAAGCCGGACACGTATATCTGACTCCTGGTTTCTTTTCGGACCTCGTCGGACAGACAGCCACGAAGTGCTTCGGCGTCAGCGGCATGGCGGACGGGAACACATGGCAGTCCATCAGGTCTCTGCTTTCACACAAGGAATACATTGACAAGGGCGTGCAGGTGACTGTCTCCAACGGCAAGCTCAACATAGAACTGCACATCAAGATATCCTACGGCCTCAACATCGGAGAGACCGTGAGGGCAATCACCCACAACGTAAAATACGTCGTCGAGGAAGTTACCGGCATCCCCGTCGCCCAGATAAGGGTGTACGTCGACGAGATAACTTCCGAACCGGAACAGGAAAACGCTTGAGGTTATGATTAACGGTCCTACACTGAGAGACGCCTTTATTTCAGGCGCCAACAATCTGGAAAACCACAGGGAGGAAGTCGACTCCCTCAATGTGTTCCCCGTACCTGACGGGGACACCGGGACAAACATGACGATGACCATCTCCAACGCCGTCGACGGGCTCAAGAAGCTCGGGGATGACGCGACCGTGGAGACAGTGTCAAAGGTCGTTTCCACCGGATGCCTGAAAGGCGCAAGGGGTAACTCAGGGGTCATTCTCTCCCTTATATTCAGGGGATTTTCCAGGGCCATGCAGGGGCACACCGAGGCGGACTCGGATTCCATCCTGCTGGCTCTGCAGAAGGGTGTGGGATACGCCTACAAAGCCGTCATGAAGCCGACAGAGGGAACCATCCTGACCGTAGCCCGCAGGGCTTCCGAGGAAGCAGCTGCAGCGGGGACTGACAGGGATCCCGCCGAGCTTTTCGACATCGCAGTCGAAGCCGCAGAGAAGGCCCTGAAGGAGACACCGGAACAGCTTGACACCCTCAAGAAGGCCGGCGTAGTAGATGCAGGCGGCCAGGGGCTCCTCTACATCTTCAAGGGAATGCAGCAGGTGTTCCGCGGCGGCAGCATCGTGGCAAAGGAAGGCGAAGCCGAATCCGCCAAGGGCGAAGCGGAGGAAAAGCCCGACCAGAGCCTCAAGGACAGCTATGTCATAGATTTCGACGTCCTCAGCGGAAGGGATACATCGGTAGAAGCACTCAAGGCCTCTATAGAGGCCATCGGGGAAAACACATCGTTCTCCGAGGACTCCGGCACCATACATGTCCATGTGGATTCCCAGAGTCCCGACACCGTCATTACAAAGGCTCTCCAGCAGGGCCGCATAGACAACCTGAAAATACGCAACCTGTATGAGGAGCTGTATTCCGGAAGCTCTGGGAGTGCCGACAGCGCCGATCCCCCTGAAGCGGGTAATGCAAAGTCCAATCCCGCGTATGCCGACCCTGACCCGGACGGCGAAATAATGATCGTCGCAGTGAGCGACGGAAAGGGCATTGACCAGATGTTCACCGATCTCGGTGCTTCCGGGATCGTGAGCGGCGGGCAGACGATGAACCCCTCCACGGAGGACATCCTCTCTGCAATTGAGTCGGTGCCGACTTCCAGGGTGCTTGTCCTTGCTAACAACAAAAACATAGTGATGGCGGCGGATGCCGCCTGCGGGCTCGCAGACAGGAAGGCCGTGACTGTTCCGACAAAGTCTGTCCCCCAGGGGCTTTCTGCCATGCTTGCTTTTGACCCATCCCAGAGCCTCGAGGACAACAGGGATGCCATGATGGAAGCCGCGGGCAATGTTGTCACCGGGCAGGTGACATACGCGGTGCGCGATTCCGAATTTGCCGGGAAACTCATAAGAAGGGGCTCAATTCTCTGCCTGATCAACGGAAAAGTGTCCTTTTCCGCAAAAGAGGTTGACAGGGCTGTAGTGAGGCTTGCCAAGAAGATGTGCACTAAGGACACGAGCTTCCTGACCCTCATATACGGCGATCAGGTCAAGGAATCCGAAGCCAACGCCGTGGCGGGCGAACTGAGGGATTCCCTGCCTCCGACCATAGAGATTTCCGTGGCAGAAGGAGGTCAGCCGATCTACTACTACTATCTTTCAGCTGAGTAAACGGTTTGCACGATCTTTCTCTTGACGATGACATAAGATACCTTAAGGGCGTCGGCGAAAAGAGGGCCGAGCTTTTCTACAAGCTCGGCGTCTCAACGGTCGGCGCCCTTCTCAGGTTCTATCCGAGGAAATACGCGGACTATTCGAGGATCGTCCCGGTGTCGGATGCCTCCATAGGGGATTCCTGCACTGTAAAGGTCACGATAGGAAGGCGCTATACTCCCGTCAGGACGAGAAGCGGACGCACGATGTTCAGGCTCGAGGCGTACGACGATTCGGACGCCATCGAGATAGTATTCTTCAACAACAGGTTCGGACCTCAGGGGCTGGAGACCGGGTCGGAAGCAGTCCTGTACGGCAGGATCTCAGGGACCATGCTCCGCAAGCAGATTATCAACCCCATCAAGGTGAAGGACTGGGAGAAGAGCGGACTTGTCCCGCAGTATCCCCAGACAGCAGGCCTGAGCAGTACATATATTGCAAAAACCGTCAGGACGGCTCTGTCCACGTACGGCAGCCAAATAAGGGAGACTCTCCCTTCCTACATACTCGACGAATACATGCTCGAGGATCTGCCGGGGTCCATCAGGAACATACACTTCCCGGCAGACGCCGCTGCTGCAGATCTAGCGAGGAGAAGGCTCATCTTCGAGGAGCTCCTCGTGCTCCAGCTCGGGATGTCCCTTCTCAAGCGCGGAAACCGCTCGAGAAATGCACCGGCCTTCCGAGACACCGACTGGAAGAGCTTCGCAGGGGCACTTCCCTTCGAGCTCACGAACGCGCAGAAGCGCTCCATAGCAGAAGTCGCCGCAGACCTGAGCAGAAATGAGCCCATGGCGAGGCTGATACAGGGTGACGTCGGGAGCGGCAAGACGGTTGTGGCAGCAGCAGCTGCTTTCCTCGCAAGGGCCAACGGGTACCAGTGCGCCGTGATGGCCCCTACGGAACTGCTTGCAAAGCAGCATGCCGAGACTTTCCAGAACCTTTTGGGCCAGTTCGGGGTCAACATCGCCCTGCTGACCGGCTCTGTGAAGGGGAAAAAGCGCGATGTGCTCCTGGAAAACCTCAGAAACGGCTCCGTTGATCTGCTTGTAGGCACTCATGCCCTGATTTCCGACGAGGTGGAATTTTCCGATCTCGGCGTAGTGGTGGTGGACGAGCAGCACCGCTTCGGCGTGGAACAGCGTTCCAGGCTCGGGGAAAAAGGGATGCATCCTCACGTCCTGGTCATGTCAGCAACCCCGATCCCGAGGACGCTTGCGCTGATGATATACGGGGACCTCGACGTCTCGATCATCGACGAAATGCCCCCGGGCAGGAAGCCCGTGAAGACTTATTTCGTGAACTCCTCAATGAGGAGCCGGTATCTCGGCTTTGTAAGAAAGCAGGCGGACGAAGGCCACCAGTCCTACATCGTGTGCCCCCTGGTGGAGGAGAGCGAAGCGCTGGAAGGAACTCTCTCAGCGACAGAATATTTTGAGGAACTGAAGAATGGCCCCCTTTCCTCCCTCAGGCTGGGGCTCATTCACGGCAGGATGAAGCCCGAAGCCAAGGAAAAGGTGATGGGAAGGTTTGTTTCCGGAGAGCTGGACGTGCTGGTTTCGACCACAGTCATAGGCGTCGGGGTCGACAACCCGAGGGCCACCCTGATGCTCATAGAGAATGCCGAGAGATTCGGCCTCTCAGACCTTCACCAGCTCCGCGGGAGGGTCGGCCGCGGAGACAGCCAGAGCTACTGCGTCCTCGTCTCCGACGCAAAGGACGGACCTGCCGCAGAGAGGCTCAAAATGCTGACTAAAACTTCCTCGGGCTTTGAAGTGGCGAAATACGACCTCGCAACGAGAGGCCCGGGCGACTTCCTTGGGAAGAGGCAGCACGGCCTGCCTGAGCTCGCCATAGCTGACCTTGTAAGCGACGAACAGCCGCTGTACAATTCCCAAAAGGCCGCGGAATCGATTCTGAAGAACGATCCGGACCTCGCCGGGCCGGAACACGAAGGCTTAAGAAAAGAAGTTGCAGACATGTTCCGCTCAAAAGAAACCGCAATGAACTAAGGAGCTATATAAAGCAATGCATTCCCACAGGAAACTCCATATATTCACTTCCCTGATGCTGATTTTTGTCCTCGCCTTTTCCTCAGCGCTCCCCTGCTCAGCAGCAGATGAATCATCCGACAGCACGGCGGATTCCACAAGCACAAGCTCATCGGAATCCACAAGCGCAGAGGCATCAGCCAGCACGATCGACCTCGGATACGAGCCGTATTCCAATGCAGTATATCTTGTAAACCTGGACACCGGCAGGGTAGTTTACGAAAAGAATGCCGATGAGCGCGTGTATCCTGCATCGACAACCAAGATAATGTCTGCAGCAATTGCGCTCACCATGTGCAGCGAGCAGGGCCTCGACCCGGCCACCACGGAAGTAACTGTCCCTGAGGATGTCTGGGCCGAATTTGAGGGCATGAACGTGAGTTCAATCCCGCTGTCGGGCGGGGAGGTCCTCACGATGGAAAACCTGCTTTACTGCATGCTCGTGGCCTCCGGAAACGAGGCTGCTTCCGCAGTCGCAGCCTATTTCGGCCGCGACGAGTTCATAAGCCGCATGAACCAGAAGGCCCAGGAACTCGGCTGCACGGGGACTCACTTCTCAAATCCACACGGACTCTACGCGGACGACCACTACACAACGGCATCCGACCTCTACAAGATAGCCGCCTGGGCAATGACCGTGCCGGGATTCAGCGAAATCTGCTCTACCTACGTCTACACCCTTCCTGCAACCAACATGCACAGCGAGAGGCAGATCGTAACCACAAACTATCTCATCAATCCCTACAGCGGCTACTATACCTCATACGTCTACGGAATAAAGACCGGCACCATCGATGAATCGGGCAGGTGCCTCGTGTCGATCGCCGAGAAGAACGGCATGACATATATCCTCGTGCTTATGGGGGCCCCGACGGAAACCACTTCCCTAGTGTGGGAGAATTCCAACTCGGTATTCAACGAGACGAGGTACATCTATGACCTTGTGTTTTCCAAGGCAGAACTCACTGAACTTGTCGACGAGTACACTCCTGTCACGGAAATATCTGTAAAATACGGTTCCGGAACGTCTTCCGTAGTGCTCTATCCCGCAGAATCCGTATACGGGCTGATATCCTCGGACGCCACGGTGGATCCGGTGATAACGTATGAATTCGACCTGCCCGATGAACTGACCGCCCCGGTTGAAGAAGGCCAGGTGGTCGGGACTGCGACTGTATACGCCGACGGCTACGAGGCGGGCACCGTGGACCTTGTAAGCCTCACCAGCGTGGAATTCAGCTCATTTTCCAAGATAATGAGCACAATGTCGGACATCCTGACCTCGGCTCCTGTCATGATAGTCCTCGGAGTGATCATCGTGGCTGTCATCCTCTACTGCTACTACATGCTGGTAGTTGTGAAGAGGAAGCAGAAAGAAAAGGAAGACAAGAAATAAGAAGGGCAAAATATACGGCCGGATGCAAAAAATGCATCCGGCCGCTTTCTATGGCATCAGTCTGTTTCGTTGTCCCTGAGCCTTGCCTCGTTGAGAAGGTATCTGGTCACGAGCATCAGGGCAAACATGACAAGAGCTGCACCGCCGAGCAGGAAATTGCTGACTTTGGAAGAGAGGAACAGTTCCACGGCGGATGCGGAATCCGCCCCCAGGATGTTCTCAAGTGCCGCATTGAAGTATCCGGTGCCTATGTCGAATCCGTATAATATGGTGCACACTGCTGCAATAGCTGTCACAGCGAAAAGGACTATGACAAGCACATTCAGGATCACGAGGAAGGTGTGTTTTTTCTTTTTCCCCGTGCTGCCTGTGACAGGGTCCCAGGAGCCATCAGACTCCCCGCTGCCTACATCTTTTCCGGAAAAAGTCATCTGCCCTGGTATCTGATCAGAGGAGTCCTGGTCGTCTTCATTTATTTCCCTGTACTCGCCCTCGTCGTTAATGGCGGGTGCAGGAGAATCCTCAGAACCTGACGGCTCTTCCCTGCCGAGGAGGTCTGTCTGCTCTTCTATGATGTCCTCACCGGAGGACACAGCCTCATCCGCTTTCGCTGAGAACTGCACAGGGGCCTCGACTTCTGCCTTCCTGTCCCTGTAGACAGCTCTTTCGGCTTCGTCGAACTCCTTGCGGGAGCTCACTTCATTGCCGAATTTCCAGTGCCTGCGGTATTTAGTGCATTTGCCCCATGCCACTGCGAATATGATCACGGTGAAGACCACCATGCAGCCTATCCATATCCAGAACGCCGTGGGCCCGAAGCTTATCTGCTCCTCTGCAGAGCCTGCGATCTCCGAATCTTTCCAGGCACCGAAAATGCCGAATCTGTAGAGAAGGCGTGCAGTTGCCCCTGCTGAAACAACAAGGGTTATGTAATATGAAGCCCTTCCGGAAAAGATGGCCTGGAATGCCAGCATCAGGAATATGAAGAACATCACCGCCATGACTCCCGTGGCAAACAGCAGGAACACCGACAGAGTGTTCATGTTCCTGCCGATGAGGAATACCAGCAGCGAAGTTATCCCGTGTCCCGTAATGTAGGACACGAGGACAAAGAAGACAGATGACCATATCTTAGAGGAAATGAGGCTCCCGGGGGACCTGCCCATCCTGGTCATAAGATACCACGAATTGTCGCGGAACTCGTCGAAGGACAGAAACGAAGGCCTCACGGCCATCCTCACCGCAAGGAGCGCCATGAAGGCAGTTATATACATCACATAAGCGGGAGCCGAATCAGAAGTGAGGAAACTATACCCCTGGATAACGGACCTCATCTCCAGGAGCCTTATAGACTGGAATAGTGAAAATGACACTATCGCGCAGATGATTCCGAAGCCTATCCCGTACCACCTGAACCTGCCTTTGCTGCGCTGTACGGAGAAGACGGAAAGTCTGCTCTTCATGCTTCCCATCGGCATCACATCCTCTTGACCGCGCTCAGGTAATTCCTGGGCTCGGCCTTGACTCCGCGCATGTCTACGCCTTTTTTCTGGAGCTCGTCGAGAAGCTTTTCCAGCTTCCGGTCGTCGAACCTGTCAACTATCTGCGCTCCGGACGGGGTTCTGCTGAAGCCGCTCATTCCGCTTCCCACTGCACCGGCAGTCTTCTCATCCGCCTTGAAAGTTATGACATCCATGCCGTATCTGTCGCAGAAATCTGCAATATCTCCGCAGAATGCGAGGCTGCCGCCGTCAAGGGCAACCACATAGTTGCAGACGCTCGATGCCACAAACGCACCGAAGTCGTTCATGATGAAGGTCTTGTTCTTCTTCGAGAGCATTCCCACAGCCATTGTAAAGCTCTTGAGGTCGGAAGCATCGATGTCCGCCATGTCGTTCGGCTGTTTTATCGATATGACAAAAGTGCTCACGGCTGAGTTCTCAGCTGCGGCAAGGGTCACAAGGGACAGCTTCTGCATTACGGTCATGTCCCTCGCCTCGCGGGTTTCAATCCCGGAAAGGCCGACCTCCCTGAGCGCATAGGAGCTCTCTTCTGCAGGTATCCCGCACAGCAGCATGAATTCTTCGCCGGTCATCTCGTCGCTCAAAATGTCGACGCTGTCTATGTACATGATGCTCGAAGGCCACTGCCTGGGATTGATTTCGCTGCCGGCATATGACACGCTGCCCGAAAGTATCCCGGTCCCGGTGCCGAGGGTCTCTGCAAGCGCCGACGAGGATTCGTTGTCCCTGCTGAATATTACGGTCCTGGCCCCCTGCGGTATCTCGAAGCTGATGCCGTTGAACAGCCTCGTGAGAGGTTTGCCGCGCCTCTTGAGCACCCTGTCGCTGGTGAGGCCTTCCGCCTTAAAGCACTCTTCCTCGCTGAATACCGTCCTGCCGGTCTTGTTTTTGTCGAAAGCCGACATCACGGCGCCTTTGAGCAGGCTGTCCTGGATTATGTCTATCTGTGAATTTACGACCTCCTGCTTGCGGCTCTCCTCTTTTTTCTTCTCCTCTTCCTTTTCTCTCTGGCTCCTGCCGCCGTCGAACACGAACCCTCCAAGCCCCAGGCTGCTCTCCAGCTCAGTAGGCTTGGGAGGCACAAATGTGAATGTGTCCCCGGGAGATTCATCAGGTCTGAGGTCATTCTGCCCTTCTCCCCTCAGGGCCCTGAGAATGTCGTCAACGCTTCTGGTACTCCCAGCTGGTTTCTGCCCGGGTTCTTCCCCGGCCTGTTCTTCCGCAGGCGCCGACCCTGCAGATGCTTCAGATTCCCTGGAAGGAGCTTCTGCGCTGAGGTCCTGCTGCAGGTTTTCTTCTCCAGAAGGCTCCTCTGCAGGCTCTTCCCGGGCCTCTTCTTCAGATGCTTCCGGCATGTTCCCGGCGGGTTGCGTGCTTCCGGCACCTTCAAGGACTTCCTCCTGCACGGGTTCTGCGGGAACTTCTTCTTTCCCGGGTTCCTCTTCTGCGTTGGATTCAACCTCGGCGGCTGGATATTCTCCGCTCAGGTCTTCCCGTTCCTCTGACTCCTCTATTTCCTGAGGCTGTTCCCCAGGCTGTTCCTCTATGGTCCCCCAGTCTATCTGAGGTTCAAGAGTAAGAACAGGCACACCTTCCCCAATGCCTGACTCATCTGCAACTTCTGCATCAGGCAGGCTTTCCTCCTGTTCCGGAATGGCTGCGGATTCCTGCACCGGTTCGGACGTCTCAGCGTTTTCCCCGGCTTCGGCTCCGGAAGCCTCTTCTGTTTCCGCTTTCTCTGTTTCAGGCTGTGCCTCAGGTTCAGCAGATGCCTCTTTTTCTTCGGGCTCTGCCTCTTCTGCAGCTTCAGCTGCGGCTGGGGAAGATCCCTCTTCCGGATTCATCCCGCTTTCTTTTTCCTGTGACTCAGAAACCTCTTCTTCAGGGGTTCCTTCTTCCTGTGTTTCCTCTGTATCAGCCTCTGCTCTGCCTTCAGCGTGTTCCCTGGCTTCGGTCTTTTCTTCTGTTTCTTCCTGCTCTGATTCCCCGGCAGTCTCTTCCTCCGGAATGTTCTGTTCTTCTGCTTTTTCCGTCTGGATCTCGGTGCTGCTGGCATCCGTCTCGGGAACAGCTTCTCCTGTCTCAACCGGGACAAATTTCGGTGTGAACGACACCCACTCAGGCCCGGCCTCGCCGGATGGCTCTTCCGCCCTGCCGTTCTCTTCTGGAGCTGTTTCCTGTGGTTTAGAGGTTGTTTCCTCCGCCTCGGGCTCTCCCTTTTCCAGTGGGGCTGCTTCCTCAGCTTTTTCAGGCTTTTCCCGGGCTTCTTCTACGGCCTCATGCTGGATTTCGGCGGATTCTTCTGCAGGAGCATTTTCGGCAGATTCGACGGCACCGGCTGCGTGTTCTGCAGATTCCGGTGTGTGTTCGGAGGCTTCCTGCTTCTCCTTTTCTACGGGTTCCTCAGGTTCAGCCATCGCGGCCTCGACCGCATTCTTGAGGTTTTCAGCTTCCTGGCTGCTGGCATATCCCTCCGGCACCTCGGACTTCTGTGCTGTGGAAGTGCCTTCCCTGAGCTTCCTTATGAGCTCCCTGAGAGAGGATTCGACTTCGTCTTCTTCCTCTTCGGGCTCTTCTGCAGTTTTTTCTGCCTGTAAATCAGTTTCCGGTGATTTCCTTTCAGGGGAAATGCTTTCAGGATTTTCCTCTGTTTCGGGCTTCATTTCCTCATTTGGAAGGCCGAACTCGAGTCTTTCTGTCCTGAATCCCTCTTCACGCGGTTCTTCCGGGGCAGCATTACCGATTTCATCCTTGATGATCGGGCTTATGTCCCCGGGCTCCTCACCGCGCCGTGTAGAACCCTCCTCTTCTGCCGAGACATCGTCAAGGCTGCGGAAGATGCTATCCGGATTGATTCCTGCTTCACTGCGTGCAAAAGGCTTTTCCGGCGCACGGGTTCCCTCTGCGGGAGCCCCAGGCTCCGGAAACTTCTGATTGTCATCTTTCCCGGCAGCGGAGCTCTCCCTTTCGAGGGATTCCTCCAGCTCCTTCTGTCTTCTGTCGTTGGCAGCCATCAGTTCGTCAATGACCGCATCTATCCCGCGGTACTGTCCTGAAGCGGGCTTCACTCCCGCTTCGCGGTCCTGTGAACCGAAATCAAGGGCCGTGCTGCCCACTACCTCCCAGTCATGCCCGGCATCTGCGGCACGGGATTTTTCCTGAGGCTCCTGCCTGACGCCTTGGGAATAACTGACGGGTTTGTTTTCCTCTTCCCGCTTTACCTCCTGCTCAGGGACTTTCTCCTCTTTTTTGGCGTCTGAGCGGCGGTATTGTTCCTCTTCCCTGCGGCTGTACAGGCTCCTCTCCCCGCTGCGGTAGTCGGGATAGGGCTCGCGCCTGCGCTGGGTTTCCAGATCACGGCTTGTTTCCCCCCTGCCGTAATTTTCAGGGTAGTATCCGTCCCTGTCGTATGAATTCCCGTAGTCTCTCTGGTACCTGTCTTCCCTGTCTATGCGGCTGTAGTCTTCGCTTCTGCCGCGGCGGTAGTATCCGTAATCATCCCTGCTGCCATAATAGCTGCTGCGGTAATCCCCGTATCCGTAGTCATCCCTAGGGGAGCGGTAATTCCTGTCCCTCTCATCCTGGTATCCGCCCTCTGCCGGATATCTTCCGTAGCTGCTGTCATCCCGGCTGTATCTGCCGCCATCATATGGATATCCGTAATCCTGTCCGCGGTCATACCCGCTCCGGCTTCCGTATGTGCCGTAATCCGAAGGATAATCCTGGGAATAGTCCCTCCTGTATGTGCGGTAGTCTCTGTCATAATAGTCATCGTGATAGTCATCACGGCTCCTTCTCTCGTAGCGCGTCCCGAAAGAACGTCCGTCTTCTTTTTCGCGTTCATCTTCGCCATAATCCCTCTCGGCGGGGTAGTACAGATCTGAGTATGGATCTTTCCAGTCACGCGATGCCATGTACAGATCCTCCATTCCAGAAAATTCGATAAAAATGAACCGGTCCCCGGTCATTTAATATTTTATTTTAATTTTGTATATTATAACATATGCACTTGATAAGAAAATTACAGTCTTGCCGCAGATTGGAGCCATTTTAAGCCATGCCAGGAAATGAGGAAAAGTTCACGTTCGACCCTGTCCTGCACAAGGGAAGGCCGTCCGACCAGAGGATACCAAAGGAGATGAAGTGCTATGACCTTCTCGACTCTCTGGGTATCGAGTACTGGAGGGTTGACCACTCCCCTGCGATGAACATGAGCGACTGCAGCGCAATTGAGCCCCTGATCGGGGTGGGGATAACAAAGAACCTCTTCCTCAGGAACAGACAGGGGACCGCCTGGTACATGCTGATGATGCCTGGAGGAAAGCCCTTCCATACGAAGGACCTGTCCGGACAGCTCGGCATTTCGAGGCTGTCCTTCGGGGAGGCAGAGATGATGGAGAAGCTCCTGGACCTCACGCCGGGTTCAGTGAGCATCATGGGCCTCATGAACGACACCGCCGGAAAGGTGAGGCTTCTCATGGACAGGGACGTGGTGGACCATGAATTCATAAGGTGCCATCCCTGCATCAACACGTCCACGATCAGGATGAGGACTTCCGATGTCCTTGAAAAGCTTCTGCCCAGAATCAGGCACATTCCAACTATAGTGGTCCTGCCGGACGGCGGATCTGAAAAAGGGCAGTAAAAAAGGGAGGCAGCTTGCCTCCCTTTTCCTGTTCCCGGGTATTTTTTCAGATGTCAGCTGTATTTCCTGACATTTTCGTTGAACTTTTTCCGCTCCTCCTGGTTCTTGTCCTGGATGGATTTGCCGAATTCCTGAAGCATCTGCTTCTGCTCCCTTGAGAGCCTCTTCGGGACCTCCACCATGACCTGGACCAGCTGATCTCCCCGGCCCGTCCCGTTGACGTGCTGTATGCCCTTGCCTCTGAGTCTGAATACCCTTCCGCTCTGAGTGCCATCGGGTATCTTGAGCTCTACCAGCCCGTCGATCGTCGGGACTTTCACAGTGCATCCGAGTGCGGCTTCCGTATAGGTGAGCGGGAGATTCACTATGACGTCGTTTCCGTTCCTCATGAACAGGGTGTCCGGTTGAATGGACACCGTAACTATGACGTCCCCAGGAGAACCGCCGTTCTTTCCCTCGTTGCCTCTGCCGCGTATCTGCAGGCTCTGGTCGTCGTTTATGCCCGCAGGGACCGTTATCTCGATCCTTCTGCGGTTCTTCACGAACCCTGTTCCGCGGCACCTTGAACACGGCTTCTCTATGACCCGGCCGGTTCCCCCGCACACTGAGCATGGCCTCGTTGTCTGCATCATCGTTCCGAATATCCCGTTCTGCTGGACCGTGACGTATCCTGTCCCGTTGCAGGCCGAGCAGACCTTGACCTGCGTTCCGGGAGCAGCACCGGTGCCTCTGCAGTCCGGGCAAGCCTCATTGACGTTGAGTTCTATTGTCTTCTTGCAGCCCTTCGCCGCTTCCATGAATGTGAGGACTATCCTCGCATGTATATCCGTCCCGTCCTGAGGGGCATTCGCAGTCCTGCGCCTTGTGCGTGTATACGTGCCTCCTCCGAAACCGGTGTCCCCGAACGGGGATCCGCCGAAGAAGCTGTTGAACAGGTCTCCGAGATCCACGCCGTATCCACCGGCTCCGCCGTAGGTGCTGCCCGCCCCGTAAGTGGGATCGACGCCTGCCATGCCGAACTGGTCGTATTTGGCCCTTTTGTCCTTGTCTGAGAGGATCTCGTACGCCTCGTTAATCTCCTTGAATTTCTCCTCAGCCTGTTTATCGCCGGGGTTCAGATCAGGGTGGTACTTCTTGGCGAGCTTTCTGTACTGCGCCTTGATATCATCCTCTGAGGCGTTTCTGTCCACGCCGAGAACTTCATAATAGTCTCTTTTTTCTGCCATCCTGCCTGTCCTGCCCTCAATCTGCGGCATGCGGGCGCGGCGTCAAGCGCCGTGCCCGCTGCTCGCTGTATTGATGAAATTATACTTCCTTATAGTCGGCATCGACAACATTGTCGTCGCCGTTTCCTCCATTGCTGCCGCCGTCGCTTCCTCCGGTCGGAGGAGGATTCTGACCGGCCTCAGGTCCGTTTCCGCCCTGAGGGGCCTGGCCTCCCTGCTGGGAATAGATCTTGCTGCTGATCTCGTAGATCTTCTTCTCAAGCTCTTCCCTGCGGGCCTTCATGTCATCCTGGTTGTTGTCCTTGATGGCCGCACGCAGCGAGGAAATCATGGACTCCACCTGGGACTTGTCGTCGGCGCTCACCTTGTCGCCGAGGTCTTCGAGCATCTTTTCAGCCTGGTATGCCGCTGAATCGGCTGCATTCTTGTTTTCGACCTCTTCGCGCTGCTTCTTGTCCTCTTCCGCGTACCTCTCTGCTTCCTGTACAGCCTTGTTGATGTCTTCCTTGCTCATGTTCGTGGAGGAAGTGATCGTGATATCGGTCTGCTTTCCGGTGCCTAGGTCCTTTGCGGACACATGCACTATTCCGTTGGCGTCTATGTCAAACGTGACCTCGATCTGAGGAACTCCACGCGGGGCAGGCGGAATTCCGTCGAGCCTGAAGACGCCTAGTGTCTTGTTGTCCTTTGCAAGCGGCCTTTCACCCTGCAGCACGTGGACTTCGACTGAAGTCTGTCCGTTTGCGGCAGTTGAGAATATCTGGCTCTTCTTGGTAGGTATTGTTGTGTTCCTCTCGATTATCGGGGTATCGATTCCGCCTTCGGTCTCGATTCCGAGGGTAAGAGGAGTGACATCGAGGAGGAGCAGTCCCTTGACGTCTCCTGCGAGGACGCCGCCCTGAATGGCAGCGCCGACAGCGACGCATTCATCGGGGTTGATCCCCTTGAATCCTTCCTTGCCCATCAGCTTCTTGACAGTCTCCTGGACTGCAGGGATCCTGGAAGATCCGCCGACCAGAAGGACCTTGTTGATGTCGGAGGGCTGCAGCTTTGCATCTGCAAGCGCCTGGTGCACCGGGCCCTCAGTTGCCTTCACGAGGTCGCTCGTGAGGTCGTCGAACTTGGCTCTCGTGAGAGTCATGTCGAGGTGCTTAGGACCATTGGAGTCTGCCGTGATGAACGGCAGGTTTATCTGGGTCTGGGTCACGTTGGAAAGCTCTATCTTGGCGTTCTCTGCAGCTTCCTTGAGACGCTGCATCGCCATCCTGTCCTTCCTCAGGTCAATTCCGTTCTCCTTCTGGAAGAAATCGGCCATCCAGTCGATTATCCTCTTGTCGAAGTCGTCGCCGCCGAGGTGGTTGTTCCCTGCTGTCGCTATGACTTCCTGGACGCCTTCTCCCATCTCTATTATCGAAACATCGAAGGTGCCTCCGCCGAGGTCGTAAACCATGACCCTCTGGGTGCCTTCCTTGTCGATGCCGTATGCAAGTGCTGCTGCTGTAGGCTCGTTGATTATCCTCTTGACCTCGAGCCCTGCGATCGTGCCTGCGTCCTTTGTTGCCTGCCTCTGTGCGTCATTGAAGTAAGCAGGGCATGTGATGACGGCTTCCGTCACCTTTTCGCCGAGATATGCCTCAGCATCGGTCTTGAGCTTCTGGAGGATCATTGCTGAAATCTCCTGAGGCGTGTAGGACTTTCCGTCGATGGTGACCTTCTTGGAGGTTCCCATGTCCCTCTTTATAGAACTGATTGTCCTCTCAGGGTTGGTTATTGCCTGTCTTTTTGCAACTTCGCCGACCATTCTCTCTCCGTCCTTGGAGAATGCAACAACAGAAGGGGTCGTGCGCTTGCCTTCCGAGTTCTGGATCACTTTGGGCTCTCCGCCCTCCATGACTGCCACGCATGAATTAGTGGTACCAAGGTCGATACCTATTATCTTTCCCATAAGTCAAATCTCCTTTTTGAAGTGATGTTCGTGATATTTTTGGTGCGGCGCCTGTCCGCCGCCGGTATTGCTTCATTTCTGCACAGCAACCTGTGCGTACCTTATAACCCTGTCTTCGTACTTGTATCCTTTCTGGAGCACTCTGGTGACCGTTCCTTCCTCAGTTCCCTCCACATCGTCCTGCGCGATTGCGGAATGGAGGTTGGGATCGAACTTTTTGCCGAGAGCATCTATCTCAGTCACTCCCATGTCGGACAGTGCCTTTTTAAACATCCCGACTGTCATCTCTACTCCCTTTTTATAGTTTGCGTTCTCGCAGTCCGCTGAAGCGGCCAGTTCGAGCGTATCCAGCACCGGAAGCATCTTCTCTATGGCTGCCGCCATGCCGCGTCCGTACGCCTCGGTTTTCTCCTTTTCGGTTCTCTTCCTGTAGTTGTCGTACTCGGCGGCTGTCCTGAGGAACTTGTCCTTGAGCTCAGCTTCCTTTTTTTCGTACTGTTCCTTGAGCTTTGCTATTGTGTCCTCGAGGTCCTTGAGGCGGTCCTCCTTTTTGGAACCCGCTTCCTGATGTTCCTTCCCGGTCTTTTTGGCCTCCGCAGCGCCGTTCTTCTGCGCCTTCTTGGGCTCCTTGCCGGCCTTGTCCACCGGGACGGAGGTCCCGGTTTCCTTCTTTCCTTCCCCGGGATTCTCCTCCTGGGTCTTCCCGGTCTCTTTCTTCTTATTCTCTTCAGCCAATTCAGCTGCCTCCGATCTACGCGATATTTTTCTCTATTGACGAGCAGAAATAGTGGAGTCTAGGAATTATGTACGAGTAGTCCATCCTTATCGGTCCGAGGACCCCGACTCCGCCCTTCTGGCCTCCGCCTATCTTGTAAGGTGCCGCTACAAATCCCAGCATATTGAGGTTTTCCAGCCCGAGTTCATCTCCAACCAGGACCCTCACGTCTCCTGAGATTCCTTCGACAAGCCGCCTTATCTGCTTTCTGTCGGACACGAGCCTTATTATGTCGCTCGCATATTCGTCCAGGTCGTTATACGCAAGCAGGTATTCGAGTCCGTCGGAGAACACCTGGACTTCAGTCGCCCCCTTGATGATGCCTTTCGCGGCATCCAGCACAGGCTTCATAACGTCGCTGCTCTGGGAGAATCCCTTCTCCTCGCACACCCTGTCGATGTCCTGTGCGTAGACGAACACAAAGCACGAGTTGAGGATGTCTTCCATCTTTCCGAGGTCGTATTCCCCGGTATTGCCTTCGATCCTGCACATTGCGCTGCTCACTGTCCCGGTGCTCGTCACTCCCACGACTGCGAGATTGTGCAGTCCCGCCTGGAGGACCTTGAAGTGCACGACAGTTGCATTGTCGGCCTTCGGCGTCGCGGCCACGACCTCCAGTCCGAAAAGCTCGGACAGGATCCTCGCGACCTGCTGCGTAGCCTTGTACGGATCAGCGTCCAGGCTCCTGACTGCCTTTGTGAGGCTCCTCTTTTCGTTTTCGTCCAGAGGATCCAGCTCCATCAGGTTGTCTATGTAGAACCTGATGCCCTGCGCAGTCGGCAGCCTCCCTGCAGATGTGTGGGGCTGCATCAGCAGTCCGAGGTCGGTGAGAGCGGACATCTCGTTTCTGAGCGTGGCAGAAGAAACAGAAATCTGGGTAAGTGCCTCCTGGAGAAGCTTTGACCCGACAGGGTCCCCGGATTCCTCATTAAGTGCCACTACAGCGGCCAGTATCATGCGTTGTCTTCTGCTGATGTCCATTTTTCTCCGTCCATTAGCACTCATCTCTTCCGAGTGCTAACATAATCATACACCGATCTCTTCAAAAGTCAACAGAAAAATGCTCAGAATTGTTAATTTTTCGAGAACATTCGGGCGGACAGCTAATATATAATGTTCCCGGCAGGCTAAGAGGAAAGGAAGTGCGGCATATGGGCAGCTCAGATGAGAAGGCCGGGATATACATACATGTGCCTTTCTGCGCCTCTAAATGCCCGTACTGCGACTTCTATTCCGTGAAAACCGACAGTTCTCTCAGGGAAAGGTATCTGAGTGCCCTCACAAACCAGATAAGGTCCATGCCGAGGGTCAATGCAGACACCATTTACATAGGCGGCGGAACTCCGTCCCAGCTGTCACCTAGCGAAATAGAGCACATCCTCGGGGAGATATTCCTGTCTGCATCGGTAGAACGCGGAGCCGAAATAACAATGGAGGCAAACCCCGGGGACTGCAGCGCGGATTATCTGTCGACCCTCAGGTCGGCCGGAATAACGAGGCTGTCCCTCGGTGTTCAGAGCCTCGACGACGCGGTTCTCAGAAACCTCGGCCGCCGGCACAGCAGGGACGAAGCCCTGCGGGCCCTCACGGCAGCTGCCGGAACCTTTAAGCACGTAAACGCCGACATCATGCTCGCAACGCCGGGCCAGACGCCGGAGAACGAGGCGGAGACCATAAGACTGTTCTCGGAATGCGGCGCAGACCACGTCTCCGCATATATTCTGAAATGCTATCCAGGTACGCCGTTCGGGGACAAACCGCCCAGGGGCCTTCCGGACGACGACGGGCAGGCAGAATTCTACCTCGCCGCATGCAGGCAGCTCGAAGCCCTCGGATACAAGCACTATGAGATTTCCAACTTCTCGCTGCCCGGATGCAGGAGCCGGCACAACATGAAGTACTGGGACTGCCGGGACTACATAGGACTCGGCCCCGCGGCTCATTCGTGCCTGCAGGGCAGGAGGTTCTATTCCGAGCCGGACCTCCCCGGCTTCCTCAGCACCTGGAGTTCCCCTTCCGACAGGTTTGAAGAGCTCATGAAAGAGGAAGGGGACTGCACAGCGGAGGACTACGTCATGCTGAGGCTCAGGCTCTCAGACGGACTCGACCTCTCCAAATGCAGGGAGAGGTTTGGAAAGATTCCCCGCATTGACCCTTCATTCCTAGAAAACTGCGAGCGCAGCGGCCTCATGACCGTGAGAGGGGACTTAATACGCCTTACGGACAGGGGCATGGTCGTTTCGAATTCTATAATCTCCGAAATGATAGACTTCGGTTAGAGAGAAAATAAAGTGCAGAAAGCAGAAAAAATCCCTGCAGGAAAATCCTGCAGGGCATTCTCATCTGATCTGGGTCTTGTCCGGGGCTGGTTCAGTCCTTCTTCTGGGCCTCACGGGAAACGATGGACTTCTTGCGGTTGGCGGAGTTCTTGGAAATGGCTCCCTTCCTTGCGGCCTTGTCAATCGTGCTCATAGCCTTGGCCACATCGGCTTTTCCCTCTGCGGCGTCCGCAGCAGTCTTCTTGAGTTCGGTCCTGAGCTCGGCGCGCACAGACTTGTTAGCCGCCTCTGCTTTGGCGTTTGTCAGAACTCTCTTCTTCTGAGATTTGATATTGGGCATTTCGTCCCGTCTCCTTTTTATTGAAAGTATCGTTATTTTTGCGTAGTTGTTAATATACCATCGGCACAGTCAAAAATCAACAATCAGCACCGCTCTTCGGCACTTTCCTGCTGACGAGCAGGCCGTCTTCCCTGCCTACCCTTATCGCGAACCCGAACCTGTCCACCTCGGTGCACATGAAAAAGTCCTCCCGGGGGAAGATTTCCTCGTTGTAGGGGCTGAAGAACTTGCTCCCGTCGGTATATTTGAGCTTCCTGATGCGCCTTCCGATATCCCCGGGATCCGTCCCCAGGATCAGCGCCTTGAGGTAGTCGGCGCAGATCATGTCCTCTTCTGTCTTTTTCCTGCCCGCGAGTCCCATCGGTATGAGGGATACGTCTTCCGTGCCGGAAGCCCTGATATACTCGGCCGTTGCGGATGCGTTGACCAGTGCCCCGGTCAGTATCTCATCCGCACCGGAGGCGGCCTCGATGCCCTGCGTGCCCGCGCTTGTCGTATGGATGACGGTCTTTCCGGCAAGATCGATCTCTGCAAGCTGGGAAGGCGAATTCCCGCAGTCAAATCCGGGGCATTTTGCCCCGCCCCTCTCACCGGCAATAATGCTCCCGGGGTTCTGGTCCCTCAGTTTGAATGCATCTTCCACCGACGCGGTGCAGATTATCTTATCGGCCCCAGCTGCAAAAGCATATGTCTCGAGCGAAAATGCCCTGAAAACGTCAATGACGACAGCCGTCCCGGACGCCTTCCTTGCGCCTCTCAGCAGGGGAAGTATCCTTATCCTCATGATTCCAGTTTCCTGAATGCCTCGTTGGCATTTATAATGAACTCCCTCACTTTCTGCGGGTCCTTTCTCGTCTTGCCTCCGCCGAGCTTTTCGCTAGTCCTTGTGAAAGAATCCACGCCCCATGGCTTTACCTTGGCTATTGCCTCGGCCACATTGTCCGGCCCGAGCCCTCCTGCAAGGATCACCGGGCAGGAAACTTCCTTTACTATCCTCTCGTCTATATTCCAGTCGTTGGTGACGCCGGCGGCGCCGATGCCTCCTATGTTCGGATCCACTGAGTCGAGGATGATCTCATCGCAGAAGCCTGCGTAGTACTTTGCCCTGTCCACGGCGCCTTCCCCGTCGACGGCAACAGCCTGCAGGACCTTTATGCCGGGGCAGATCTCCCTTGCCTTTCTTACAAACCCGGGTGTTGCGAAGTATTCATTTCCGCAGATGTGGATTACGTCGGGCCTGATGGCACGGATGGGCTCATAGAGCTCGTCCTCCGTGTCAGTGACAACAATGAGGACCTTTCCCGCCCTGTCCCCGACAGCATCGAATATCTCCTTGACTTTGTCGAATGAAAGCTCAGCCGGAAGGTGCTTTCCGGTTGCAGCTGCAACCCCTATTCTGTCAGCCCCTGCATCCACGCACATCAGGGCCTCTTCCACAGACTGGATCGAGTAAATCTGAGTCATCATGAGCATATGCCTCCTGAAATAATTGTTCCTGCGTACAAGCGGATTATAGCAGACAGCGCACACGCATGATTATGAGAAATGTCATGCCGGGCTGCACAGACAGATCCCGGATCCGGCGGAGGATCTCCAGCCTTCCCATCATAGATACAGCAGGTGATGTTCTATCTGAATTAATAACATTTCATATTTATATGACCAGGAAAATTGAGGAGCGGTGAAACCTGAGGAGCGTCCCTCTTGCTGTCCGAAAGATAGGCTAGCAGATTAAAAACCACTCTCAGATTCTCTCCTTTAAAACCATCATAAAAAGCAGAGGGTCAGTGGTGTATTTTCAATAAAAATTTCAGTACTCGATGCCCTTCCTGGCACTGACGCCTCTATCGTAGGGGTGGGATATACACTTCATTTCGGTAATATAGTCACCATACCGGATTATTGACTGCACTGGTTTGTGGCCGGTGATCACGACCTCAATGTCAGAAGGTCTCTCCTCGAGAAACCGGCATACCTCTCCCTCACCGACCATATCTTCTGCCACAGCGTCCAGCAGTTCGTCGAGGACAACCATCCCGAACCTGCCGCCGGCAGTATAATCCACTGCAGTGTTGAACAAATTTTCCTGCCGGGACTTTTCCTGCTGTTTCTCAGAGGGGGTCATATCCGCCAGAAATTTACCGCTTCCCCTGCTGCGGAGAACTGTAATTCCCTCGGCTTTATCCAGGGCATCCAGTTCGGAGGTCGGCCTGCTCTTGAGAAACTGGACGAAGAGAACCGGGATCTCTGCGCCTGATACCCTGATTGCTGCGCCAAGTGCGGCAGTGGTCTTTCCCTTTCCGTCCCCGTAATATATGTGGACAAATCCCTTCTCCAGTCTCATCTCAAATAGTCCAGTCCGCCCATCTTTTCGAACTTTCTGTATTTTTTAAAGATTATTCTACTATTTGTATATTCTGGATCTATCTCATAGCCGCCGTAATTTCCAACAAGCCACTCCCAGATATATCTGTCCGGATCGGCAAATGCGGACATCATTCCCATGATTGCTGCACCGTGGCACACTACGGCAGCTGTCCGGCAGGAAGTGCCGAATAGCGGGGTGACGATCTTCTCAAGGGTTCCCGCGACGCGGTCCCTCATTCCCTCTGCTGATTCACCGCCCGGGCACTTACCGATGCAGCCGCCCTTTATCCAGGCCTTGAAATCGGGGTCATCCGCCATCTCTTCTGCAGTTTTCCCCTCGAACTTTCCGAAGTCCATCTCGTGCAGGCCTTCTGAGATCTCTATCTCATTTTCAGGAAAGAGTATCTCAGCCGTCCTCACAGCCCTCATAAGCGGAGAGCTGAAGACCCGGTCCGCTCTGAACGGAGCGAGTTCCTCTGCCTCCCTCTCAGCTTCACTGGTGAGAGGCACATCGGTTACTCCTGTGTACCTCTTCGATATGTTGTTGGCTGTCTGTCCGTGTCTTATTAGTATTAATTTCATCTTTTATTACTTACTGTATAGTCTTTATTCCTTATCCCTATGTTCGTTCAATCAATTTAATTGGTCAAAACCTGTGCCAGAGTTTCTGCATTTCATCTCACTTATTTCACCGGACCCTGTCTTCTCTCATCCCATGAGCACATGGCGCTCACGGTTTTATTAAAATAAAGTTATCATTT